>JAYWEQ010000151.1:0-17190 GCA_043779185.1 Pseudobdellovibrionaceae bacterium
TTCCGCGATCCAATTTTTATCGATATCTTCATCGTAATCATCTCAGAGACAAAGCGCCAACGAGAAACGTGATGGAACTCATTCACGCGCCAGCGGAATGTTTGCAGGTGGACTGGGGCAAACTATTTGACGTGATAGACCCAATCACCGGCAAGAAAAAAACAATTTGGATTTTTATCGGAGTGCTCGGCCACAGCCGCTATGAAATGGCTCGCGTGGTAGAAAAACTTGATTTCCAAACAACCATTGAAGTTTTGATGAGCATGTTTGAAGAACTGGGCGGAGTTCCGCGCAAAGTTACAACTGACAATCCAAAAGTATTTGTGCAAGAGGCCTCCGATTACGAAGCCTTGTTAAACCCTGGCTTCGAGCGCTTTGCTTCGCACTATGGTTTTACGGTAGAGGCACTACCACCGGCAGCACCCGAAAAAAAGGGCAAGGTTGAAAGAATGGTGCCGGTGAAGCGTCGTCTTTTCGAATCATACGATTTAAAAAATTACACTCTTAAAAATGCGCAGGAACATATTGATCGCAAAATGATAATCACCAACGAACGAAAGCATGGCACGCATTTACAAAAGCCCATTGAAGTGTTTATTAACGACGAGGCCTCGCTACTCAGACCACTTCCAGTATTGCGCTACGAATGTGAAACTATCACGCGTTCAACAGTGCGCCGCGATGGCTATGTTTCTTTTGCGAATAAATATTACCGCGTTGATACAAGACTTAAAGGCGAGATCGCACTTGTCATTGGTAACTCCGAACAGGTCTGCATTTACTGCAAGGGTCGTTTGCTTGAGGTGTACGAAAAAATCCAAGATAAATTTGCGACGAAAGCCTGCAAAGACCATTACAAAGAATCTTGGGAAAAAACACTTCAGGATCACGGTCATTATTTAAAGCGCGCAGAAGCTATCGGAGCTAATGTGCATCGGTTCGTTGATATTATTTTAGCTCGCGGTGAAGGCTTTGTGGATACCAGAACAGTATGGGGCCTGCTCACGTTGAATAAGAAATATAACAATGCTGATATCGACAAGGCTTGCTTATCGGCACTGGAGCTGTCGCAGGTGAATCTTCGAACAGTTCGTCAGCTTTTAAATATTATGGCGAAGCCAAAAGAAAAAGAAATCCAAAAAGATAATTTAACAACCGTGCAAACAATGGGAGGTAGGTTTGCGCGCCCGATGAGTGAATACAAAAAACATTTAACGTTAGTTCACAGTCAAAGTGAACAACAGTGAGAGGGAAATAGAAATGACAATCGATGTAATACGAGATCAGTTAAAAAAGTTACACTTACCGGCGGCTTCTGCGGAGCTTGAAAATATTCTTCAAAAAAGAAAAAAGAGTACCGATGTGCAATGGTTAAGTGAGTTGCTGTCAGCGGAGCTGGATGCCCGCAGTGACAATGCGATTGAGCGCAGAATGAAGCGTGCAGATTTTCCAGAGCGAAGAAGCTTTGAGCAGTTCGACTGGGATTTTAATAAAAAAATCCCCCGCGAGAAGATTGAAGCTTTAAAGAATCTGAAGTTCATTGAGAATAACGAGATCGCTTTGTTTTTAGGAAGTCCAGGTACTGGTAAAACTCATATTGCAATTGCTCTAGGGATGATGGCGGCGCAGGCCGGGCACAGTGTTTTCTGCACGAGTGTAAAACGCCTCGGAACAAAAATCAGAATGGCACGGGAAAAAGACAAGCTCGACTTGTTGTTCAAGCAGATACTGACTTCAAAACTCTGGATCTTGGATGATTGGGGTGTTGTGAGCATGCCACGGGACGTAAGCGAAGAGATCTTCGATCTGTTTGACCGCCGCAAGCATAACTCCGCGATGATCCTTACAAGCAACCGTGACGTCGAAGAATGGCCGCAAGTTTTCCCCGATCCCGTCCTGGCAAGCGCCGCCATTGACCGGATGTTCGAAAATTCAAATATTTGTATTTATGAAGGCCCAAGCCATCGCATGAAAGGACGAATAATTTTCAGGGAAATTGACAAAGAATAAAAAGCGAAATATACCCTCAAGAATCAGGTGGTCAAAGTATCTGAAACGAACCCGGTCAAACTACGTGGGATTGGACACTTAAACCCTCGTTTATTCAGCCAAGTCGCAATGGAATTCATAGTCTGACTCGATTTCCACCGTTCAATAATTTCAAGGACAACTGGATACTCTTTCGGATGCTGCTGAACCTCGCCATTAAGGAACCAATACCCATAAGGCGGCTTCACATTCCGCTTACCTCGAGTTCCTAGGACAAGCTGTCCCTTTTCATTACGCATTGACCTCAAAGGAATTCCAGCTCGCAAAACAAGATCCCGAACCTTTGTTTTCGAAAGATCAACAATTCTTGAAATTTCACGAAGAGAATTGCCCGCAGTATAAAGTTCAGTGACTTGAGCTAGGTATTTATCGTAATTACGAAAAGTTAAGTGTATGAAATCATGGGGCTTGCCCAACATTGCCCATTGGGCGTCCAGGGTCACCAAGTAATTTTTACACGGTCAAAAGACCTACTGTTTAGAACCCTTAAATTGGTTTCCATAACCAATAAAGCAGACTTTCGCCTTGCTTTGATATAATATGTCAATTTGCTCTATTTATGTAGAAACCAATATGTCAATTTGCTATAATTAAATTTGTGAGACTGCTTGGTAAAAACAACATCGATGATTTCAAAAAGAAACACTCATCAAGTCGAAAGGCACTTGATCGCTGGGTTAAGTTGATTGAGTCAGCGCATTTTGAAAACAATCATGATGTAAAACAGCTTTTTGGAGCCAATGTTGATTTTGTAAACGAACAGGCTATTTTCGATGTAGGTGGAAATAAAGTTCGCGCCATTACGAAAATTCAGTACGGCGTAAAAATAGTTTTAGTTACTCATGTTTTAACACATGGTGATTATGATAAAAATAAATGGAAGGAGTAGCTTATGACAGCTGCAAAAAAAATTATTGATTCTCTTAAGTTGGACCTTAAATCACACACACATAAAGTTGATCCAACTTATTTAAAACTCGTAGAGATTTTTCCTCTCCAACAAATTACCTCAAAAACTCAGCACAGCCTTGCATTAAAAGTCGTTGAAAAACTTATCACGCTTTTAAATGCAGAAGTTAAAGCTGAATTAGGTATCGAAACTTATCTTCAAACACTATCAGAGCTTGTTAGTGACTATGAACAAAAAGAATATAAGTCTTTAAATATTTCAGGCGTTGATATGCTTGCTTATTTGATGAAGCTCCAGGGACTTACCCAAACTGATCTTGCGAAAGAACTTGGTGGACAGCCTATCGTTTCAAAAATCTTAAAAGGAGAAAGAGAGCTCAATCTGCGACAGATCAAAGCTCTTAGCAAAAGATTTAAGGTCACTCCGGATATATTTATTTAAACTAGTTACCCCTGACGACAGAAAAGTGTCCAACCTGATTTGAACAGGGTGTCACTGAGACCAGTTACCCCATTTTTTAAAGTTGAATGTTCGGGAAATAATCACGCCGAATTTTCTCTGTCCACCGGCTGTTTTCACCCTCATATCCCTTACGAGTTTTCATTCGGTGAAAAATTCCGAATGATGTCTTCTGGCCTGATTTATCTAAGTCGTGCTTAATATAGGATGCAGAAATACAAGCATATGAGGTTCCTTGCGTCAGCTTTTTTAAATCTTTCGCAAAACTCCGACAGTCCCGAACTGGCCAGGGTCTGAATTCAATAAATTTGTGCATTATGTGATCCGCATAGACTTTCACGGCGACTCGTCCAAAGACTCCTTCACCATCAAGAACACCAATGTTTCCGCAATCTGACGAAATGGTTTTGCTCCTAAAACATTGCCAATATTCATACGGAGTAAATCTTCCAGGAACAAAAGCCTCTGGCATGATATGACAAGCATTCAGAGCTAAATCATTTATCGTCAAAACCCCATAATGACCACCACTCGATGGCCTTGCGGGAATTGTAAACAAGATTAAAGGTCGAGCAGTGGTGACCTTAGCAATAATAAGATGTTCAAGTATTTTCACAAAGTCTGCTTAAGGCTTCAGAATCAACGTTTCCCTCATCCGTTTAAAAACGACAACACCAGATAAAAATGTGATCAGCGCAATAAGTCCAATGGCTGCAGAAATTCCAAAAATATCTGCCACAAGTCCTGAAATAATGGCGCCGACGGCGTAACCCGAATCCCGCCAAAGACGATAAACTCCGACCGACGAGGATCGCCAGCTTGGATGAGCGACATCACCGATCGCCGCTAGCAATGTTGGATAGACCATCGCCGTTCCCACACCTAATAAAAGACTACCAACAACAAAACCAAAAAATGTTGAGGACAAGACCGTCATGACAATTCCGCCAGCTTGTATCCACATTCCCCACTGAATGAGTGGTTTACGGCCTAATATGTCTGAAATATGACCTGTCCAAAGCTGACAGATCCCCCAGACCGCTGGATACAGGGCCGCTAGCCAGCTGATTTTCTCTAAACTTAAACCCTTTGATGCAAACAGAATTGGAAATAATCCCCATGCCATTCCATCATTAAGATTATTTACAAATCCCGCCTGAGTCACAGATGATAAATTTCGATTTTGAAATGATGTTTTTAAAAAAATAGCTTTTGCTGACATCCGCTGTTCAGTTTTAATTTCTGCGGACACATACCCTTTTGTTTCCCTGACCATCACCACGCTTATTAAAAGCCCAACGACCACATAGACAATTCCCAAATAAAAAGGCACAGGTCGCAAACCATAACGTGTTGCCAGATAACCTGTGGCCAGGGCCGAAAGAGCTAAGGCAAAATATCCAGCGAACTCATTCAAACCCATGGCAAGGCCTCTTTTTACTGGACCCACCAAATCAATTTTCATAATGACGGTTGTTGACCAAGTCAGCCCTTGGCTGACTCCAAGAAAAAAATTAGCGCCTAAAATCCATGACCAACTAGGGGCCCATATAAGAATCAAGGGAACAGGAATCGCCGTCATCCAGCCTAAGATCAAAACCTTTTTTCGACCCCATCGATCCGACCAGCGACCTGCCAAATAATTTGTACCTGCTTTTGTAAAACCAAAAACAACAATAAAAGATAGAATGGCGCTTTTGGCATCAAGACCAAATTCGGTCTTCGCTAATTCAGGTAAAAGAGTTCGTTCTAAGCCGACCATGGCTCCGACAAAAGCATTCACAATAACCAACAGACTAAATTGAACCCAATTTTCTTTCAGGCCCAGCTTTGGCTGAAGTTCCGATGTCAATTGCAAGCCTCGTTCCTACTGACAAAAAATCTTATATAAAGATTTTATTAATTGTTTCAATTGAGGGTCATGAATCTTATAAAATACAAATTGTCCTCTTTTATCTGAGTCAATTAAGCCTTCTAATCGCATTCTATTTAGAAATTGGGAAACCGAGGACTGCGAGGCCTCACAAACTTGTTCAAGTTCAGTCACTGTTTTTTCGCCTTCTGCAAGGTGACATAAAATGATCAGCCTTTGTGGGTGCGCCAGCGCCTTCAGTACAACAGCGACCTGGCCACACTTATTTTTCATTTCCTGCCTCAGCAGTTTTTCCACTTGCATCTTCATATTACATTATTATTATATACTTATGTATTTGGTCGCAAGAAAAAATGAGGCTTCCCATGAATAAAAATCTGATCTTTCAGCAACTCTTTGACTCAGCAAGCTCAACCTTCACCTACCTTCTGGCGGATTCAAAAACCCGAGAGGCCGTGCTGATTGATACCGTCATTGAAAATGTAGAGCGAGACCTCCAATTAATAGATGAGTTAGATCTAATGCTTATTTATGTTCTGGACACCCATATTCATGCTGATCATGTGACAGGCTCAGGAAAAATAAGGAACTTACGGGCTATCAAAACCGCTGTCCCAAAAAAAGCCAATGTGATTTGTGCCGACTTAAACCTGATTGAAGGCGACGAAATTAAATTCGGTGATTTTGTAATCCAAGTTCTTGAAACCCCCGGCCACACAGACGCTTCATTAAGTTTTATTTGTGAGGGCATGGTTTTTAGTGGCGATGCCCTTCTTATTCGTGGCACCGGACGAACAGATTTTCAAAGTGGTTCGTCCGCTGAACTTTTCGACAGCATCACGCAAAAGCTTTTTAAGCTCCCGCACCACACCAAGCTCTATCCAGCCCATGATTACAAGGGCTTTACATCTTCAACTATTGAAGCCGAAATTAAACACAATCCGCGGGCCGGTGGTGGAAAAACAAAGGATCAATTTATTCAAATTATGTCAGAGCTAAAATTGGCCTATCCTAAAAAAATAGATGAAGCTCTTCCGGCCAATCAAGTTTGTGGAAATTTAGACAGGGTCAAAACCGATCAAAAGTTTAAAACCTTACAAGCCTCGGAGGCCAAAAACCATCTTGATCAAATGCTGGTTGTCGATGTCCGCGGGCCTGACGAATTCACGGGGCCCTTGGGACATATTCAAGGCGCCCATCATATCACTTTGGGAGAAAATTTAAAGCAATTTCTGCAAGGTTATAACCGCAATGAAAGTATCTTTTTTGTTTGTGGATCTGGTCGACGCTCAGAGCAAGCGGCAATCATCGCGATTGAAATGGGTTACCAAAAAGTTTCACATTTAGCTGGTGGTATGCAAGCTTGGAACGAGTTTCATAATGCATGAATATTTGTTGGCTCTTCTTGGTGGATTGCTGATTGGTATCGCAGTTTCACTGATGTTATTCTGGAATGGGCGTGTGACAGGAATTAGCGGCATCGTCTATGGCGCCGCCGTGAATCCCTCCAAGGGTGATACTGAGTGGCGCTGGTATTTCATCTATGGACTTTTAGTGGGTGGTTTGTTTTTAAAATGGAGCTATCCAAAATCTTTTGAAGGTGGCTTAACGACGCCAACCTGGACCTTGATTGTGGCAGGTCTGCTGGTTGGTTTCGGAACGATTCTTGGCGGCGGCTGCACCAGTGGCCACGGCGTTTGCGGCATCAGCCGACTGTCTCTCAGATCTATCATTGCAACTTTAACATTTATTTTTGCTGGGGCTTTGGCTGTTTTCCTATTTCGAAAAATCGGAGTGTTCTCATGAGAAGAAATTACGCCGCCCTTTTTGTCGGATTTCTATTTGCCATTGGCCTTGGGATTTCTGGTATGAGTCGACCCGAAAAAGTTTTTGGCTTCTTAGATTTTTTTGGACATTGGGATGCTTCTCTTTTATTTGTCATGATTGGAGCCATCCTTGTCCATTTTACAGTTCAAAAAATAATTCTTCGGCGAAAGACTCCTTTGTTTTCTAACCAATTTCACTTGCCTCCGCAAAAAAGAATTACTATTTCACTGATCACAGGGTCATTTATTTTTGGTGTTGGCTGGGGCCTGTCAGGTTATTGCCCGGGGCCGGCGTTGGTATCGCTGATGGGTTTTCAATCAAGGCCTCTGATCTTTGTTATAAGTATGCTGGCCGGTATGTTTATTTTTAGAATTGGCCAAGCGCAAATAAATAAAAATAGATCTTAAAGACTTTTTTCAAAGATGAATCCACCCTAAAAGAATTGCTGACAGTGAACCCGTCGCCATGATCATCCATAACATCACTCCTTGAATAAAGGGCTTAAAGCCAACACTTTTCAACGTTGTCCGCGTTAGGTTTGTACCAATCAAAAAAAGTGTCAAAACCAAAACATGCTTGGCAAGCCCTTCGACTTTATGTCCCAAGCCCTGCAGACTTGGCAAAAATGTCACAATTGCTGCCGCTAATATAAAACCCAAAATAAACCATGGCTTTTTACCTTTTACTTTTGTTACTTTTTCTTCGGCCCTTCTGGCTCGAATAAAGCTAATTAAAAATGCAACGGGAACAATCCAAAGGGCGCGGGCCAACTTCACTGTCGTTCCCACTTCTAATGCTTGCGGGCCATATTGAAGGGTGGCGCCAACCACTGAACTGGTGTCATGAATGGCCAAGGCACTCCAAAGACCGAACTGACCTTCGGTCAAAGAAAAATAATGTCCAATCGCAGGAAAAATAAAAAGCGCCACACCATTAAGAACAAAAACAATTCCCAAGGCGACAGAAACTTCGTGAGGTTTGGCCCGTATCACAGGAGCCACTGCGGCGATCGCGCTGCCTCCACAAATGGCCGTACCCACAGTCACAAGCAAAGATGTATCCGCCGAAGTTCGCAGCCATTTCCCAAGAATTGCACCCAAGAACATGGCGCTGCCAATTCCAATCACCGTATAACTAAGCCCTTGAAATCCAACTTTTCCAACCACACCCAAATTCATTCCCGCACCCAACCCCATCACTGACAGGCCTAGTAAAGTATGAGTCCATTTTTGCGTGAGTTCGGTATAAGGGTTTCCAAAAATTAGGGCCAGGCTTACGCCGATCAGCAAGGCGATCCCCGAAGAAATGATTGGAGATAAACAGAAAACGGCAGCCATGGGAAAAAGGACTTGGGCCAAAGTTATTTTTTTCATACTTAAAGTATCGGCGCGTTCTATCACGTTGAATAGATTTAATTTATGCTATAAAGGGCATCAGGAAGATTTTCAAGATTCGCCAAAATATATTTATGAATTAGAACTCATAGCCCAACGACACTGTTGACAGCGTACTGGGTGCGGATCCTGCATTATTCGATTTAGAAACCGAAGCTCCCACTCCCAGTCGCCAAGCCTCAGAAAAATTCCAATAAACAACCAATTTATCAGTTGTTGAAAGGCTGTCGTCAGAAATAACTTTTGACGTTGAATGCGAAAGTGCAAGCTCCCAATCTGGACTTGGAAAAAGACTCGCTCCCAATAAGACCGTATTGTCGTAAAAACCAGATAAAGCGGTGCTGAACCCAGAGGACACTTTTCCCAAAATATCATGGGAATCTAAGAACTGAAGAAACTCACTCACATCGCGACTGTAACTATATTTCGTATAAGACGCTTTCAATCGCACCCATCGATAAGGCTTAAGCTTCACCGTGACTTGGGTAAATTTTTGATTGATCGTATTTTTCCCTGTCGTTGGCCTCGATGGCCCCTGTTGAAACCTTGGCGCCTTTGCTTCAAAAGTCTGAACATAATCTAGATTCTCATAATTTAAATCCACCGCAAGATAAGGCGAAAACTCACTCCCGGCAGGACTGGCCTCGCGACTTTCCTGCATATCCGTGGCATCTCCTGCCGTCATGACAGGTTTTGTTGCGACCGGTCCCGAAGCTGTCTCACCAAAATTATAAGTATAACCCGCAGAAAGACTAAGCCCTGAACTTTTTAAATTTTCTTCAGGCGTCGTCGAGTAATTAAAAGAACCGCCAAAACGAAACTTTGAGGGCAATTCCACTCCAAGCCCACCGACAAAGTCAGTCGTGTTATCAGTGATGGTATTCCCAGCAGAATTAGTCGAGTCCGACCGAGATCGATCCGCTGACAAGCTCCAATCATAAGTGTTAGATTCAGCATCCGAAGGCTTATTAAAATCCCCTGATCCCGATATTTCATACGTCTTTGTTTGGGTGCTCTGAGATGTTTCAAGCTCAAGCGATATCGCTTGAGCTTGAAGTGAAAAAAATGAAACCATCAGTAATATTTTTTTAAACTGCATTGATACCTAAACCTAATTAGTGTTTGTTTCCGTTCTCTCTTTTGTCTTCATGTTTTTCGTGCTTATCTTCGCGGCGCTCTTTTCTATCTTCACGACGCTCTTTTTTCTCTTCACGATCTTCTTTTTTCTCTTTGTGAAACTCGCGACGATCATCTACCAACGCTCGTTGCTCTTTATTTCTTTCTTTCCTTGCACCATCTAAAGCCTCTTTGTCTGACTTTATCTGATCCTCCGAAGCCCCAGACTTTTCATCGCTGCGAAGCTTTTTGCGAGCTTCTACGACTTTTTTCTGGTCTGCATTTCTTTCTTTAATCTCTGCCTGAAGGCGATCGCCAGCTTCACTCTTTTTAGTATCTTCTTTGACTTCAGCCTTGTCACCTTTTGCCTCTGGCGCCTCGGCTTTAGCCTGAGTAAAACCCATCACCATCACTAAACTCACAATGGACATAATTCTGTTTCTCATTAGAACCTCCTTGGTTGTTGATTGCTTTCAGGTTACTCTTCGGTCATTAAATTCTAATTTAAACCGAATTAAAAAAGATTAATATTAACCCCTCAAAAGGTACAATCCTTTGATAACCCTAGTCGTTTTAGGTCTTTAAGAATATTCGGAATCTCATAACAAGACGTCTAGAATGAAAAGCCCATATTGATTTGATACAAGCGATATTCAGTGGTGTGGAGTGTTTTGGGATTGTTGTAATTCAAGTCAGTTGCTTCTAACGACAGGTTGACGGGCTCTTTATTAATCTTCCAGCCTGAATTATAATTAAGACCTAACGACACAAGGTGATTCGAAGGACGTAAGTTTAAATCAGTCCCAACGGGGGCCAAGCGAAGTGATGTTCCAAAAGTTGGTCCCATCACAAGAACTTTCGCATGCAATCCAACAAAAGAATTAAAGCCACTGATCTCTTGTCTTGAAATCATACCTAAATAATAAGCTCCCACTCCTAATTCAATGGGAACCTCGTTAATCTGCCACGGAGTTACGTACTGAAACCACTCTTGGGTATCGACATGGTAAGCGACGCCATACTCCGGGTTCGATGAAGAAACTCCTACACCCACATCTAACGATCCTAGCATTTTAAGATCCAAGAAAAGATTACTTGAAACCTCGCCGCCAAGAACAACAGCATTCAAAGTGTAAGGTGCAGTTACAAAATCTTGTTTTAAATCCAAATGACTTGTTCCAACCCGACCTTTAAAGGCCAAAGTCAGGTCAAAGATACTAGAAAGACCTTTCACTTTGTTAGTGCTAAGTCCCAAGCTTGCAAGAACCCTTTGTCGTTGCTGGGTATCGTTACTATTCTCACTGAATATAAAAAGTTCGCTTTGGTTTCTCTGAATTTCATCGGAAGGTAAAAAGTTTTCCATACTGGGACTACCGCTGGTATAAAGGTAGGCCGGAATTTGGTCTATTTTTCGATAGGCTGATCGTGCTTCCATCCAACCATAATCTTGTTTTCGCTTGGTCGAATCATCAATTTTATCGACACCGGTCTTATAATACAGCGTCCACCACACGCCTTGATTGACGGCAGAGGCGGATTTCAGCCATTTAAAATCCAAAACATAAACTTTTGAATACATATCAGGCCAAGCCACACAAAGAGTTTTATCAAGTTCACAATCTTCGGGTTTCCAGTTTCCTGGCTTTTTATAAAGGGCTTGGACGTGCAGATTAGGTAAAGGTCGTAACGTCATTTCTAAAGGCTGATCAATGGCCGTTAACGTATGAAATTTTTTCCACGAGTACTGAAACCATAACTCCGACCGAGAGTCCTGATCCCTGACCGTGATCTTTCGCCACAAAATACCTTCTTTGCGATCGGCTCGAATTTTTTCAAGATACTCAACACCAGATTCTTCGACTCTGAAGATGTCTCCAGATCGAAGGGCTCCCACTTGAACACCCGATGAATCTGGCGATGTATAGAGGGGAATTAATAACGTTGGCATCGTTTCGCGGACTTCTAAGAAATAAGTAATAAACGATTGGATCTGAATATCGTTTTTAAAATCTGTTCTTAGTTTATCCCGAACTTCAGCGGGACTGAGGCACATTCTGTCCTGAGGACTTGAAACTTGTAACTTAGGCTGAAGAAACGTTTTTGGAATTTGCCGGGTGGGTTCCTGACTGACAGATTGGTTTTGATTTTTATAAATTTCATGGGGATCTAATTTAGTTTGCGCAGGCAGCGATGATGAAATCATGACAATGGCCACGACAGCTGTTAAAGACTCGTAAAGATGTCTTAGATTGCGATTTACTTTCATCTCAATATGTATCGGGATCTTTTTTTAAAACTTAATTTACTGAATGATTTCAAACATCTTGAAGCTTTCTAAAAATGAAAATCAAAGGCCCATCGTCCAGTTATTTTGACAATTCCCCCAAGACAAAAGTCCAATGAAAATACGTGCGCAATTTATTGAACTGATGATCTTCAGATAAATTAATTCCCTAAATGAATCTAAAGCACTCTATGACTTTGACCCGCGCTGATTACGACCAAAGTCGTTTTCGACCAATATCCTGCGCCCCTCCTAAAAAATCTAGACTTCATTAAGGCAATACAATGTTGGTCTTACAGTCCATCTCTATAGACCAACTCTATAGTTCAATGCAAAGCCATCAAATCGACCGCTTTGAAAAAGAATTGTGGGCTCGATCGGCCGACTGTAAAAACCCGCACGCCCAAACATAATTCCGATCGCTGCACCGGCCACCACATCGCTCAGCCAATGTTTATCGTCCGCGATTCGTGATAGACCTGTGAAAACCCCCATCCCCCAAAATGGCAAGCCCACTTTCCATCCATAAGATTCAGTCATACTTGTAGCTAATGAAAAAGAGCTTTGGGTGTGACCCGACGGCATTGAAACTTTTTCCGAATGATCTGGGCGCTCACGTCCGATAGAATACTTAAGAACTTGCACAGCAAGATTTCCTAAAAGCAATCCTTCTGCAGATGGAAGCCCCTGCGCCGGTTCAAAATACAACTGACTGCCAATGATTAAAACTTCAGGAATTCCCTGGCCCCAAAATTCGCCAACCTTCGAAGTTTCGGCTGGCATGAGTTGATGGTCGCGCCAAGAGTTTCGTGTTGATTCATCAAATTGAAATGCAGTCACCGTCGCTAGG
Source organism: Pseudobdellovibrionaceae bacterium (assembly GCA_043779185.1). Classification (GTDB taxonomy): domain Bacteria; phylum Bdellovibrionota; class Bdellovibrionia; order Bdellovibrionales; family Bdellovibrionaceae; genus JAYWDA01. The sequence continues at coordinate 12,763 of JAYWEQ010000151.1, forward strand.
ACACCCGCACCTAAAATCCAAAGTCCGGTTTTATCGACAGAATGATGCATGACCTCTTTAGTTTCGTCAGGCCAGGTGTTCAGTTCCGAGGCAAAACTTTTGCAAGAAGTGCTGATCAAAAAAAACAAAAAAATTAATTTTCGAAAGATTTTACGATTCGGTTTCATCGCCAACACGAAGAAATCGCAGCCAATCTGTCTGAGTCAATAAGGTAACACTCTCAGATGCTGGGTCAAAGACGATTTTAATATCGCCTTTGACGATCTGCCGCCGAATTTGTTCCAGCTTTTTCTCGTTGGTGATTTCGTGAAAACCGTAGTCAGTTCCTTCCCTTCCAATAAAATCGTTCATGATTCCAGTCAAAGCTTCTGGACTTAAAAGCTCGATGGGAATTTCGACGGGATTAACAAGGGGACTGGCCGCAGGCTTTTCTTTTTCCATATTTTAGAAATCTCGTGGCCAGCGACTTTTGGCAAGAACAATCAGTTAAAAGGGCAAGAACAATCAATTGAGGACCGACTGAGAAAGCTGTGCCAAAACAAAGGGCAAGACTCCTCCCGATCTGAAATATTTAAGCTCATTGGGCGTGTCAATTCTTAGCAAGACTTCAAATTGCCGCCGATATCCATCATCGCGTTCAGCCGTGATTTGCACTTTTCCACGAGGCTCAGCTTGTCCCAAGCCCCGGATCGAAAATATTTCTTGGCCATTGAAACCCAATGTTAAGGCCGAATCGCCACTCAAAAATTGCAAAGGGGCAACGCCCATACCGACTAAATTTGAACGATGAATCCTTTCAAAACTTTCGGCGATCACGGCACGCACACCCAAAAGTCGAACTCCTTTTGCGGCCCAGTCCCGAGACGACCCACTGCCGTACTCTTTGCCCGCAAGGATGACCAAAGGCACTTTATTTTTAATGTATCTTTGTGAGGCCTCAAAAAAATTCATGAGCTCCCGCGATGGAAAGTGAACCGTCCAGCCGCCCTTCTGATCCGGAGCTAATTTATTTTGCAAGCGAACATTGGCAAAAGTTCCCCGCCACATGACTTCATGATTCCCGCGCCGGGATCCGTAGGAATTAAAATCTTCTTTATTAACCCCTAAACTTATAAGGTATCGACCAGCCGCCGAAGACTCATTAAAACTACCCGCCGGTGAAATATGATCGGTGGTGATAAAATCGCCAAAAAAACCTAAGACTCGGGCGCCCATAAAATCCTGATCTTGAGGGGGCAATCCAGGAAAGGGCGGCTCTTGAATATAGCTTGAATTTTTATTCCACGAATAAATAATTTCTTCTGATATTTTAATTTTTTGCCAATCTTCACTGCCTAAAGAAATATTTTTATAAATTCTTTCAAACCTTTCCTGAAGGACATATTTTCGCATTAAACTGTCAACCTCATTTGGATCAGGCCAAAGATCTTTTAAAAAAACAGCCTCACCGTCTGTAGTATGGGTGATCGGTTCATCCGAAAGATCGATATCAATATGCCCTGCCAAGGCATAAGCCACCACTAAGGGGGGCGACATCAAATAATTTGCACTCACCAAGGGATTGATTCGGGCTTCAAAATTTCTGTTGCCCGATAAAACAGCCGCACTGATCAAGCCATTTTTTTCAATGGCCTCTGTCATCGAAGGCGACAGCGGCCCGCTATTTCCTATGCACGTCGTACAACCATAACCCACCAGATTAAATTTTAACTTTTCAAGGTCAGGCATCAATCCCGTTGCTTCTAAATAGTCCGTCACAACTTGCGAGCCCGGTGCAAAACTTGTTTTGACCCAGGGTTTTACATTCAATCCTTTTCGGTTTGCATTTCTAGCTAATAACGCCGCCCCAATCATTAAAGCGGGATTGGAGGTGTTGGTACAGCTCGTGATGGCAGCAATTAAAATACTTCCATGAGTTAATTCCTGCGCGGTCCCATCCGCCATTTTTACTGGGATCGCTCTGCCAAGACTGGCCATTTCAGCAAAGTGAAGGGGCTCTGCCTGAGATGGATTGGTCACGGCATTTCCACCTTCAGAAATCCATCTTTCTAAAATCGGCTTTGCGACGGCGTGCAAATCTCCTGAAAGCTGCGTGGATAAAAAACTTCTCCAGGACTTTCGAGCCTCATCTAAATTCCAGCGATCGTGGGGCTTGGATGGTCCCGCGACAGAAGTTTGAACAAGGGATAGGTCAACTTCAACAATATCAGTAAATCTTCTTTCAAATTCTGGATTAAAAAATAAATTTTGCTTTTTAAAATAAGCCTCTGCTCGGGCCGCTTGTGACACCCGCCCACTCAGAATCATATAGTCCAAAGTCTTTTGATCAACTGGAAAAAGTCCGACGGTGGCGCCATACTCGGGTACCATATTGCTGATGGTGGCGCGATCCGCAACAGATAAATGCGAAACACCTGATCCAAAATATTCTACAAACTGCCCAACAACACCTTTTTTCCGCAAAACTTGGGTCACGGTTAAAACTAAATCCGTCGCGGTGACGCCGGGACCAAGCTTTCCAATTAATTTCACACCAATGACCTGCGGAATTAACATCGAGCAAGGTTGTCCAAGCATCGCAGCTTCGGCTTCAATGCCGCCCACACCCCAACCTAAAACCCCAAGGCCATTGATCATCGGTGTATGGGAATCAGTTCCTACAACAGTATCAGGGAATAGCCAAGTTTCTGCTTCAGTGCTTCTTTCACTGACAACGGGAGAAAGATATTCCAAATTGACCTGGTGACATATGCCCGTGGCCGGCGGCACCACCAAAAAATTTTTAAAACTTTTTTGCGCCCATTTTAATAATTGGTATCTCTCATGGTTACGATCAAATTCCAGCTTTGAATTTATTTTTAACGAATCCCGCTGTCCAAAACTATCGACTTGAACAGAGTGATCAATCACCAAATCCACCGGCTGCACTGGATTAATTAAGAGGGGATCGCCTCCCCGCCGTTGAATTTCACTGCGCATCGCCGTCAAATCAGCGACCACAGGCACGCCAGTAAAATCCTGCAAGAGAACTCGGGCCGGAGTGAATTGAATTTCATAATCAGGTGGAGCCTTTGGATCCCAATTAATCAAAGCCCTAATATCTTCTTTTTTTATATTTTTCCCATCTTCGTAGCGCAAAAGGTTTTCTAGAAGAATGCTTAAACAAAGAGGCAGCGTCTTAACTTTTTCTAAACTGGTGGGGTCCCAGCGGTCAAAGGCATGAATCGAATATTCTTTAGACTTAAAAAGCCATTTTTCTTTTGTTCCAAAAGAGTTCAATGAAATTCCTTTCTGAAGGTATAGAAATTAGCAAAGCAACATCAATGCCGCTCTCAGATTCACAGAGTTTTATCACAGCGAGGAGATTAACCCCAAATAAGCTTATTAAAAGTAAAAAGCAGTCCCAAAAAGCATCGTAAAAATATTTTGAGCTTTTTTAACAGTCTCATATTGTTGATTGATTCGTTGTCTCGAAATTCCCTTGCCGCCCGTATAATAACCGCCAAAAGTATAAGCGATTTTTTGTTCTGCGATAAAAACAAAATTTGCACTAAAACCATACATATCAACATGGTCTTCTTGCAATCGATTGGTGGACTCAGGGTCGGGATGTGATGAAAAGTCAGTGTACACTCCAGCTCTAAACTTAAGCCAAGGTAAAAATCGATGTTCTCCGCCCAGCTGAATATTCCATGTGGGCTTATGCTGAATCATCGACGAAGAACTTCGCCGATCCAATTCTTCATAACTAAGCTCTTCGTAAAGTGTTGCATCGCCAGAAAGCAACCAACCAGGATCGGGATTATAAGATATTCCTGCACCTAATTTTGCAGGAATAAAAGTATCAGAACCGCGATCTGGCTCGTTCACCGTTTGTTGAGTCAATGTTGCGGCCACCGTGTCGACCTGGGTCGTCGATTCATAAACCGACGACTTACCCGCAATTTTAAGAGATCGCGGACGGACCGACAAACCCAAATTCCACTTCTCATTTAACTTTCTAAAATAACCAAAAATTAAAATTAAACTATTATCTGTTTTTGTTGTTTCTGAACTGAAAAGCGTTGCCTTTGAGGCACTTGGAAAACTGCGATCTGAGACCGATCGCTCATAGTTCCTTGCCGTATAATAGGCGGTGAAACCGACAGACTCCGTGTCTGAGATTTTTTTTCCAACACTGCCGCCGGCCCATAAAGACTGATCAACATACGAAAGTGTCGTGACGTTATTGCTTTTATTGTACAAATCCCCTTTAAAATTATCGTAATCCGGAACAACAATCGACAGTGCTAAAACCCAATCCTTGATCTTGATGGCAGATCCCACAGAAGATGGCAGCGAGCGAAAATAGCCTTCGCTGACTCGCAACGATGCTTTTGTAAAATCCTCATCTTGACCATAAACTGTGTCTAATTTTTTATGAATTCC
>JAYWEQ010000152.1:0-4686 GCA_043779185.1 Pseudobdellovibrionaceae bacterium
AGGTGACTATTATGCGCAAAGTTGCCCAAGCAGTGACGATCACTCCTAACGGTGCAGACAGCTTCCCATCAGGGATCACAACTTTAGAAATGCAGGGGCAAAACCTGCAATCAGTAACACTTACAAAAAATGGCAGCAACTGGACGATCACCAACAAAACCGACGATTGTATCGTGGGTCAATCGTGCTGGGCAACGAATCAAATCTATGTAGGCAGTTACAACGGTAAGCAATATTTCACAACGCCTGGTGGTTGCACGAATTCAGGCACGCCGACGTGCGCGGGTGGAACAGATACAGTAACGAAAGCATGGGCGAACAATTCAGGGACAACGGCGTATAATGTGATAACAGGGGCAAGTAATTATACTTACGGAGCAACACAGTCGGCTTCTTTGGCCTCAACATATACTGATACAGACGCGGCTAAATTCTGCGAAAACATGACTTACGCAGGTCAAACAGATTGGTATTTGCCGGCGAGTAAAGAATTAAGTTTCTTGTATCAGCAGTCACACAACATAAGTGGTTTTTTGTATTCTGGTTACTATTGGTCGTCCACGGAGAAGTTAACAACGGGTGCGTGGGACTTCGGCTTCGACAATGGTTACCTCTTTAACGATCCTAGGACGGGTGCTTTCTACGTCCGTTGTGTGCGGAGATTCTGATCGACCTTAAGTCGATCCAACTGCCCCACTTAAGTGCGTAGCGCAGACTAACCCCGCATCCCCACAAATTCTAGAAAGAGCGGCCCGGCTGTTGATTTTTTAATCACCCGCTATCAGGATTTGGCTCAAAGCTTGCGATCTTCACCTAAACCACCTTAATAAAACTGTCTCAGCCTGAGATTCGTCGGTAATAACATGTATTTGCGCCGCCTAGCGAAGTGGCCGAGGCTTTGCAATAACCTCTATTGTATTTAACTAGGAGGCTTTGTGAAGACCTATAAGAGTATGATGATTTCATCCCTGATCGCCGCGGCCCTTTTGATCTCAGCCTGCGGTCAAAAAGAGGAAGAAACCCACACACGAATTCGTAGTGGTATTAACGGAGTTGCTGCTGACGGGGCGACAAAGCAAGCTCAAGATCAGTTGGACGCCCAAGGTGTCGGAATGGCAATCTCAAGTATCAGTAAACTTTCTGATACTTCGAGCGGCTTCCTTTATATTAAGACAAGCTTATCAATTGGCTCAACACCAGGCGAAATTCGCACCGGTCACCCTCTGAATCAAACCGGCAAAGACCATTTCACCGGAACGGCGGCGGGCATGCCGGTTGAAGTGACGGGCTATTGTGCTGATACAAAATGTAATTGGTACTACTTAAACATCGACGTTTTTCAAGGGACTACATTCCTTTATCAAGTCGGAGTTTTGCGCGACTTTCTGCATGGACAAGATCTTTACAAAGTGAACCTTCCGGCCTCTCGAATTCAGGCTAGCGATATGTTTCAGGCCTTATACAACAGCTACTAAGAAAAAAAATTAATCTAACCCCCTAAAAACCGGCTGGACCCCTCCCCCCACAGCCGGGTTTTTTCTTGCCAAAAAACGAAGCCTCCCGCTAGCCTCAATTATGAATCAAATCCTAGATATTTTCCTTCATCTTGATGTGCATCTGGCTCAAATCACTTTGCAATATGGTGCTTGGGGTTACCTGATTTTATTTCTGATTATTTTTGCGGAAACAGGCTTAGTGGTCATGCCGTTTTTACCGGGGGACTCTTTACTTTTTGCGGTCGGTGCCTTAGCCAGTTTAGAGGCGGGTGGGATTGAAATTAAGTTTGTTTGGGGGCTTTTAGTTCTGGCTGCTTTTATCGGCGATAATACCAACTACATGATGGGTCAAAAAATCGGTGTTAAGATATTCTCAAAGTCTGATTCTATTTTTCTAAATCCTACCAATCTTAAGCGGACGCAAGACTTCTATCATCGCCATGGTGCAAAGACCGTGATGTTTGCACGATTCCTTCCGATCATCAGAACTTTCGCACCCTTTGTGGCTGGAGTCGGGCGTATGGAGTATCGAAAGTTCGCTTTTTATAGTTTGATAGGCTCAGTCTTATGGATGAGCTGTTTTCTGGGAGCTGGATATTTCTTTGGTAATATTCCCGTGATTAAACAAAACTTCACAATCGTCGTGATGGCCGTCATTGGAGTCTCGTTAATTCCTGTGGCCATTGAAACATTGAAACAAGTTCGCGCTCACCGGAAAAACAAAGCTTAGAGCGCATAAAAAAACCCACAAGTTTCCTTGCGGGTTTTTTTAAAATTCTTAATTTAACTTTGAAATCAGCTTAGAAAAAATTCATTGAAGCAGAAAGTGCTACGTTTGTTTTTTCTGAAGTTACATCTCTCCAAACCCATTGAACATTTGGGTACAAGAAAATATCACGTGTCGCAGCAATACCGATACCCAAAGATTGAGTCGGCTCTTCTTGTTCAAACTTCATATTAGATTCACGTAAAGAATTGTAACCGTTTCCGCGGTAAACAGTTCGGAAATTATATTTATCATTAAACGCATACTCTACATAAGGTGATACAGCAACGGAGTATTCTAACTGGCTGCCCGCAATGAATTCAGTGTAGTTGGTGTAACCCAAAGATGTTCCTAATCCAACCTGCAAGCCAGACGTCCCGATTTCTACAATCGTATTAGTACCAAATCCAATATCTGCGTTGATCTTTAGTTTTTTAATCAACTCAGAAGCTGTGTATTTTTGTGAACCTACGCTCAGCGAATTCTGAGTTTTACCAGCTTTGAAAGATTTATTGTAACCAACTGCAGGATTAGAAGCCTCAATTTTTTGACCATCATAGGAAGGAGTTAGCCACTTCAATCCGAAACCAGCTGTTAAACTGTCAGATGCTGAAAGACGGTAACGATAGATCAGATCGCCGGCAGCTGAAGTTTTTTGCTCGTTTGTTGAATTATCAGAAATATCAGGGCGAGTTTTTCCAAAAGCATCTTTCAGCGATCCACCATTGTAACCGGCTCCCAAAGAAATCGAATGCTTCGATTTAGAACCCGCATCAGCGCGCATTTTTGCATTTGTAATCTCGTTATCTATATCTACAGCGACGGGAGCATTTTCACGCTGCTCTTTCATGACTTCTTCTTTTTTTGCCTTCGTTGTTGATTCTTCGGCTGCGTGAGCCGTAAAACCTGCGACTAAAGCCATAACAGCTAATAATGTTTTCACTCGAAAATCCTCCCATTTGGATCCAACATTTAAGTTGGAATATTTTTTAATTGATCGGTCCCACTATGAAACCCCGCCCAGTGTATTAGCAAGACGTGGGCCAGCGATCAAGGGCTAAAATGCACCAGGCAAGGGGATGGCGATGGGAAAGATGAATAATTTCAAATTGGTAGGGAAGACTCTACAACGAACTTATTTGCTCTTTTTTCGGTCGGAAGCAATGGAGCGAACGCTGGGAAGAAGTGGCAGGGGGTCGACCGGGCCTTTATCTTTTCTGATTTCAAAGTGCAGATGGACACCTGTAGCCCTGCCGCTGCGGCCCATGGTCCCAATATTTTCACCCTGACTGACGCGTTGGCCTTCGGTCACCAAGATTTTTTCTAAATGACCATAAATTGTGGCCCAACCTTGGCCGGATTCGATCAGCACCATATTTCCAAAACCACGAAAATCGCGACCGGCATAAACCACAGACCCTTGCTGGGCCGATAAAATGGGTGTGCCCCGGGGGCCTGTTAAATCAAGACCCAGGTGAGGCCGCTTTCTATTTGGAAGAAACCCCCTAGAAACGAGAGCGCGATCGACGGGCCAATCAAAAAGCATGGGTTCTTTATTAGACACATAGCCAGGATTTTTTGCTGTGCCCCGAAACTGCGGTTCAGAATTCTGATCTAATAAAGCGTCATTGATCGAGTCTTTGGCAGGCTGCATTCTTTCATCCGTTGTCGGCGGTGGCGCATGGGCGCAGGCCGAAAGAACCCCAGCAGCCAAAATAAAAATCAATCCGAATTGAGCAGCTATCTTCATACCTAAATTGTACTTCAAAATCAGTCTTTATAGACAGGAAAATGATGGCAAAGCTCTTTAACTTCCCCATGAATTCTGGATTTTAGTCCTGGATTTTCTGGTTCTTTCAAGACTTGCGAAATCCACCCGGCAATTTTTTTCATCTCTTGCGGGCCCATGCCTCGGGAAGATAGGGCCGGTGTTCCAATGCGAATTCCACTAGTCACAAAAGGCGACCGTTTTTCATTCGGAACGGTATTTTTATTCACCGTGATGCCGGCTTCATCCAAGGAGTTTTCAGCCAATTTTCCTGTCACCGCCGAGTCACTAAGATCGACTAAAATTAAATGGTTTTCTGTGCCGCCAGTGACAAGTTTAAATCCCAGTCGCATCATTTCTTCAGCCAAAGTTTTCGCATTGTCTAAAACCCTTTGCATATAAACTTTAAAGTCAGGTCGTAGGGCCTCGCCGAAGGCCACGGCTTTTCCAGCGATCACATGTTCAAGGGGGCCGCCTTGAATCCCAGGAAAAATTCTTGAATTGACCTGTTTTGCTTTTTCTTCCGAGTTGGTCAGAATAATTCCACCACGGGGACCCCGTAAAGTTTTATGGGTCGTCGAAGTCACATAGTCCGCATACGGAAACGGTGAGGGATGGTGCCCCGTTGCAACAAGTCCTGCAAAGTGGGCCATATC
>JAYWEQ010000153.1:0-3636 GCA_043779185.1 Pseudobdellovibrionaceae bacterium
AATTCGTTTGGCCGCAAGGAGATGATAAGCCTCTAGAAAAACTGAACTTATTCGACGCGCGAGTTAAAGCAAGCACACTTAAGTGGGGCAGTTTCTGAAAGTTAGACGTTGGAATCGAATTCCAAATCAGGATCCGATGGAATTTTCGATCCGCCGCAAATAATCTTGTGCCATCTGAAAAAACGCTGCTGACATAGCCCAAGGATTGCGCCGAAACTTGCGTACCATCCTGAATATTAGAATAAAAATCTGGTTGGCCCAGCACAATATCAGCATTAGCCCCAAGGCTTGGATTCAAAGTTTTCCAAATGAGGATTCGATTGTTCGATCCATCCTCCACAAAAATATTTTTACCATCTGAAGACGGTGTCATAGGGCAATTTAAGGAACGTCCACTCAGGCCACCTAAGTTAGCTTGCAGAGCCCAAGAAGTTCTTAATTTTTATTGCAGGCAAATACACATTCAAGCAAGCTTTCGAATTGATCGAAACTGTCAGCTCCAGCGTTATCGAAGATCAGCAAAACCTTTTAAAGTGGATTTTTTTCAATATTTGTGTTGGCAATTGTGATCACCACGGAAAAAATTCTTTCGATAAGGCAAAATTTGAACAACCAATGGTCACAAAGTCCATTCTACGACTTACTCTGTACAAAAGTGTATAACCCTAATTTCTCGGCCTGGAAATGAAGACGCTGCTGGCAGAGTAGGCCATGCGGAAAAGGCACGATAAAAAGTGCATTTATTTCGAGTTGAGAGCTTTCTCAATTTTTTCAAGACGAGCTTTGATTGCTTCGTTTTCTTGTTTGAGTTTTGCGTTCTCAGATTCAAGTTTAGCCGCTTTATCGGTCACAGTAGCGATTTGTCGAGCTTGGGTAGCTAACTGCTCATCATGCCCTAAGAACTTGTTATAAAGCTCTTTAACGGCTGCTACGACGACAGATACGATCTTGCCGTACTGAACTGAGCGATAACTATCTTCGCCCACATCAACAACTTCAGGAAGAACTTTTTCAACTTCCTGAGCGATAAAACCTACTTGGTGCTTGTCTCCGAAAGATTGTGTTCGTGGATTGTTTTTATCCCAGTCATAGAATACAGGATTAAGTTGATTAACAATATCAAGCCCTTGAGTCGAAGAGACCGGAACAACATTTGTTTTTAATCGAGCATCCGAAACAGTTGTGTAATTGACCCAAGCACCGTTTTGATAGAACTCGAATAAGTTCGATGTTGAATTGTAGCGAACCATACCGTTGACAGTCGTTCCCGTGAACGCGCCAGCGCGAGGAACAATGATCGCACTTGTTGTTGTTCCTGTGTCAGCGACGTCAAGTTTAGCGGCTGGTGAAGTTGTACCGATACCGACGATTGCAAACGAAAAACACGATTTCTACTCAAAAATTGGTGCCGATCCCGAAAAAATTATTTCGGTAAAATCAACTTCAGGTAATCTTTGTCGGGACGAATAAAAAGACTGCTGACTTCATCACCAAGATGCTGCCTTAGTCGATAAGTGGATGCCCACCGTGAAATACCAAAATACGAATTCATGCTGTTGCGTAGGTTTTCCAATGAATCTTGTTCTAAACCGCGCCTGCTCTTTTTCCACTGATGAACAAGGCTGACCATCTTGCCCGCAGTCCTAACACGAATTTGACGGCGATAGGGCTTGTGAATGAAGCCTATAAAATCAATGCCTTGGTGAATCGGCGCGATTCGTTTTTTAAATGGATGCAGCTCAAGCTTCAGTTTTTCGCTTAAGAAATCTTGAATAGCCACAAACTGCTCATTTAAAACCTGTGAAGATTTATTTAAAATCACAAAGTCATCGACATACCTGTAATAGTATTTGGCTCGAAGCTGGTGCTTTAAAAACTGATCAAGCGCATCCAGATAAACGTTAGCAAAAAACTGACTGGTCAGATTGCCAATCGGAAGCCCTTTATTCGCAGTAGCATTCATAAGGCTTTTATGTCTGGGGACACGATCAAAGGCACTGCGCTTAGATTTTAAAACGCAATTCGTGCGGGGATCATGAAAAATAACCTGCGACACCAAAGCGCAAAGCCAAGGTTCTTTTATTTTAGGCGTAAGCATAGAATACAAAATTTCTTTGTCGATGCTGACAAAAAAGTTACGAACATCACCTTGCAGGTAATAACAGGGTTCTTGCCAATTACTGGTGATACTTCTCATTCCAGACCACAATCGGCTTGAACCATCAAGAACACCACGTTTAGGAATGCAGGCAAAAGAATTACGAATAAAACTGGGGTAAAATCTTGGGGCTAAACGGTTGTAAATAATGTGATGAACGATGCGATCACGAAAAGTTCCGGCCCAGATTTCACGCACCTTCGGTTGTTCGACAACAAAGGAAATGCTTTTGCCGATTTGGTAACGGCCATGAATTAAATCCTGATAAAGTTCATACAGATTTTTTTCTAAGTTGAACTCAAAATCCAGTGCATGAATGGTTTTTCGTTTGCCCTTGCGACAGTCTAGATAAGCCGTGACGACTTCTTCAAAGGTCAAATCCAAAGGCAACCGCCAGCAACAGAAAAAATCAGGCTTGTGCAGATCCAGCTCCGCACACAACGGACGTAGTAAGGATTCGCCTTATTATTGTTATTGTTGTAACCGTTGTTGAAGTTGAAGTTCCACGCATTCGTTGTATTGTTCTCCGTGGACGACCAATAGTTATTGGAATACACACAGTGCGATGGGTCTCTTGTTGCTCCGACGCCCGATTGCTCAAGCACAGAACCCGCACTATGACTGGATGTCATATGCAGATATGAGTTGAACACATGATCCAACTGAACCCATCCCGAGATGAAATCGCTCTCTAAAAAACACCTTGGCATCTTTTATTCTCGCTTCCGCACAAGCCTGAAGGATATCACCCTAGCTTAGTCGCTGACTTTTTCCAACCCTCGGCTTGGCGGGCCAATGATTCTGTCAGCAGCACAAGGGCAGCATAGTGTTTTTTGGGCAAAATTCGCATGTCGTGGCAAAGCCGGATTAAAATCTCGACGACCAAGATATTTTCTAAAATTTCAGCAATCACAGGTTCTTTTTCTCGTTTGCCATTGGCCCGATAAATCAACACCAGCAGCTGTAAAATTTCATCACGTAGGCGCTGGCCCACTGTGAACTTAAATTCACGTGGAAAATCCTTGGTCACATGGACCGCTTGCTGAAGTAACTCGTAGCTTTGTTTGTAAATCGGTAAATGTTCGTGTCTTGCCATAATTTGTAAAAAAATTCTCCCGCCTACGGCGGGTAGAAAAAATAATCAAATGACCAAATCACCAATGATCGACTTAAGGTCGATCAGAATCTCCGCACACAACGGACGTAGTAAGCATTCCCCTTACTATTGCTACTGTAGTAACCGGAGCCGAAGTAGAAGGTCCCCGCAGTCGAGGCAGTGACCTCCGTGGACGACCAATAGTTACCGGTATACACAAAACCTGAAGTATTATGCGATTGCGCATACAAAAAGCTCAGTTCTTTATATGCTGGCAAATACCAATCACTGTATCCAGCATAAGTCATGTTTTCACAGTACTGTGCCGCTTGTGCTGTTGCGTAACCAGCCAATGTGAATGACTGAGATTTACCATCAACAT
>JAYWEQ010000154.1:0-4375 GCA_043779185.1 Pseudobdellovibrionaceae bacterium
ATCTTCACATCAACCTCGTTGATTTGAAGATTGGTGAAGAGGCCTCCATGTCAAATCTTGAATAAACGGGTATAGATTGAAATTCTCAATGGAACTCAACCTGGGGATTTTACTCCCGACAAAGAACAAAGTTATAGAAAAAAGACTAGTTTAAAATTACAAAGGCCAACAAAAACTTCAGTTCAGATGTAGTCGCTAAAAACGAACTTGTTTCCTAGGTATTTTTGATACGTCTCAATTCACTAAATTTGGCTGGGGGTAATTGAACCGAACTGAGCCGACTTGATCTGAGAATTCGGGCGCACAGCCTTAAGTCTTGAAGCCAAATTTCCGATAAGTTAGGCATGAGTAGCCCGGAAGAGTTGTTCAAAAGCACGCCAATTTTTCGGTCTAAAAAACTTTGGGCTTTTCTGGGCGCAGTAGTTCTTGTTGTTGTCATGAAGATAGCTTTGCCATCGAATGAAAAATCTTATACCAATGAAGAGAAAAAGCTTAATCATGAAAAAGTCCTCGCAATTATTGCTGCTCCTCCATCGACTAACTTTGGTGGCAATGAAAAAAATGGACAGCTCAATTCGGAATCGAATTTGAAGCTGGCCAATTTAAAATCACCAGTTACAAAAATACCAGATACAAAGTTATCAGTTACATTGCCGAGCGAAGCATTGGCTAAAAATGCGATTTTGCCAGAAAAATCACAATTAGAAATGAAAGCGTCAGAAGACGGCAACCAAAGTGAACTTGATTCAACTGAAGAGAACAAAGAATCAGATTTATATTCTCAAGCCGATCAGGAGACTGAAGCAGTCGACAAAACTAATATCCCTAGCCAAGAAAAACCAAAGCAGGCTGTAACATGTTCAATCCCACCTAAATGGACCGGCCTAATCCCACCTAAGTGGACCGCCTGATTTTTGAAGGTTTATTGCCATTACTTTTCGTTGTCAACTTCGGATAAAATTATTCGACCTTTCATGCGGTAACTTGGTCCGTTGAAGATCGTAATTATAGCTCGGTCAAAGATCCGATCTATAGCAGCTCCGGCGAGCACTGGATCGCCAAAAACTTGAGGCCATTCTCCGACGTCGCGATTACTTGTTAAGATCATCGCCGAGTTGTATTTTCTGCGATCAAATAAATCAAAAATTTCTTCACTCACATCTCTTGGCATCGTCACCACACCCCAGTCATCTAAGATCCATAACTTTGAAGTCAGGATTTGTTTAAACAAAAAATCCAAAGTGTTTTTCTCTTTTGCGATCCTGATCTTTGTCCCGAGTCTTTTTACACTTGTGCAATAAACACTGTGACCCATTTGCGCAGCTCGCATTCCGATGGCGACCGCACAGTGAGTTTTGCCCGTGCCAGTATTTCCTAAAAATAATGCGATCTCGTTCTTCTCAATAAACTTGCAAGTCGCAAGCTCCTCAATCATTTCCCTCGGGATTTTTTTATTAAATTCCCAACTGAACTGCTCAAGTGAAGTTCGCTCCGGGAACGATGCTCTTTTTAGTCTTCGTTCTATGGCGATCTCTTTTCTTGCATCTAACTCCGTCTCCAACAACTCGCTAAGCCAGGCAATATCTGTTTTAGCTTTTCGTTTCTGCAAAATCATCTCTAGATCTGCTACGGCGGCTGGTAGCCGCAGTTGTCTTAGCTGCTCTCGTATTACATCCATCTGCATTGTCTATTTCTCCTTTGTGTTAGGTGGCGCTAAAAACCAATCGTAAGTGAGTCGCATACTCATTCATCGACCGGGTGAACTTGCCACCTGATGTTTTAAATTCTTCATTCTCGTTTTGATTTTTAGTTTTGTCTTTTACTTTGGAGTGAATCGCAAGCAGACTGCGAACAGTTTTTAAGTGAACGCTTGAGAGCTCAATCGCAGACCTACAGGCATTGTCAATTTCAAGAGCCTCAAATTTTTTATTTAATGTCAAAACTCCCCATACGATTCGGTTGTCAACAAAGCCCTCTCCTCTTGCTAAAATAATTTGAATAAATCTCGCCACATTCTCGCCGATTGCCTCTGCTTTTTTGATATAATGGCCGTGGTCATTCAATGTCTTCTCCCAAGGCTCTTTATAGTGATCTTTGCAATCCTTCATTTTGAAGGGATCGGTGATCTTTTCGTAAACCTCAAGTAGTCGGCCCTTGCAATAAATTGAAACCTGTTTGCTATTGCCAATAACTAAAACCTCTTGCTTCTTTAGTCGTTGATCTACGCGGTAAAACTTTCCTAAAAATCTCACATACCCATCTAATCGAACATCGGTAGAGATTATTTTCTCAATCTCGTATGGCAACTGAGGAAGAGACTTTAGTTTTGAGATTTCATCATTAATAAAAACATCAACCGGCTTCATCTGGTGGCTGCCGTGGCGACGCTCATTTGCGATCTTCATTTTTTTGTCGATGTGCTCTTGCGCTGATTCTAATTGATAATTCTCAAGATCATAGCTTTCAAAAAGTCTGCGAACTATCTGCACACTTCGCTCAACTTTGCCTTTCTTTTTAGGATCTTTCGGCGGCAACGCCTCAATAGTAAAACCATAGTAAGAAGCAAATCTCTCATATCCCGCGTTTAGCAATGGCTCGTAGTCGGAGGCTTCGATTACAAATACTTTTGGATTATCCGAAGTGACTTTTCTCGGTACCCCACCTAGCTCTGCGAACATCGAGACCAATGCGTTGATCGTTGTTTCAAAATTACATTTCTCAACAACTCGGACCATTGTATAGCGGCTGTGGCCAAGGGTTCCTATAAAGCCCCAGATCGTTTTCTTCTTGCCGTTCACTTTCGCATCGAAGATCTTGCCCCAATCAATCTGAAGGCATTCTCCGGGGGCATGAATGATCTCAGGCGAACTCTTCATCATTCCATTTATGCGAAGGCTTTGACGGCTCAAATAGCGATAAAAATTTGATCGCGGTATTGAAACACTTAGCTCTTCAAAAATGGTCTGTGGACTCCAGCCAAGTTCAAGCCGTTCCTTTATCCAAGTCTTCTGTGGATCTAAAATCTTGTCGGTATCCACTAATTTTGATTTACGATTATCAATGATCGGAAACAGTGCCTCGGGAAATGCTGGCATCTCTCGAGTGGTTCTGCGAAATAACTTTGGCTCCTCCGAAATCTTTTCGATGTAGCCATACTCAGCCGCAAGATCCCGGATCTTAATTACGTAGCCTTTGCCCTTACCTGTGATTTTTGAAACTTGCGAAGCTGACTTGCCTTCGCGAAAATGTTCTACAATTTTTCGATCCACCGTGATTCTCCCAAGCTCTTTGCTATTGATTCGCTTCATGCCTCTCCTTGCTGTTGGTTAAGCAAAGTAGAGCATGTTAATCAGGGAAATCTTGGCGCTGATTTATTCAGCAAAGACCCGGTCCAACTTGGTGGGATTTTACCCCACTAGACCCGGTCCACTTATGTGGGATTTGGTCGCGTCATATCGGTCCATTTAGGTGGGATTGGACACATCCAACACAAATACCCGTCAACGTGTGGGCTCAGTATGGAAGATTGGTATCCGCGAAGGCCGATGGCCCTCGTCCTAAATTTGTTTAGCATGGTCCTACTCCTATTCCCGTCGGGAATTCGACGTAGGACGGCTATAGCTTGAGATTTCAGACGGCGGAAGCGCGGGAGCGGCATTATGTGTAGCGATAGGTCCGTAAAGGCTTGAAATCACCTTTATCAAGAGCACAGTCCACATAATCCAGCGCCTCACATAACAAATGAAGGACTATAGCATTGTTTTAGGTCTTAAAAAGACCTGGATCATTGTGGTCACGGTGGGAATTATTCAAATAGTTGCCTACGTTCTCACGCATGATTTTTGAGGGCGTTCGCCCTCGTCGAGATTGTCTTCTAGACGTTTTGTTGTTGCGAGGGAATGCTCATTTGGCATTTGGTCAAAAGTAGATCAGAAACACAGTTATCTAGATTTTTAGTAACCGTTGATTGACCAGTCGTAGTCTTTGTACTCGATGTCCGCTGAATTTACAGCTTGAGAAGTAGTTCCGCTTGGTAGGCGCATATGGAAACTTAAAAACCGTTGAACAGAACCGGCCTGCTTAGAAAAATCATCGGCGTACCATTTGAGGATGCTAGAAACCTCAAATCTATGTTTTTCGACATTAAACCGATTTCTTGACGGATCATTCAAAAAAACTTCGGTCGCCGAAGCCAGTTGAGCCTCCAAATTTCCAGCAAGAAATGGTTTGTCTTGAAGACGAGGGCAACCTTTTGAAGCGCAGACTAATGCAAAGTGGACTCTCGGCTCCTCGAAGACTGGCCTAATTATTTTTTGCTCAATGTCATCGAGATTGTGTTTGTGACCAAGAAGAGTGAAAAATTCCTTCTTCCATG
>JAYWEQ010000155.1:0-14402 GCA_043779185.1 Pseudobdellovibrionaceae bacterium
TACCGGAACGGCATCCGTTCTTTTAAATCCAAATCTTTAAAGCTGCGATAGCGAAAAGTGCTGACCATCACAATCGCAAGCAAAATTGTCATCCCTAACAGGCCCGGATTTCCAACGGGATCCCATTCTAAATCCTGAAACGCCAAGACCGCCGAAGCGACAATCCCCGCCGCCATCGGAATCGGCAATCCTTGAAAATAATTTTTTTCAACAATATTGGCTTGCACATTAAAGCGCGCCAGCCGTAAAGCTCCACAAGCGCAGTACAGAAAGCAAGCCAACCAGCCAATTCTTCCGAAGGGCTGCAGGGCCCAAAGATATAAAATCATCGCCGGTGCAACACCAAAGCTAACAAGATCACACAATGAATCGTACTCGGCGCCAAATTTACTGGTCGCTCGAGTCAAGCGCGCCAAGCGCCCATCTAAAAGGTCGAAAACGGCGGCGGCCACGATGGTCCAAGCGGCGTAGGCCATTTGCCCTTTGATTGCTAAAATCACGGCATAAAATCCGCAAAATAAATTGGCCGTCGTCATCAGATTGGGCAGGATATAAATATACATTCCCATTTTTCGTTCACGGGGTTCAGCATTTAGATCAGGAACAATAGGGTCCATGGTGAAGCTCTCCTTAAAGAAAGCCAAAAAGATAAAAAAGAATAAAAAGACCTAAGGAACTTAGAACCGGCAACGTTAAATTATCATCCAAATTAAAAACAGGAATCAATTCAGCTAAAGCTCCGACCAATCCTGCCAGAATACAAAAAACTAAACTGCGATCAGGGGCATAGTTATGAAGAAGCATAAAAATCAAAGCGCATCCAAAGCAAACAAAATAGGCGGCCATAAATCCCTGTAAGGATTTGTGGCCAAAGATTTTGTCTTTACCGTATTTAATACCAATGAAACTTGCGATGGGATCTGCAAAGGCCAAAAACAACAACGTCATGGAAACAATAGGTCGCGGAAACAGAACCGAGACAAATAAAACGCCGGTGAGTAAGTAGGTGGTTCCGGCCAGTTTTTGAATTTCGCCGTCTCGCATAATAGGCCTAAAAGCGTGCACCATAAAATCATTGAGCTGGGGAAATTTTTGGCGAAGGATATCGATCGGCACAAATAAAAACCACGAGGCTCCTAAAACAAGGTAGGAAGCCCAAGATGGAGCAAGACTCCAAAAGGCAAACATCATAAAAACTCCGGAAATATGCCAGAATTTTCGAGCCAAATGAAGATCGGAGCGCCTTTTTAACTGTAGATTGCTCAACACGTTCTGCACCATCAACAGGGCCCAAGATAAGGGAGTCGAGCATCTAACGCAATTGAAAACAGGCCTGCTTTGTGCCTTACGTTAAATGTAAAAAGATTAGTTATTCTCTATATATGGGAGGACTTAACGACAACCTCATGTTGGAATTTTTTGCCGCTGGAATTTTGAAATTGAATCAAAATCTGATTTTGTCCATCAATCAACTGGATTAGATCAGTTTGGAATTCGTCGCGACCCGTCTTAAAGACAGCGGCGGTGTAACCATTGCTTTTATTGACGATCGATAACTGATCGCCCTGCCCTGCTTTTGTGCAATCTTTGCCGCGAATCTGCAAATAAGACCCTTTGACGGTCACTTCTTTTTGCAAATTTTTAAGGCAATTAAAATGAAAACTTGCTGTCACAGGACTTGCTGAAAGATTTTTTTCAAGGTCGATCTCGCGTTCACTTTTTGTCACTGATGAGGGTTGCCGGCGATTGAAGGCTTTTGAATCGACCTGAGGATCTTCAACGATGGACGCGACCGTTTTGATTCCTAATAGAATCACTGCAATAAAGGACACTATTAAAAATTTGGTTTCGGCTGATCGAACTCTCATCAGAGTTAGGATCGGCAAAATTTTGGCAGGACTTTAGGACAAGAGCCGTCCCAAATTAAGAAACAGTTTATTTTTTCTCAATGCTGATCGCAAACTTTTTAACTCCCACTGTTTTCACGGCATCTAAGACTCCGATGACTTGGCCATGCGGCGTATCTTTATCGGCTGAAATAATCGCCTGGACATCGGGATTGCGCGCGACCTCTTCAGCGGCTTTGGTTTGAACTGTTTTTTCATCGACAAAAGTCCCGTTGAGATTGATTTTTCCATCAGCGGTCAGCGTAATACTTAACTTGCTTGGCGTTGTTTGATCACCACTGGCCGCTTTCGGCAAATTCACATTGATACTGGGTCTGATAAACATAGGGGCTGTGACCATAAAAATAATCAGCACCACTAAAATAATATCAACCAAAGGAACGACGTTGATATCCGCGATCACATCGTGATCATCGGAGCTGTATTTTGAAGCCATCTTATTGTCCTTTTTTCTTAGCGTAGGCCAGACAAAGTTCTTTAACGCTATCTAAGCTTTGCAACACACCGCGAACTTGTTTGCTATAATAATTGTAGAAAATCACAGCTGGAATCGCGACAAAAAGACCCGCCGCCGTCGCCACCAGTGATAAAGAAATTCCTGCCATCACCGTCTGTTGCCCGGCATCCGTTGATTTTGCTAGATCTTGGAAGGCTTTCATAATCCCTAAGACAGTTCCGAATAAACCAATATAAGGAGCATTCGATCCGACCGTGGCTAGAAATCCTAAGCGCTTTTCTAGATCCGGTCTTTCACTTAAAGAAAATGTATTAAAAATTTCTTCTAAGCCTCGGCTGCCTGACGTTTTCATATGGCGAAGGGCATAGCTTGCGGCGCGGCCCTCTAAGGACTCAGGGTCTTTTGCGATCTCTTCAATGTCATCGACGCTGTTGGCCTGCAAAGCCATTCTAATGCGGGCTCGAACACGCTTTGAAGCTGCACTTATTTTTCTTAAAACAAAAAATCTTTCTAAAATCATGCCGACGCTCACCACGCTTAATATGACCAGCAAAAGTAAAACGGCCTGGTCCAAAACATTGGCTATCGCAAACACCTTTTCGCTCAACATGTTATCCTCTTTTCTTTGACTGAAACATCGATCGACGTCATTATCTCTAAATCCGTGAACTCAGGTCAAGGTATCCCCACCACGAAAAGCTCGATCACCTCTTCCCTTGGGCTGATGCTAGGGCTCTGTTTGTGTTTCCTCACCCAGACCTCTTGCCAGAATAAATCCTCGACTTCGATTGTCATTATTGCGGTGGATTCATTGTCGGTCGGGGATCTTAGTTGCGCTCAAAAGCCATCATCGCGAAGTGGGCTTGCTGTGTTGTGCGAAGACTCATTGCGATTCACCCACGCTTACTCGCCTTCGCCCCTCAGTGTTCCGGCCATGACAAGCTTGCTGACCGGAGTTTATCCTTTTCAACATGGTCTGCACCATAACGGGTCTCCTGGATTGCCTTCTAATTTTAACACCGTGGCCGAGCTGGCCTTGGAAAAAAAATACCGAACTGGTTTTTTTTCTGGAGGGGCACCGATTTTTCGCAAGACCGGACTTAATCAAGGATTTGAAGTCTTTGATGACGGCTTTGTTCCTAACTTAGATCGAATTTTTAAACCCTTTAAAAAAAATATTGATTCCTTTGAAACCTGGCTGAATCAAGAAGTAAAGGGTGATTCCTTTATTGCCTATTTTTATGTTCCAGATCTTAACTTTATTGAAACCACTACCGTCTCCATCGCTGGAGAAACCCGCAGTCGTACCTCTGAAAGTCAGCTGGAAGAATTAGACGCACAACTTTTACGTTTGATTAAGATTTTAAAGCGCAAAGATCAGTGGCGGGAAACTCTTTTTATTTTTGCCGGTCTTAATGGCCGCATCATTAATCCGCGCGATGATGAGCTTGCACCGATGAATGTGCATGTCGAAAACACTCACATTCCTTTGTTTATTAAACCGCCACAAAAAATCCGAGATAGCAATTTACATTGGACTATCGATCGAAATGTTTCGTTGGTTGATGTCGGCGCAACTTTGTTTGAACTGATTGGTGGGACAACCCCAGTTTCTAATGGAAACTTTCCGACCTATTCGCTTTTGCAATCATTGTACAAAATTGAGGCTCTGCCCCCCATCGATCGTCCAATACTGATGGAGTCCGGTTGGGCTTCTTGGCATAAAAGGGGTGGACTGCGCGCAGCCGTTGTCAGTCATCAAGACTATGTCGTGTTTGATCAAAAACCAAAATATTTTAACCTTCTGACCGATCGCATGGAAGTTAATCCACTTCCCTTAAGCGTGATGGATAAAGAAAAAATTCAAAAGACCGCTGAAATCCTTCTGACCCTTGGCTATGAGCCCTTTCAACTTTCTGAAAAAATTGACCGCGATAAATTTTCAATTCCTTACCTGACCTGGATTGACCCCATGCAAGTTGAAAATTTAAAAAAATCACTGCTGAGGGCCTACCAAAGAAATATGAACGATGAAGAGCTGCAAAATTGGCTTTTGACCATCGCTCTTGAAACAAAGGACTGGAGTTTATTAAAAACAGTTTCAGAAAAATCCAAAAATTCTACTTTGTCCTTGGTCCTAAAAATGCGCCTGGACCCAGATGCAAAAACCAAAGACCCCTGTTGGTCCTTACAAACGACGCCCATTTTAGATCCGTCCAATATGAAAAGTTGCCCTGAAAATCTATTTCGCGAATTAATGTCCTGGATGAGGGCCGATAATAAGGATGGCTCTAAAGAAATTTTAAAAACTCATTTTACAAAAGCCTATCAAAATTCTTTGGTTGATAGAAAAATATTAAAAACAAATATGGCTTTATGTGAAATTTGGGATGTCAGACCGGATTTAATATTATCCCCAACTTATACGGACTTATTTTTAAGTCGTCCGGAAAATCAAACCTTAAAAATGTCGATTTTAAGATCATTGCCAAGGGAAGAAGAGGCTTTCTAATCAATTTTTTTTCAATCGATTAAAGGCCAAAGCCCCAACCAAAATGCACTTTCTGGATTTTCTTGAATCATCCACTGCGTGATTTTTTCCAAACTCAGAGCGCCCGAAGGACTTTCTGTAAAAATTGATTTTGAAAGATATGTCGATCCCGCCAGCACTAATTGATCTTGGGCGTGATAGCGAACATCTCCGCATTGAATCTGGCAGGTCGAATCAAGACCCAAAAGCCAGTGCGGCAAGGGGGCTAAAAAATTTGAGGCAGAAACTTCCACCGAAACATCCAGCTGAACCGTCAAGGGCATTAAGGTTTGACCATTCCGACGAATTAAAATATGTGGGCCGCCGACCTGAGCCCAAGATAATTGGTTTTTTTGCTTTAAAACCACAGTTAATTCATAGCCAGAAACAAATTCATTCTTATTTTCACCACGAAAAATATTTTCATTGGCTAGCAAGGTTGCGATTCTTAGATAATTAGCTTGATCGGAAAGACATGTCAGATATTCGAAATGGGAGGTCACTTCAACGTCCCCCATGGCAGCGGTCACATATTTCACAACATCATCAACAAGATTTTGAGCTTGATCCCCAGGACCCCAACAAGAGGCCAACACCAACAGCCTATCATCTTCGTGAATGACCGGCTTCGGTCTAAATATTTTTCCACCATAAGATCGGTGCATCAACGCCAAGTTACATCACTCCATATTTTTTTAGACGTTGCCTTGCTTTTTGATAATATTCACCATCTGGAACGTCCAATTCTAAAACTTTTTTCCACTTGTCTTTAGCTCCGGGCTTTCCCTCACTGCCTTCGATATTCCCAAAGCCCTCTTCTAAAATTCCTTCTTGGAAGATCACCAAAGTTTGCTTTTTAAGCTCGCGAACATAGGTTTCTATTTTATCGTCCAAATCCTGATTATTAGGATCTATTTTTTTCGCTTTACGCAATGTCAAAATGGCTTCCTTGTAATGCTGATTTTGCACATTCACATCAGCTTCAGCGATATATCTAAGAGTTTTCGAAGTCATCTGCCCCTTGATGGTATTAATCTTCTTTTGAGATCTGATTTTCAAATTTTCACGATCAGGCAACGATGATTTCACAACAGCCTGATAGGTTGCCATTGCAGAAAGATAGTCTTCGGATTTTTCTTCCCGCTCAGCTTTTTGAAAAAGCATTCTTAATTGCGCGGCCTGATGATCAGCTTCTTTTCTTTTTTCCGTCGACATTAAACGCTCAGTCACAATTTGATCAACCATGCTTTTCAGCTGTTTAATTTGTGGATCTTCAGGGTTTAGCTGTAAGGCTGGCTGCAAGCACAGCTCAATCTGTTCTTTGCCGATATTCGGATTAATCAGTTTACGACATTCGGCGACTTGCGCCGTTATTTTCTCTTGCTGAACTTTTTGTTGCAGCTGCTGAGCCTCCAGCTTTTCAATTTCTTGTTCATTAAGAAGGCCTTGCTCGGCATTATTTTCCAAATCTTTCGTGCGTTCGTACTGACGATACGTTTCTGGCAAAATTTCTTTGACCTTATCTAGTTCGCCTTTAGCTAAGAACCATTTCTGCTGAGCTAAGTAGTTTTCAGCCAATTGATAATGGTGCTTTACCATTGTTTTTTGATCTGGAGATAGCTTCGCCAAAGGGTCATTCATTTTAATTGAAGCTGCTTTCGAAGCTTCCTCTTTGCTAGGTCCTCCCGACGACAGCAGCATCATCATGACAACAAAAAAAGCAACAGCTCCTAGAATAATTCTGACTTTATGCTTGTGATAATCAAAGTCTCTTAAATTAAATTTCCGAACGTCAAATTTTTGCTCAGGGGCCGCCGATGAATAAACCATCGGTTCATAATTTTGCGGCACGGGATGTTGCGAGGGACCTTGAGTGAGCCACTGTGGTTCGCTGATCACACTTAGACTTTTCACTTGCTCAATAATTTGCTGAAAATTCGGGTCATGCAGTTCAAAGACCATCCTATGACCAAGAACTTCAATAACATCCCCACTTTTTAGATGAACGGGCGTGTTTGCGATTAACAGTTGACCATTCAAATGGGTGCCATTAACGCTGCCAGGATCGACAATTGTCAATTCACTGCCATGGCGATGAATTTCAAATTGTCGTCGTGATGCCCTTTGATCTTGAATATAAATTTGACAGGTGGCCTCACGGCCCGCTAAGAAAAATTCTTCATGATCCAACCGTACATTGCCAAGATGATTTCCACTTGGATCCAGCATTTTTAGAATAGGTAAAAGCTGGGCCTGCCCAATATGAGTTCTTTCATCATCAAACTGATCCGTATTCATTATTGATACACTATTGGCTTCTGAAGACTGGTCCCTGAGTGCCAATTCATTCTTTTGCACGACCCTCTGCTCATTCAAATCAAATTCGAACTCATAAGGAGCGACAGAAAATAAAATAGGTCGATCAAGGATCAGCGTTTGAAGCTTTTCGCCCGAACGAACAACAAATCCAAATTTTGAAATGACCGCTAGGGTCCAGCTGTTGTTTTCGAAAGAAATTTTAAAATGCTCACGGGAAATTCCGGTGTCGGCTTGCATCTGGATATCACAATCTTCTTTGCGACCCGCCAAATAGGTTTTTCCCTCAAGCAGCTTAACGTTTAAAATTTCTTCGCCGCGCAGGCGCACCTTCAACTGCGGCATTAATGACTCCCTTGAGCCAGATCGCAAAGCTCATAAAGCTTTTTGGCTTCTTGGAAAGTCGGGTCATTCGTTTGTTGATTCAGCATTGTCATCGCATTCAAAAAATGGGATTTGCACAAACGGTAGTTTTTGTTTTCAAAATTAATTCGCCCTTGCTGCATATAGTTTTTTACTTGTTGGTCAAATTTTAGTTTTGAGAGAGTTAAATACCTTCGACCTTCGATATGATTCGGGTCTAAGGTCAAAACCACCTGAAAAGTTTCTTTGGCTCGGGCGTACTGACCCTGCATATAATCCCGAAAACCTTTTGTAAAGTTCTCGCGCGCTCGACGAGCTTGCAAAGTCTCGCTTTTTCTTTTTTCCTCTTCATAAGTTCGCTTCGTTTCATCGGCCTGTAAGAGCTCACGCTGAATCGTTTCTGAGGGGCCAAATTTAATGGCTTCCAATTTCTTCTTGCTGCCACTGGACAGGAATAAATAAAGCAGTAAGGCCACAGCCCCTATAATTAAATAGAATCTAAGACGTCCCGAACTTTTCGGTGAAGGAGCTTTTTGTTGAGGAAATCCTGCCCCTTGAAAAGGCGGCGGTCCAGGAGTGCCCGCGGGAGGAAAGAGCGGTCTGACAGGGGTTGGCATGGGTTGGGCTTGTTTAACCATTGGTTGAGGGCGAAGCGCTACAACGGTGCTGTTTCCAAGTTCTGCGGACCGCATGCTTTCTGGCATTAAAAAATGCACTTCGCTGTCACCAATATAAATTTTTTCACCAAAGTTAACGGTTTCTGTATGAACTTTTTGACCGCGATAAACAATGAAGTTTTTTTGACTCAAATTTGTGATCGTCACACCTTTGCTTGAAAATTTAATCTCGGCATGAAGACGACTGACTTTGGGATCTTCTGAAAGAACGATATCATTTTCAGAGCCGCGCCCAATGGTCACCAAAGATTTGTTCAAAATAAACTTTTGCCCAGAGTGAGGACCCTGAATAATTTCAATTTTAAAAGGACTTGTTGTCGTTACGTTGGCGGCCGCAGTCACTCGGAACCTCCGGCGGCTGGCAATAACGTCACGATGTAATAATCAAGGGGTTGGCCAAAGGCCTGACAGTGAATCAAATAAGCTTGGCCACCAAATTCCAATTGGTCTGAATGGGAAGTGAACGGTGCTTCACGAGATCGGTTCATTAAAAATTCTAAATTTTGCAGTAAGGATTGATCTGACAACTGGCTTATATTTTGATTCAAAAGTTGGCCATTCGAAGAATGAAGTAGTTTTTCAAAGGCGGCATTAGCAGCTGCAATCTGACCACCTTCACGAATGACTAAAGTAGGATCTTTAATAATACTCACCACTTTGGCAGCTTCATCAGCATAGGAAGCTGCTATCGAAGGCCCGGCGTGATCTCCATGTCCTTGACGAGTCAGTAAGCTATTTAAATTGCTGATTAAGTTTTGCAAAGCTGGATACTGAAATTGACTTGATAGATTGTCTTTCTTTTCTCGGAGGGCCACGTCAAGTTGTGAATTTAAGTCGTTCAAAGGATATTCAATCAGCTTGTAAAGGAAATAAAACATTCCGAAGCCCACGATAAAAGCTAAAATAAGGGTTTGCATAAATAAACTAACAGCTCGATTGTCATCAAAAGCAATTGATCCAACATCATAGAGGACAATCGCGTGATACTTTACACTGGGCTCACCACTGACAGGATCATAAACACCAATCGGGTAACTGGCCCCAATCGTGTTCCCATCTAAGACTTCCACTTGTTGTTTATTTTCTCGGCGAGCTGAATGTACAAACGGAATATCTGGAATTTTTCCTTGCTGTGAAGCTGGCGCAATAATTAACCCATCCACTTGCTGAATAATAAAAGCTTGTTTAACGCCTTCTTCATTTTCAATTGTATAAGTTTGCACAGAAGCAGAAGCCCCTTGCATCAATGCTGTTTGGTTCAGCATGGCTAAGGATCGCGCTAAAGATAACACCCGCCGTTTGCTTTCATTAATAATACTGGCTTTACCAATTTGAATCGCAGGCAACATACATAACATGGTCACGATGACTATCAAGACCGCCAGAAATCCGCCAACCACCCATTTAAATTCAGCATACTCTGGCAATCGATAAACACCGGGCAAGGCCACTCGATTTAGATAATCTTCGATATTACTGATCAAGCCTTTTATAAAACCTTGGCTGGTCATATAATTTTGCGAAGCTGCCATCTGTGGATGATTTATTTCAGGTGTTGGGTGTGGGTGTTGGTGTGCCTGTGGCGGCATTTGATATTGAGTCGCCGCACCCCCCTGGAACTGCTGCTGACTGCGATGGGTTGACTGAATTTTAGACTCGGCAGGAACAAGTTCAAAGATCACATCATGAATCGCTGCCTTTGTTCCTAATTTTAACAGGCCACTTTGAATTTTGACGCCATTTAACAAAGTTCCATTCCTGGACTTTAAATCCACAATCATCACTTTGTCTGGAAAAACAGAAACTTCACAGTGCTCTTTTGAGGCTCCCAAAGTAAGGACCTGAATATCGCATTCTTTACTGCGGCCAAGAACGTTTTTACCGTCCTTCAAGTTATAAATTTTTCCGGCTTGCGGGCCGTTTAAAAACTTAATGGCCCACATGTAGTTGATCTCCTAATTCAATGTCCAGCCGGCGAACGCTTCCCGCTGCTAATTCTATCACCGAATCGGCTTTCCAATAAAACTTGGTCAGACGCCAAGGCAAAACATTTTCAACCACCGCTTTCACAGTCATAGTTTGATCTATAAAAATACAATCGATTGCAAAAGACATAAAAAAGGTATGGATGCTTCTACAGTGACCAATCCAAAGTCCTTCGTTGGCCGAAAGATTCCTTTTTGGAATCAAACCAAGACCTCTGGCTTTAAAAGTTTTAGCAACTTCTAAGTCCAAGATCAGAACCTTATTTTTTGTTCGACTGCTTAACACGGCCATCCTTACGTTTTCCTTACTTTGCCCCATACATAAATGAAATTGCCACAGGCCCAAAAACCATTATAAAAATCGCTGGGATAATAAAAATCATCATTGGAATCATAATCGCTTGCGAAGCTTTAGCTCCGGCTTTTTCAGCTCTGACAAATCTTTCTAGGCGCATTTGCTCGGATTGATCTTTCAAGACTTGGGTGATGGGTGACCCCGACCTTTCGGCATCGATCAAGACAGCAACAAAACTAGTGATCTCAGAGATGTCCAAGCGATCAGCCATTTCCTTCAAGGCATCGGCTTTCGACGATCCCATAGAAACTCGCTGCAAAAGATTTCCCAACTCTTCGGCTAAAACACTTTCTGTGCCGCGCGCTTTATCTACAATCCGCTGAATCGCTGAGAAAAAATCCAATTGCGCTTCGACTGATAAGGCTAACAAATCAATAAAAAATGGCAGGTCGCCACGAACCGAAATCTCACGACGCTTTTTTTCAGCCTTGGCGTGCATGATGGGTAAATACATTCCGATCGGGATCATTGCAAAAATCCAAAAATAGCTAATTTGCAGTTCAAAGACAAAATTCATTAAGCAGCAGAACATCGGGAACATCACGCCCCATAAAATCTGCAAACCGATAAATTCATCTTCGTTCAGCTCTCTAGACAACCCTCCGGTTTTAATATAATCCCGAATTCGTGCTCTGTAGCTGGAACTTTTTATTTTGACCGCATGTTGGATTGTGAACTGATGGATCAAAGGCCTTGAAAAATTAATCACTGGATTTTTTGATTTTGCGGGTTCGCTATTGTTGGCCCAAGACAATTGTTGCTTGTCAGAATTGTTGGAAATCATAGCAGAAACAAAGAGGTAGATTGAAAATCCCCCTAAGACTGCACCAAGCATAAGCATTAATTCTGCGCTTCCCATACGACCCTCTTTGTGATGAATTGGTGATATGTACCAACTCGTCTTGGCATCTGAATCACCTCGCCGAAAACAGCTTCTTGAAAAAGCTGGTTTCGACTTTCGTGTCTGCCCTAGTAAGATATCGGAAATACTTGATAAAAGTTTGAATGTGAATGAGCAGATTTTAGATCTTGCTCGCCAAAAGGCCAGGACGGTTTTTTCCTCTCTGAAGGCCTCTATGAAAGAACCTTACATAGTCTTAGGTTCAGACACTGAAGTCATTTTTGAGGGTCAGACCTTAGGAAAGCCCTCGGATCCCGAAGATGCCTACCGAATACTTAGATCTTTGTCGGGGAATCAGCACACAGTCATCACTGCCATTTGTATGATCGAAAGTCTTTATGGACAAGAGTCCTGTGATTATGAACTGAGCCAAGTGGTTTTCAAATCCCTCAGTGAGGAAAAAATCTGGTCCTATATCCAGTCCGGAGATCCGATGGATAAGGCCGGTGCCTATGGTATTCAAGGTCCAGGCCGAGAGCTGGTCGATCATTTTGAAGGAACATTGGAAAACATAATGGGATTACCGGTCGACAGAGTGAAGTCAATTCTGCAAAAAAACTCGTGGAAAATAAAATGACCGAATTGCACTCTTTGGCAGAGGTTAAGCATCAGATTTTAGAAATCTGTCGGCAAAAAAAACGCTCCCCAGAGTCTGTGAAAATTTTAGCGGTTTCCAAGCTTCAATCTCATGAAAAAATTAAAAGCTTGTTAGCCCAAGGACAAATCGATTTTGGCGAAAATTACGTGCAAGAATTTAAAGAAAAGCAGGCCTCTTTTTTAGAAAATCAAATTCAATGGCATTTGATTGGGCACCTTCAGAAAAATAAAGTAAAGACCATCGTCGGAAAGTGTTTCTTAATTCACTCCGTAGATTCCGTGGAACTTGCGCAAGAAATTAACAAACGAGCGGCGGCGGCTGGCGTTCGCCAAAAAATTCTTCTGCAAGTCAATGTTGCGAGCGAAACATCGAAAGAAGGATTTATCCCCGAAGTTCTGAAAAATGAATTTAAAAATATTTTTCGACTGCCTCATTTGGAAATTTCTGGCTTAATGACCATGCCTCCTTTTGTGGAGAATCCTGAGGACAATCGACTTTACTTCCGAAAACTGAAAACTTTTCTTCACAGTCTGCAGTTGGAAAATAGAGAACCAGCCTCTTTTTGTCAGCTTTCGATGGGCACCAGTCAAGATTATCAAGTTGCTATTGAAGAAGGAGCCACTTGGATTCGCCTTGGCAGCACTCTTTTTGGCTCTCGCCAATAATTTGAATTTATAAATTAAATTTACAAAGGCCACTCTAAGAAGCTATTGTGAATGAAGAGGTCCTACATGAATCAAATTTTAAAAACAAAAAAAATTGGTTTTCTGGGCGCAGGCCATATGGCCCAGGCGATACTCCGTGGACTTCTTGACACCGATTTTATTCAAGCAAAAAATCTATGGGCCTCAAGCCGAACCCCAGGAAAATTACAGAAGCTGCAGCAAGAATTTGGCATTAATATAGCTTCCAGTAATGAAGAGCTGATTGAAACCGTCGATATCGTCATCTTAGCGCTAAAACCTCAGGATTTATTGCCAGCCATTGAGCCCATCGCAAAAAATTTTAGCGAAGATCAGATTGTCATCAGCTTGGCAGCAGGCATTCGTATGGATACTTTAGAAAAACATATGCAGCAGTGCCGCTTGGTTCGGTTGATGCCGAACACTCCTTCTTTGATTGGCCGAGGTGTCATTGGTTATTTGCTGAATGATGAAAATGATGCCGGCTTAGATGATATGACTGAAAGTCTTTTTTCTAAATTAGGTCATGTGATTCGAATGCAAGACGAAGAACAGCTAGAAGCCTTGACCGTTGCGGCCTCGGCTGGAACAGGTTTTGTTTTTGAACTAATGATGTATTGGCAAGATTGGATTGAAGAGCACGGTTTTGAAAAACAAGCGGCTAAAGAAATCACTCTTGAAACTTTTCTTGGCGCAGCTTTGCTAGCCTCCCAAACACCAGACGTAGGTCTAGAAGAACTTCAGGCGCGCGTCGCCTCCAGAAAGGGTGTCACGGCCGCTGGACTTCAGTCCCTTCGAGAGCTCGAAGTCGAAAGAGCTCTTAGAATTAGTTTTGAAAAAGCTGCCATGCGGAACTCTGAATTATCAAGAGATCTTAAATAGTCTTGCTCGTTCCCCCGAAGTCGCTTTATCCTAAAAGAGTTCACGGAGGAACAGCTATGAAGATTTCCCCTATCGATATTACGCATAAGACTTTTGGCAAAAAACTGATGGGTCTTGATCCTGAAGAAGTGATGCATTTTCTTCAAATGGTCGCTTCACAAATGGAAGCAACGATCCACGAAAGAAATTCTTTAAAAGAAGCTCTTCGCGAAAAAGATTTAAGTCTGTTGGAATATAAAGATCGCGATAAAATTTTAAAAGACACGATCGCAACAGCAACTCAGATGTCTGAAAGGCTTCGTCAAGACGCCGACCGCGAAGCTAAATTAATCGTCGCTGATGCTCAACAAAAAGCTGAAATGATCACTCGGGATTCCAGAGATTCTTTGAAGAAAATGTATCACGAAGTGACCGAGCTTAAACGCATTCGGATGCAATTTGAAGCCAACCTTCGGGCCGTCGCTCAGGCGCATTTGACCTTGCTTGAACAAGGTGAAAAATATATGCCACAAATGCAGATGACACAGTTTAATTTAAATCCGACAGAGCAAAGCAATAGCAAGACTCCCAGTATTTCACCCTTATCTACATGATCGTTGGAATGGACCAGGGGCCTCAGCCTCTGGTCTTTGAATCAATACCCATAAAAATTAGAAACTGCCCCACTTAAGTGTGCTTGCTTTAACTCGCGCGTCGAATAAGTTCAGTTTTTCTAGAGGCTTATCATCTCCTTGCGGCCAAACGAATC
>JAYWEQ010000156.1:0-82169 GCA_043779185.1 Pseudobdellovibrionaceae bacterium
ATTTTTACTGATTAAAAACACTTTCAAAGAATGACAAATTATTAACTTATTACAATGACCACAGAGTCAAAATTTAAATTAACTCCGAACTAACTCTAAAGTATGTATTAAATTGCGGCGGAAAGAACTTCCATCACTTGGAAATGTTTCAGAACGCCATTTTCCCAACCACCTTCGATCATTTGATCAGCCTTTGATTTCAAGGCGGCAGCCACTTGGCCCCCAACATGGGCGTCTTGTCCGTGCTGGTCTGCAAAAAAATCGATGATGGCAAAAGTGTTCGAGTCGATACGAACAGAAAACCATGACAAAGTTAAAGGTTCAGTGGCTGCCACTGCTTTTGCGCCGCCAGCTAAAAACTCAGCTAAATTATTGGCCTGACCTGGTTTTGCTTTTAAAGTAATAAAGTTTGCGAGCTTGATTTTCTGATTCAGCTGCATAGATTATCCTTAGATTGGGATATAGTCTGATTTGCGTGTCCGTGAATGTAAAGTGTGGATCCAGAATTTCGACCAAAGATGAGTGGCGTTGGCAGTCCCGAGGTCCAGGGAGGGGCCAAAAGGTATACCGAAGAGAGCTAAAAATAAATTTACAAACTAAGTCAATTCGGATGGATTTGCAGTCCATTGGCCCGAGGGCCGGAGATTAAAATCTGTCTAAAATAGCTAAATTTTATTTGAGCCTTCCTTTAGTTTTGCAAACCTAACCGGCATGAACAACAAATCCCCCATCAACACCTTCCACGTTATCGGAAAAACGGCTCTCAAGCGATGGCCTTGCGAAAATCAACGGACGGCCTGGAGAATTTTCTGCAAAAGTATTAATGAACTTCAAAAAGAGCACCAATTAAAAACACGCGCATTTGTTTTAATGGGAAATCACTATCACTGGCTTTGCCAAAATAATGACGTGGAAAATCCACCTGTCTTTAAGTTGTTACATGAACGTATCAATTTCCATTTTCATTATGAAGCTGACAGCCGTAACCATGTTCTTGGGCCAACGCCGCAGGTGGTTCAAATAAGTAGCAAAGCGTCTTATACAAATACTTATAAGTACATTTACCAAAATCCCCTCACGGCGGGACTGGCGTTTAAAGCAGAAGATTATCCTTACAGCACATTAGGCACCGTTCTGGGTCGCGCGAAAACCTCATTCCAAATTGAAGATAATATGAATTTAATCACCGATCCGCATCGGGTGGTTCATTGGATCAATGCGCCCTGGGGTGAGCAGCTTTATTTGAAATACTACTCAGAAGGTCCGCAGCCATTAGCGGACTATTTCGTCAATTTAAAGCTTGATATTATATCGAATTACGATACTATCGTATAGTGATAATAAATATCACGGGAGCGACGACGATGTTACCAAAAAAAAGGCCACCAACACATCCCGGTGAAATTTTGCAAAAAGAATTTCTGGATCCGATGGATTTGACTCAGTCAGCATTGGCCAAACATCTTGGTTGGACTCATGCAAAGGTGAATGAAATCATTGCAGAAAAGCGCGGGGTTTCGCCAGAAGCGGCCTTGTCTTTGGCCGATGTTTTTGGAACATCGGCTGAAATGTGGATGAATCTTCAAGCTAATTACGATTTATGGTACGCGCAACAATCGCATAAAAAGAAAAGTCGACTTCCAAAAGTCGGATAAGTGAATCAATGTGGTAAATCTTAAGAGATCCACAACATGCAAAAAGCCTATGCCTGCATCTGGTCCAATCAAAGTGCCACTGATATGGTTAAGTTTTATAAATCTGTTTTTAAGGGCACCAAAGTCGGTAAGCTTTCTTATTGGGGGAAGAATCCGATGGGTGTTAAAGAGGGCTCTGTCCTGACAGCCCACCTTACAATTTTGGGACAAAAGCTGATGTTGCTCAATGGATACATAGAAGTTCCATTTAATAATTCTATTTCGTTTGTTGTGCCTTGCAAAACTCAAGCAGAGATTGATAGCTACTGGAAAAAGTTAACGGCTGGCGGTGGTCAAGCGGTGCAATGTGGTTGGTTGATTGATAAGTATGGTCTGCGCTGGCAGATTGTCCCAGTACAATTTGATCAATGGAACACCACTAAAAATAAAGCAAAAAAAGAAGCTATGATGTTCCAGATGTGGAAAATGAAAAAGCTTAAAATTTAAATTACAAAAGATTAAAAGGAAAACTTAAGGTCACAACTGTGAAAGGCGCGTTGTAATTGCTGTACCTAGCGTCGACGTCACCGCTGAACACGCTGCTCCCGTTTTTATTATTGCTGATAGTCTTAAAAGACGGATTGATATATTCAACATTCAGCGAACAAAACATAAGAAATGAAAAACCCACTCCGAATTTTGCAGCGGTGCCACCGGTTGCGATGTCTTCGTAAGAACCTGTCGCATCGGCGTAAGTCAGTCTTAAATAATTAGAAACTCCGTACCCACCCCAAACGCGAAGTAAAAAGGGAAAATCAAAACCGGCGTCTACAAAAGCATATCGGCTGGTCGATGTCAGACCTGCGGTAGCCGAAGGCTTCGTGATGGCCAGATTTGGAGCCAGCGCCATATAATCACCGGCCAGCCAAAGTCCCAGAAACGAATAACCCAAACGGCCTCCAACGACACTTCCTGCAACTGTTCCTTCGCCGGCAGTGAAGGGACTTGCTTTTTGAGTGTTAGAGATCGTTCCTGAAGCATACCCACCGTAAGGTTCAATCAAGAGGCCGGCTTGCGCGGCGGTCGTGCCTGAAATAACAAATGCAAAGACGAGCGATAAGAGGGTTTGGTATTTCATTTTTAGACTCCTTTTAAAAAGGTTTCGAGCACAGTTAATCATACAGGATTCTGTGAGTGAGCACGAATAATAAAGTAAGGTCCAGGAGATCTTTTCACACAGCCAATGAGTTTTCTAGACCGCAGTCCATTGTTAGGTAACATGAGACCAGTAGCTATGATCGCTATCGTAAGCCTGCGCCTGTTGTTCAACGTCGAAG
The DNA here is from genome assembly GCA_043779185.1 of Pseudobdellovibrionaceae bacterium. GTDB lineage: Bacteria > Bdellovibrionota > Bdellovibrionia > Bdellovibrionales > Bdellovibrionaceae > JAYWDA01. The sequence goes on from JAYWEQ010000156.1 coordinate 2,972, forward strand.
ATGTGCGGATTGTTTTCTTTGCCAGCGCCGGCGATGTAGGCCCATCTTCCAGTCGACACCTAGGTTGTGAACTAGATAGCTTGCTACGTTTTGCCGCATACGATTCGAAAGCCAGCCTCTGCGATTCGGAATTTATAGATCGCGCAGCACTTACAGGGGAATCACTGAACAAGTGTCGTCCGCGGCGAAGCGTTTGGAAATAAAAATGATCGCGCCACAAAAGTTCATATAAAAACCAAAGCGTGGATTCGTTGGATATTTTTTCGCGTTCATAGCGACGGACTTCGCTGTAAATTCGCCGCCCATGATTGAAATTCCCCGCAACCTAAGAGGTTGCTGCAATTTTGTCTGGCCATCCCAAATTGAAATTTCGTTGAAGCCAAGAATCAGAATTGCAATTGCTCTTCTTACAGCGACATCGTTTGCCCAAAACACATCAACCACCACAACTCCGGCGAATGAAGGCACCGCGAGCCAAGGGATTAGGCTTTCAGTGTTTAAGCCAATGCTGGAAATGAAAACTACTTATTCGGATTTAAATATTTTCAATAACTCTCAAAGGCTAGATAACACTTATGGCATTGCTTTTGGTTATGCTAAACTGCCAGTTCAAGAGATTGGCTTCACTACAAACATCGCTTTTATTGGAAGCAACCCAGTATTCGCCGCAACCTTTGGCCGTATCGATGGCAATATTGGATATGCATTTAATAAGCATATTAATCTAAAAGGCGGTTTGAACACGATGAAATTCATTGGACGATCTGAAATAGAGTCTAAGCCAGGATTGGGCTACCAGGCAGGTCTTGGCTTTCAAATAAGTAAAAATGCTGGGCTCGATATTGGATACTCTGAAATGAACTTCTCAGATAAATCTCCGATTACTATTTTCGATCAGAAACTTGGTACAATAAATAGCGATGTGAAGTTGACTGGTCTTGAAGTTGGCTTGAACGCCACTTTCTAATTTTAGAGTGATCCTTTAAAATTAAAGGCATTTTCTGAGGGCTTAATTTTTAGTTCGTAACATTCAAGCTAAAGATGGAAAAGAAATTATTTTTCGTCCTCTCATTTTGGCCGACGCAGAAAATCTTTTAGCATTTCGAAAGCAAATCGCCTTCGAAACTACCAACACAATGCAGTATGTTGATCAAGCTTATCCAACCATCAAAGAAACAGCAAAGAGGCTTCAGACACAACTGGAAGATCGAACAACAATCAATGTTGGCGCGTTTTCTGGCAATCACTTGGTGGCGTACCTTAACTTTAGACTTCCCTGGGCAGATCACCCATGGGTGGCGCATTTGGCGCAATTTGGTATGATGGTCCTTAAAAATTTTTGGGGTCAGGGAATTGGAAAAAATCTTTTACAAATCCAAGAAGAACATGCGGCGGCCATTGGCGTAAGTCGTATTGAAGCCATGGTTCGGGTTAATAATGACCGTGGTCTTAATCTTTATAAACGAAATGGCTACATCATTGAAGGGACAAGAAGAAAAGCCGCGCTGATCAATAACAAATTCGAGGATGAATATTTCATTGCAAAGATTATTGATGAGGTTAGAAGATGTTGGAGCGATCTTTCAATATGCGAAAAACCCCAATGTCAGTAAATACACACTCTGGGAACCCCATGAATCCATTTTGGACAGCGAAAAATATTTTAAAAATTACGTCATGGATTATTATGCACAAGAAGTTCCGGAGCCACTTGGAATAGCTTTAAAAGAAGATCCTACAAAATTAATCGGAACAGTGGGCTGCTTTTGGGTTTCAAAAAAATCAAAGTGCATGGAGCTTGCTTATGCTATTTCAGAAGAATATTGGGGCCATGGTTTAGTGGCCGAAGCAGCAGGTGTCGTTATGGATTATTGTTTTAACCAATTTAACCTAAAAGGAATTCAAGCCCGTTGCAAAGTAGAGAACAAACCGAGTGCCCGAGTGATGGAAAAAATAGGAATGAATTACGAGGGCACTCTTAAAGCTGCAGTTTTCCATCGCGAAAAGTATTGGGATATGCTTTATTACGCAAAAATTAAACCTCACTTTTAGGGAAATTAGTTTTTCGTCGGAGCCCTTTGTCAAAAACTGTCAGTTGGCAGATTAAGCCAAGGAAGTTCTTGTGACGTCCCCTCATATGCCCTATCGTTGACAACTCAAACAATATTTTTTCAGGGAGTTATCATGTTCAAACTAGCATGCCTTGTGCTGTCGGCACTTTGCTTTTCTCAACCTATTTTTGCGAAAGACACAGTCGCACCAGCTAAAGATACAAAAGATGAGAGTATGGTGACCAATCAGTTTTGGTGGCCCGATCGTCTTGATCTTGCGCCCCTTCGTCAACGTGCGACGGAGTCCAATCCGCTGGACAAGAATTTTAAATATGCTCAAGAATTTAAAAAGCTTGATGTTAAAGCCGTCAAAGAAGAAATCAAAAAATTAATGCAAACCTCACAAGACTGGTGGCCAGCCGATTACGGAAGCTACGGTCCATTTTTTATTCGCATGGCTTGGCACAGTGCTGGGACTTACCGAATTTATGACGGACGCGGTGGCGCCGGCGGTGGTCAGCAACGTTTCGAACCTTTAAATAGCTGGCCTGATAATGCCAACCTAGATAAAGCGCGACGACTTCTTTGGCCCATCAAACAAAAATACGGAAATAAAATTTCTTGGGCGGACTTGATGGTCTTAACAGGAAACGTTGCTTTAGAATCGATGGGATTTAAAACTTTCGGCTATGGTGGTGGACGAAATGATGACTGGGAAGCAGAACTTGTTTACTGGGGCCCTGAGCATAAATTTATGGCTGACGAACGCCACGGCCCTGATGGTAAGTTAAACAAACCACAGGTCGGCGCCGTTCAAATGGGTCTTATTTATGTGAATCCAGAAGGACCCAACGGAAATCCTGATCCTATCGCATCAGCTAATGACATCCGCGAAAATTTTGGCCGTATGGCAATGAACGACGAAGAGACTGTGGCCCTGATTGCTGGCGGACACACTTTCGGTAAAGCTCACGGAAAAGCCGATCCATCAAAATGTGTCAGTTCAGCACCTGCTGGAGCGGGCACTGAAGAGCAAGGATTTGGTTGGAAGAATAAGTGTGGAACTGGTAAAGGTGTTGATGCCATCACGAGCGGTCTAGAAGGCGCTTGGACTTCAGACCCCACTCATTTTACAACTCAGTATCTAGATAATTTATTTAACTTTGAGTGGGTGAAAACAAAAAGTCCTGCTGGGGCGACACAGTGGATTCCAAAAGATGGACTTGCTGCTAACGCAGTACCAGATGCCCATGATCCAAGTGTTCGCCATGCGCCGATTATGTTCACGACAGATCTTGCTCTGAAATTTGATCCAAGTTATTCGCAAATTGCAAAGCGGTTTCAAAAAGATCCTAAACAATTTGAGCTTGCGTTTGCAAAAGCTTGGTTCAAGTTAACTCACCGAGATATGGGTCCTCGTGCAAGATATCTTGGGAAGGAAGTTCCAAAAGAAGAACTGATTTGGCAAGATCCGATTCCAGCGGTGAATCACAAATTGATTGATGCTGGAGATATCGCAAATCTTAAAACTAAAATTTTAAAATCAGGTTTAACTGTTTCAGAATTAGTTCGAACGGCTTGGGCTTCAGCAGCTTCCTTCCGTGGAACTGATAAGCGGGGCGGAGCTAACGGGGCACGTCTTAGATTAGCACCTCAAAAAGATTGGGCTGTGAATAATCCTGAAGAAGTTTCCAAAGTTCTTGCGCGCCTGGAAGACATTCAAAAAGGCTTCAACAAACAAGCTGGCGGCAAAAAAGTTTCTTTGGCCGATCTTATTGTTTTAGGTGGAGCAGCTGCTGTTGAGGAAGCGGCAAAATCTGGTGGTTACAAAGTGAAGGTTCCATTCACTCCAGGACGAATGGATACAACACAAGAAAAAACTGACATCAGTTCATTTGCGGTGCTTGAGCCTAAAGCCGATGGATTCCGAAACTATTACGGCGAAGGCAACCCAATGTCGCCAACAAAAATGTTAGTTGATCGGGCCGATCTGTTAAGATTAACAGTTCCCGAGATGACAGTTCTTGTGGGCGGTTTGCGTGTATTAGATGCCAATTCAGGACAATCAAAAAATGGTGTTTTTACTGGTAAGCCAGGAACCTTAAGCAACGACTTTTTCGTGAACTTGTTAGATATGTCTACGAAATGGGAAAAATCAGCAAAGGGCGAAGGGCTTTACGAAGGCCTTGATCGTAAAACGGGAGCTGTTAAATGGACAGCGACACCGGTCGATCTGATCTTTGGTTCTCTTGCAGAGCTGCGTTCTGTATCAGAGGTCTATGCAGCCAATGATGGCAAGGAAAAGTTTGTGCATGACTTTGTGAATGCTTGGAACAAGGTGATGATGCTTGATCGTTATGACGTGATGTAGTTTTTTTAAGTATAATTAGTTAACTTAATGAGCCTTGTAGTTTTATTGCTACAGGGCTTTTTTATTGGACTAGAAAAATTTCTTGGATACGATTAGTTCTAGCTTGGCTATCAAACTCTGAACTGTGGTGCAAAAATGGAAAATGAATTTTGGATAAACCTTGCATCAAAGGATTTAAAAAAAGCCAAAGAGTTTTTTATTAAACTCGGTTTCTTGATAAATGATCGCCACTCGGCACCCCATATGGTCGGTCTGTTCTTGGGTCATAAAAAAGTTGTTCTTAATCTTTTCGCAGAAAACCAATTTCAGGGATTTATTGGCGGCCAAGCAGTGACTAAGACCGAACAATCCAATGAAGTGCTATTTTCAATTGGTGCGCAGTCTCCGGATGAAGTTGATACAATGGCAAAAAAAGCTGTCGAGGCCGGGGGAACCCTTTACGCTCAGCCGGGATACAAAGATGGCTGGATGTATGGTTGTGGCTTCAGTGATCTTGATGGTCATCGATGGAATATTTTGTATATGGATTTAAGTAAGATGCCAAAATAATAAAGAGGACAAAATGAAAGTTACTTTTTTTTATGCAGCCTTGCTAGCGACCCTATTCGTAGTTTTAAGAGTAAGAACAATTCGCCTAAGGCGGGCCTTAAAAATTGCGGTGGGTGATGCTGGCAATAATAAAATGCTTCGAGCGATCCGAGAGCATTCTAATTTTGCTGAGTATGTCCCATTAAGCCTTTTAATGATTTATTTTGTAGAAGCCAGCGGCGGCCATGCGCTTTTCATCCATAGTTTAGGCTTCAGTTTATTCTTAGCTAGGCTTTCACATGCCTATGGCCTTAGCCAGGAGACAGAAAACTTCAAATATCGCGTCCGAGGAATGCCCACCACTTTTGCAGTGATTATTTTGTGCTCTGGCTTTCTTTTATTTTCTTATCTTTACCAATTCTTAAAGTCTTGAAATCGATCTTGATCAAGAGTACTTAGCTTCGTAGGAATCATTTAAGCTTTGGGCAGAGTAAAATAAAATGTGCTGCCCTTTCCAACGGCAGACGTGACCCAGATTGTTCCGCCATGGGATTCGACCAGGGTCTTGGAAATGTATAAGCCAAGGCCTAAACCTGTTCTATTTTTATTGCCGATCTGCGCGAATCTTTCAAAGATATGATTTTTTTGATCCTCTGGAATTCCTGGTCCGGTGTCGCTGATGGAAACTTTGATTTCAACCGAACTTTCTTCGGTCGCCACTGTTATTGAGCTGCCTTCAGGTGTAAATTTAAGAGCATTGCCAATCAGGTTCGATAGAATCTGAGCGACACGATCCCTATCGCAATTGATTAAACTGTCATCCATAGTGAATTTAGCGTGATTTTCTTTGCGGCGGCGACGTGAGCACAGCTTTCTACGGCTTCGCTGACAAGGTCACGTAATCTCTGCGGTTCTAATTGCAAATGAAGCTTGCCCTCGACAATTCGCTCCATGTCTAGGATATCGCTAATCAGCCGAAGAGAAGTGTCAGCGTTTCGTCGAATCATCTCAAGGTAGCGTTTTGCGTCGTCTCCAATTTTAACTACAGTCGGATCATCGATAAGTATTTTGGACGCAGATAAAATAGCCCCGATCGGATTCCTTAAATCGTGGCTGACGATGGCTACGAATTCTTCTCGTGTGGTCAGGGCCGATTTTGTGTCCAAATGAGCAATCTTTTCAGCCGTCAAAAGGTTAGCCGCAATCTTAGTTTCAACATCGGCCTTGGTTCGTTCAAATAATAAATTTTTATCAGTGGACTGTCGTTCAAGACTAACAAGTTTACTTAATAAACGCTCTTTTTCGCCACGCTCGTGTTCTAAGGCTAAATCATTTTTTGAACGTTCCAACTCAATCGCACAATCTTCCAATTCCCTCGTTTTTTGTAATTGGGTATCGTTTGAATTTGGGGTGTCTTCGCGATGATCAACTTCAGAGCGGCTATGGATTCGCGCCGTATCAGCTTCAAGCCGATTTGCAGTCACTGCTTTGTCCATTTTAGATTCCGTGACGCCTTTGTAAGTGTCAAAAGACTCATCTGTTTTTCCACGCTCAACAGTTAAGCTATCGTCGGTTTGAGCGCGCTCTTTTTTAAAGGGACTTTGAGGTGAGTTTTTTTGCAAGGCAGGCTCCTAAGTTAATCGTCTTTAAAAAATTTAACGGTAGTGTATCACACTCTAACTGTGAAAGATTGCTTGGCACGCTAGGACGACTCAACTCACTGGAGATCACAATGGTGACCTAGTTCTACGGAGGCTAAGGCTAATTTGCCCCAGAGCAACCTTTAGAAGCATTGTGAAAGACCCTATGATATCAATTAAAAATGAAGCCAGATCTTAAGATTTCCAGAATCCTTCATGCGGGTTATGTCTTCGAATGTGAAGGGACGCGCATTTTATTTGATCCTATTTTTGAAAACCCATTCAGTCGAAACTGCTTTGCCTTTCCGAATGTCACATTTGATTGTGAAAAAATAAAAGACCTTCAGGTTGCGGCGATCTTTATTTCTCATTTTCATGACGATCATTGCTCGCTTGAAAGCTTGAACTTCTTAGACCGCAAAACTCCGATTTATATTTACTGCGTATTTGAAGAGCTTTTCGTTCTGATCAAAGAATTGGGATTTATTAATGTCTATTCACTTGAAATAAATAGCCATGTTCATATTCAATCCTTTCAAATTATTCCGCGAAGGGCTTTGGATGAAGATGTCGATTCTATATTTCATATCAAAGTGGCCAGTCTGAATATCCTTAATGTGGTCGACTCGTGGATTGATGATTCGACTTTGACTCAGCTTCAAAAAGAGGCACCATGGGACATGGTTTTGTGGCCCTTTCAGACCATGCGCGAAATCGAAGTTCTTTCCCCCTCACGGGCAATGGCAGCCAGCAAAGAATTGCCGATCGAGTGGACCCTGCAATTAAAAACATTAAATCCAAGGTATATTGTGCCAAGTGCTTGTCAGTTTATTCAAGAAAGCTGGTCTTGGTACAATCACTCATTTTTTCCTATTTCCTATTGGCAATTTAAAGACTCAATTGAAAAAATACTTCCTGAAACTGGGGTTGTCAGATTGGATCCGTCGGTGTCTGTCTTACTTAATAAAAGCTGCATTATACCGTCAGAACCACTGAGCTGGGTGCAACCTGTGGGCGAACAAAATGTGGATTATGAATACCATGATGATTTGATTCCGCCCTCAACCGCAGAAATTGCTCAATATTTTACGGCCCTGACAAGCGAGCAATCTGAAATCGTTTTTGATTATTGTCGCTCAGGCCTTCTAAAAAAATATGCGGCCCTGCGGCCATCCGAGGAAATCTATTTCAAAAAGAAAAGACGATGGCGCCTATCTGTATATGATCATCTTGGGGTCGCAACCCATTTCTTTTTCATAATTGATGGCGCAAATATTCAAGGGGCGGCAAATCATGATCAACCTTTAGCTTGGATGACAGAAGTCCCTATTTTTAAACTTTATGCAGCATTAAAGCTTGGAGAGGCCCTCTCTTCCATGTACGTAAGAATTAACGACGTCAGTTTTGAGTCCTGCATTGAAAAAGAAATTGTCGATGTTGATATTATCGAAGATCCTTTAGTTCGCAGTCTTTTTAGCGGCACCTTTGGCGGCTATCAGCTTGCGCAGCTTAAGAAAATAAAGGGAAAGAATCCTTGAGCAAAGATCCAGATATAACTAGAATACAAATTTCAGTGGCCATTGAAGAATGTATTGAAAAATATATTTCTGAGGGCAGGGCCCGCTTGAAGCCATTTGTGGCGCGACATTTTTCCGTTCAAGAAACGATCCTCATTCAGAAAAAAACATTCTTAATTGATCTGATTTCAAATCCCATCAATTCACTGTGGTCCTTTTTATATTTGGCGATAAAAAAGATCATAGAAATTTTAGAAAAAATAGGTTGGACCTCATTAAGTTACTTATTTCTACGACTACCTAATGGCATTAAGACGGGTTATCAAAAGAAGATTGAGCAAATGGTAGCCATTGAATTTTTGGGCTGGAATCCTGAGTCAAAAAAAGAGGATCATGGTTTATTGGCAATGATGGCGCAAAATCCGATCCTTTCCCAGGTGATGGATTCAAAAAATAATCACTTATTTTCAATGACGGATGACTTTCGTGATGTGCTGGATCGGTACTCTGCGGGACGCGCCTTAATTTCTGATTTATCAGGATCTTTGTTAACCTTATTTGTTGGTTGGATTTATTTTGGCGATAAAAGTCTGGGGCTTATGGCATTGGGACATCGAATTGCTGCAAGGCTAGCGCAGGACAAGGCGGCCGACAAATTTTTTCTTGGCAAAAACCTTGGCTCGAGCTTTTATAAAGTGTTTCCACCCGATCCGACAAGTTATCAGATTGTTTTAGCAACACTTTTTGTTGGACTTATGCTGACTGTATTTAGTTTGGTCACGACGGCTTTAAGCGACCCTTGTCTTAAAAAGTTAGGGATTCAAGAAAAAAAATTAGAAGCTTTTTTTGATGATCTTGAGATGACGTTGTCTCTTCAGTTTAAGCGCAAATTAAAAGAAATCTTTAAATAGAATAATTTCCTCAGATTAATATTTTCTTACGGCGTTCGGACTCGCCAAGCCGGGGTTAGGGTGTTTAGTAAAACCTCAACCAAACCCTCAGATTGCAAATGAACCTGATCAAATAACCGGAGGAAAAAATGACTTTAAGGAATGTATTTCAAAAAAAATTGAATGGGATGATTCTTGTTTTAGGATTTAGTGGATTTATGTTGTCTGCTTGCGGACCGGCTCATCAGGAAAATCAGAACTCAGGTTTGCCTGATGATGCGATCACCAAGGGTCAAACACTGCGGTCCAATAATAGCTTGGGACACTTTATTGTCGCATTGGTTGCAGATCAAGACGAAGGACAAGCCCTTTGCACGGGCTCAATTCTTTCTCAAAATATGATTTTAACCGCTGCCCATTGTGTTGAAGGTTCCCCATCTAAGGTTCAAATTATATTCGCAAATAATGTTAAAAAAGCAGATCCATCTCAGATAAGAATAGCCACGGCCATTTATCAAAATCCTTCTTGGCATCACCCAAGTGCTGATAAGAAAGGTGATCTGGCGATAATTAAGTTTTCTGGTGGTCTTCCAAAAGGTTTTTCACCGGCTCAACTTGCCAATGACCGATTTCAATTAAGCAAAGATCAAAATGTTTTATTTGCAGGCTATGGTGTCACCAACGGAACACAACAGACAGGCGCGGGTGTTTTGCGAATGACAAAAACGACTGTTATTGGTCAAAAATCTAAGACGGAAGTGATCACCGATGGGCGCGATACAAGTGTTTGTTTCGGAGACTCCGGTGGACCAGGTTTTGTAGCCATCAAGAAAAAATTTATCCAATGGGGAGTCGCAAGTTCTGTTTTGAACCAGGCTTGTAATGAAGCGTCGATTCATACTTCAATCATGGATTATAAAGATTGGATTCGGGCAACGATGTTACGGCTTTAATGATCTCTGCAACTTCTTTTGGTTTTGATAAAAGCGGCAGATGTCCTGATTGAATCGTTTCAGAGGCCGTTAAAGTGATCCGCTGAGCTATTTTCTTTTGAAACTCTGGAGCAATCACATGATCCTTACTGGTGAAAACATAGTATTTCGGAATGGCATTAAATGTGTCGTTTTTAAATTCGATCACGTCACCTAAGTTAAGCATTGATTCAGGAAAAACAGCAGGGAGGGCATCCTGATTTTTTGAAACCTCTGAATCCATGCCATTCAAAAACTTCACTTTTGATTTGGGAGTGATGCGATCTTTCCCAACTTCCACAATCGACATATATAATTTTTGATCAGCGCCTTTCAGTTGATCCGTAGGGTGTTCACCATTTAACGGCACTAAAGCTGCAATATAGATGATCTTAGATATTTTTTCTGGGCATACACCGGTCATTTCATTGGCTGTGGCGCCGCCAAAGCTGTGGGCCACAACAGCTGTTGGACCTTCTAATTTATGACAAGCCATTTCGGCAATTTGTTTTAAGTGCAAAGGCTGGTTGGCGTCGCGACCCAGTCGCGGAAGGGCCAGGACGGAAAAGTGAGTTTCATCCAGATTTTTTGCAACGTCACTCCAGCTTGTTTCATCAAGATGTGAACCAGTGATCAAGATTAAATTTACTTTTTTGTGAGAATTGACATCATTTTTTGAGGCACAAGATAAGGAGGTAATTATTGCCAGGGCGCTGAAGGTTCTAAAAATTAAATTCATTGAAATTTGTCCTTTGCTGAGGTCATTCTATATATCCAACTAAGGCTAAGGCGTTGACAACAAAAAAGTTAGAGAAAAAATTTATCCTTCTGATGTCATTTGCCGTTGGGGTTATGGCCGCAAATATTTATTATGCTCAGCCCATTTTGTCTTTGATTGCAGAATCTTTGGGACTGCGACCGGATGCGGCTGGCCTGATCATGACCTTGACCCAAATTGGTTATGGTCTTGGTGTTTTGTTTATTATTCCGTTAGGTGACTTGTTTGAGAATAAAAAATTGATCCTAACGATGATTGCACTGACAATTGTGGCTGAAATAACTTTGGGATTTGCTAGAACAGTTATTCCGTATTTTTTAGCTTCGATTGTTGCGGGCCTGGGCGCATCAGCTGTCCAAATTATTGTACCCTATACCACCCATCTTTTCGATAGAGCGCAAAGAGGCCAAGTTCTTGGCAGCATCATGAGCGGTTTGATGCTAGGAATTATGCTTTCTAGGCCACTGTCTAGTTTGATGACGGATCTTGTTTCATTGCATGCTGTATTTTTTGTCTCAGCTACGATCATGCTCTTTTTATTTTGGCGCCTGGCTTATGTTTTGCCGGAAAGAAAACCAGGAGCAACAAATTTAAAATATGGACAACTGATTTGGTCCATGAAGGACTTACTGTTAACAACTGCAACGCTGCGGCGTCGGGCGATTTATCAATCTTTGATTTTCGGCGCATTTTGTCTTTTTTGGACGACGGTGCCTCTTTTGCTCATCAGCCCAGAATTTAAATTTACACAAAAAGGGGTGGCTCTATTTGCGCTGGCCGGTTTGGCGGGAGCCATTGTTGCACCCTACGCTGGAAAAATGGCCGATCGAGGTCTCACTCGAAAGGCAACAACCAGCGCCTTTGTTTTAGGTGTGCTTTCCTTTTTAATCAGTCACTTCGCTTATGAAAACACCGTTCTATCAATAAGCCTCCTTGTGATCGCAGCAAATTTCTTGGATGCGGCTGTATCAGCGCATTTGGTACTGGGGCAAAGGGCCATTTTTATGATCGATCCAACAAATCAAAGTCGTTTGAATGGTCTTTATATTGGGATCGTCTATGTTGGTGGTGCTATTGGTTCTGCCTTGGGAGCTTGGGCTTATCTTCATGGAGGTTGGCAAATATCAACTTTTGTTGGAGCTTTATTTCCGGCGTGTGCCCTGGTCATGTTGTGGACTGAGAAATATTTTGGATATACAGAAGTGACCTAACACTGAAGCAGAAATTTTTTCCAAGTCAATATTTCAACGGGCTCTGTGGATTTTTTAAATGCATTCAGGGCCATTGCTTGGCCAAGGGTTTCAACTTTAATGCTTCGGTATTGGTTGAAAGATCCTCTTAAAAGCGGATCCAGCCAGGGATAAAATTGCAGGGTCAGTGCCTGTGAAAATCCGTATCTATTTTTTGGAGTGACGATGATGGAAGGCCTAAAGAGGATCAGTCGATCAAATTTTAGATCTTTCAAGCGGTCTTCCAGCTGAGTTTTTACTCGCAGATAAAAAAGTTTTGAATTAATATTTGCGCCCACCGCTCCTAAAGAAGAAAAATGTTGAACGCCTTTTTCTTTGCATTCTATTGCAAAATTTTGAGCGCAGTCCAAATCTGTTTTAACATACTGATCACGAGACACCTGGCTGGGTTGTCCTACGCCGAAAGTATTAAAAGCTAATTTATGATCAGAAATAAAATGTCGGTAAGTCTTTGGATCAAAAACATCGACAATATGTTGAACCACCTTTAAAGACTTTGCGATTTCCGGATTGTCGTGTTGTTTCCGCACAATCAGTGTCAGACTTGAAATGTCTGAAAGTGTGATCAGTTTTTTTGTTTACGCAGTTCCAACGGCTCCTGTTGAACCAAGTAAAATGGCTTTCATGGGCGAGCCTCAAGCTGTTCTAAATCCATACGCCGGAGCGACGGAGATAAATAAGAAATAATACCAACCGTGCATAAACAAGCAATCCCACCAAAATAAACGGCTGGAACAGTGCCCAGGATTTTTGCAGCAATTCCCGATTCAAGTTCACCAATTTCGTTGGAAGAGCCTATAAAAATTGAATTCACGGCGGAAATTTTTCCACGCATGTGGTCGGGCGAAGTCAGTTGAACAGCCGCAGTTCTAATCGCCATACTAATGCTGTCAAAAGATCCACTGAAGGCCAAAGCAAAAAGCGACAGATAAAAATTTCGACTGACGCCAAAAACTAATATACAAAAACCAAAACCAAGGACTGAAGAAAGTAACCAGCCACCGGTTCGCATGCTTTTTGTTCGAGCTAAATACAGACTCATCAGGGCGGCGCCCACGGCTGGCGCAGCCCTTAGAAGGCCTAACCCCTTTGGACCCACGAATAAAATTTCGCTAGCAAAAATTGGCAAAAGGGCCGTCACTCCACCGAATAAAACAGAGATCATATCTAAGGATAAAGCAGAGAATAAAATAGGATGCCTAAACACAAATTTTAGACCCGAAAGTAACTCTTCAGTGATTGAGGCATGCTGCGGTCGAATCGAAGGGGGTTGCACATCTTTTCGAATTAGAAGCATCGAAAAGCTGCCGATCAACAAAAGAAGACAGACAATTGTTGATGAAGCGATGGCTCCGAAAAATCCAAAAATTAAACCGCCGAAAGCAGGCCCTGCGATTCTTGCAATCTGCATCGCTGAACTTGAAAGAGCGGACGCCTGCATCAGAAACCTGCGCTCGACCAACCTGGGAACTGCTGCAAAAATAGCTGGCTGTGAAAAAGAGCGCGCGATTCCTGTTAAGAAAGCGGCCGAATATAAAAGACCAACTTGTAATCCCAAAGAAAGGTGTAAAGCAAAAATATGTTCGGACAATACGACAAGGCCCGAAATCAAGCTGACCAACATCACTCGGCGATAAATCAAAAGTGGCCGCGCTCGGTCCACTAAATACCCTGCATACAACGCAAGTCCGATGGCAGGAACGGCTTCCGTCAGGCCAATAAATCCTAAATATAAAGGATCTTTTAAAAGTTCATAGATTCGCCAACCTAAAACGACGGCCTGCATTTGCACTGCGAAAGTGAAAAGAAACCGAGCACAGAGCAGCTTTTTAAAATCAGTAGGCATGGGTCTGAATTTAATTGCGGAACCATTTTAATTCAGCTCTTTTTTCAATGAAGGATTAAGGATTCAAAAAAATCGGGGATATTTGACCCGCAGAGTCTTTGTTGTTGCGCAAATAAAGAACATGAAGAGGCTTTAAAGCGCCCAGATTTGTACACCCTTTTGGCTGTCTTTTTGCTTCATAAAAATAGAAAGAGGAAACACGATGAAAAACGCCTTAAAAAAAGAATTAGCCTTACTAGCTGGAGTCGCATCTTTAATCAGTGCAAAAGCTAAGTCCCCCCTTTGGTCAGGTCTGCTGGCTGGCGGCGCGGCGGCTTTGTGGTTTTCCTCCCATCAAAAAAAATATAGTTTTGCGGGTAAAAAAGTTTATATCACCGGTGGCTCTAGAGGATTGGGCCTTTCCATCGCTTGGAATTTATTAGATCAAGGGGCTGATGTGACATTGGTGGCTCGCGATGAAGAGGAATTGATCCGTGGTCAAAATATTTTGCTGAAAGAATTTTCTGATGCCAATGTTTTTATCAGTGTCTGCGATATTACGAAGGTCAATGAGCTTGCGGAAAGTTTAGATCAAGCCATTGAGCGAATGAACGGGATTGATCTTCTAATAAATAATGCCGGATCGATCTTGGTCGGCCCTTTTACATCGATGGAGAAAGAAGATTTTGAAGCGCAAATGAAACTTCATTTGTACGCCGTGGTTGAAGCCACAGGCTTGATTTTTCCTCACTTCAAAAGTCGTGGCGAGGGTCGCATTCTTAATATTTGTTCTCTTGGTGGGAAAGTGGCAGTTCCCCATATGTTGCCTTATGATGCTTCGAAGTTTGCCCTGGCTGGATTTTCCCAAGGTGTCAGCGCCGAACTTGCGCCTCATAATATTACCGTGACGACAGCTTATCCCACCGTCATGCGAACGGGTTCGCCAATTCAGGCTGTCTTTAAAGGTGATCACGGAAAAGAATTTGAGTGGTTTGAGAGCATTGATAATTTACCTTTCATATCGATGTCTGCCGATACGGCCGCAAAAAAAGTTTTACAAGCCGTGGCGGATGGACAAAGTGAGGTGATTCTTTCCTTGCCAGGCAAGGCTCGACTTTTAATGGGGGCCTTTTTGCCTGAAATAATGAATGCGATGATGGGAATGGTGGCCGAATTTTTGCCTAAAAAGGACTCAGCAAATCGCAAAACGGGTGCGGATAGTGACAATCGCTTTTATCAGAATCGCCTTCTGAGGCCCCTTCAGAGAAAAGTTCAGCAAGTTCAAGACGAGTACAATCAAATTCCCCATCATGATGCTGAGTTTAATATGGGGCTGAAGCATTAACAAAAATTATTTTCGTTTCGCGAAAGTTTTCTTTTTCAAAGCGGGCTGACGAAGTGTTCCTCGGCCCGGCAATTTGTTCGATTTCGCGAAAGCTTCTGGTTTGGCCTTTTTTTCAAACAAAGGTTTGGATTTTGGTGTCGTTTTTCTTTGCAGCTGGGGCTCTTCCTTTTTAAAGGGGGCTGGCTTTTTGCCATCCAGTTCGGCCATTAATCTTGAATCCCGTTCAGTGACAAGATTAACCACTTCGCCGGATCGTCCAGCTCGGGCGGTCCTTCCAACACGGTGAAGGTAATTTTCAAGCTGTTGAGGCAGATGGTAATTGATCACTCGGGACACGGCCTCAAGGTCAAGGCCTCGGCCGGCTAAATCAGTGGCCACTAATAAATCTATTTTTCCGTCTTTGAACTTTTTAAAATTCTGACGACGTTCATTTTTATCCATGTCGCCGCGATAGATCGCACAAAGAAAACCTTTATCAGTGATTTCTTTGGCTAACTTATCACACTGCTCACGGGTATTTGTGAAAACTAAAGTGCCACCTTTAACTTTTTGGCCAAGAATCTTTTCAAACAAAGGCCAACGTTTTCCATCTTGCACAATTAAATTCTTTGTCACTAAAGTCTTTACGACTTTGCCACTTCCCGAACTGCGCATCACTTCGGCAGACCTGAACAAAGTATTCATAAGTTCTTGCACCGAGGGAGACACCGTTGCAGAAAATAGGCCCATCTGAAGAACGCTAGGACAAGCGGCGACAATAAAATTTGAATCGGGTAAAAATCCCTGATCTAACATTTGATCAGCTTCATCGAAAACTAACATGCGGACGTCTGTCAGATGAATCAGTCCCATATCCATCAGTTGAACCAAGCGTCCAGGTGTTGCTAATAAGATTTCAAAAGGATTTGCAACATTTCGTCGAGCTTGCTCAAGCGCCATTCCACCCAAGGCGGGGCGAACTCGTAATCTGGTATCGTGAGTCAACGTCTTAAAAACTTTGGAAACTTGCTCGCCTAATTCTCGAGTCGGGACCATAACGATGGCGCGAGGCGAGCTGTGCTCTGTCACGGGGTTATCTTGGGTCTCTAAGTTTTTAAGCATATGAAGTAAAGGCAATGCGTAAGCCAAGGTCTTGCCGCTGCCAGTTTCAGAAATTCCAACAACAGATTTTTTATCCATCATTGGGGGAATAATTTTAATCTGAATTTCGGTCGGTTTTAAAAGGCGCTGTTTAATCAAAGTTTGAGTCAATGAGGCGAGCAAATTAAAGTCTGAAAATGTGTTCATGGCAGGCACTGTACCTTTTAATAAGGCAGAGCCCTACAGAAATCGATAAGTCCGCGTTCAAAGGTCAAAATCCCTAAAAAAAATACCCACCCTTTTTAGGGGTAGGTTGGGTTTCTTGTACAAAATCGTAGTGAAAGTTTGAAAACACTTCAGTAGGATAGAAACAAAAATCCGAGCTTTCACCTAAAATACAGACGAGAATAGTTATCGTCGTAAGTTTTTTTCCAGGAGATCGGCAAAACTTTTCTTAGTGTTTTTAGAAACCTTATTAAGGTAGGTTTCGCTTTCGGTCTTTAGATCCAGTTTATGCGGAGGATTTTTGGCAATATTTTCATTCGACTTATAGGCTTTCAGAATATTCTGAACTGGTATCATAGGGCCTCCATTTTTAGCCAGAAAACCCTTTAGGAAGCAATATTTCAACCAACCCCAGCGCTTTCAAGCTTCACTTCATAGTCCAGTCGGGTTCAAAAAAATCGCGTCCAGTGGGTGTTTCGCCTCGCTCGGCAGTTTGAATGAACAAAAAAATTAAAAATTCGTTCATTATATGAGGCTTTTAAGGTAAGAGAGCTTATGGGCAAAACAGAGATTCTTAGACTGATGGCGGGTTTCCGCAAGTTTCACGATAAATATTTTGCAAACGAACATCCCCTTTATCAGCGCCTTTCGTCAGGCGGCCAAAGTCCAAAAACTTTAATCATCGGCTGTAGTGATTCTCGTGTTGATCCAGCGATCATTACATCGGCAGGACCTGGCGAGCTTTTTATCGTTAGAAATGTCGCTAACTTAGTTCCGCCTTTTGAAAAAGGCGGGGGCTTCCATGGTATCAGTGCGGCCATTGAGTTTGCGGTTGTGAACCTGGCTGTCGAAAACGTGATTGTGCTAGGGCATCGTCAATGTGGAGGAATCCGAAGTTTGATGCTGAATGACTCCAATAAAGCAGATAGCTTTGTCGAACAATGGGTTCGTATCGCACAGGATGCTAAAGATCGCGTCTTAGCAAAACACAAAGGTGAAAACGAAGAAAGCCTGTGTCGACATGGTGAACTAGAAGCCATTATTACTTCCCTTAATAACTTGCGAACTTTTCCCTTTGTGAAGTCAGCCATTAAAGATCGAGGGCTTGTCGTCATGGGAATTTACTTCGACTTAGAGTCTGGCCAGCTTATTGAGTATGATGAAGATTCTGCGGCATTCCGAAACATTGAAATCTAAGAAACTGAAATCTGAAGGACTGTATGAATGAGAAACAGCAAATTTGGACCGAAAGTTACAAAATAGCCTCGTACCTTGTGAATATGAAAAATAAGGCGGGACTCTATTCAATTCTCAACCTTGTTCAAGATGTTGGCTGGCTTCATGGAATTCATTTGCAAGTCCAGTTACCCAAAAATCAAAACTGGGTTTTTACTCGTCAAAAATTAACCATGCAAAAATGGCCGGCTTGGAATGAAACAGTGACGATTCAAACTTGGCTTCGGCCACCCGTTGGAAAGTTCCTTTTCCGCGATTATGAAATTTTTCTTGGTGATTCCTTGACGGGCCAAAAAATTGGAATTTGCACCAGCACATTAGCCATTATGGATCTGCAAACTAGAAAAATTGTAGATATCGAATGGAAAGCTGACGAAAAAATATGGCGCAAGAGCGGTCATTTACTACAAACACCAGAAAAAATTATGATCGATCAACCCTTGCAACAGTTGGCACAATTTGAAGTTCGAAATAGTGATTTAGATATGAACCTTCATGTGAATAATACAAAGTATTCGCAGTGGATATTGGACGCCGTGGCATTAGACATTATTCAAAGCGATATTGCGGTCACTGACTATGAAGTCAATTTCTTAGCTGAAGCAAAAAAAGGCGATGTTATAAAACTACAAAAAACGGATGATCATCCCCTGAAGGACTCCATTATCCAGTTTCAAGGTGTTCGGTCTTCAGATAACAAACCTGTCTTTGTCGCCCAGTTGCGGATCCTTAAAGCGGGCTCCGCTTGAATGCCTTGAAATGAAAAAAGGTGACCCCTTATGAAATTTTTAAGATTGAACGACTATTTGCTGAGCGTCCTTTTTGAGGACGAAGAAATTTTAGCTATCGATAAGCCCTACGGTCTTAATAGTCATACGAATGAATCTAAGGCTGACCTTGGAGAATATGCCCAAGACGGCCTGATTGAAATCTTTGAAAAAAACCTAAATAGGCGACTTTATATCATTCACCGATTAGATCAAACAACAACCGGTGTTATTATCTTTGGAAAGACTCCGGAAGCTGCAAAAAAGTACGCAGAATTATTTTTCCAGCGTTTGGTCAAAAAAACTTATTGGTTTATCACCGCAACGAATTCTAAAAAAGATCAGTATATGATCGACCAAGTTATTGTCCACAAAGGGAAAGACCTTGAAGCTAAAACTGAATTTAATCTTTTAAAAAAATCTTCTGTTTATGAACTTTGGCAGGCACGTCCTTTGACAGGCCGAAATCACCAAATTAGAATTCATGCAAAAGCAGCAGGGCTTTCAATTCTAGGCGATCCTAAATATGAGGGAAAAGAATTTCCATTTGTCTGTCTTCATAATCATCTGATCCAGTTTCCTAACGGAATTGCGATAAAATCAGTTCCGCCCCATTACTTTGAGAACCTACAATTATTAGAAAACCAAATATTATCCAAAGCTCTTTTTGAAGTCGATCGGCGAAAGCGGTTGTTTTCAAATGGCGATTTAACAGATCAATGCTTTAGAGTTGTTCACAAAAAAAATGACAGTAAAAATATTAGCTTCAGCCTTGATCAATTTGGCCGTAGGCTTATTTTTTCTTGTTATGAACAGAATTGGTCAGAGGCCCTTCAAAAAACTTTTTCTTACATGGCGCAGTGGTTAAAAATGCCCATGACAGTTAGGATGATGCACAATCGAGGAAAAGACCCACTTAATAAATCTCAATTTTTAATTCTGCCGAACGTCGATGAGGTTGCAGATCCTCCCGAGGTTGAATGGCTGGCCCAAGAAAATAAAATTAAATACCAGATCCGATCCGATTCAGGACAATCGTTTGGCCTGTTTTTAGATCAGCGCTTACAAAGAAATTGGGTTTTAAATCAAGCTAATGATAAAACTGTTTTAAATTTATTTTCCTATACCTGCGGCTTCAGTGTTGCTGCAGCCCTGGGTGGTGCAAAAGAAGTGACGTCAGTAGATACAAGTAAAAACGTTCTTAATTGGGGGCGTAAAAATTTTAAAATCAATGAACTAGATGATCAAAAGTATAATTTTTTATGCCGCGACAGCCTGATTTTCTTAGATCAAGCGATCCACAAAAATATCAAATATGATTTAGTGATTTGTGATCCGCCGTCCTTTTCCAGGGGCGAAAAGGGAGTCTTTAAAATTGAATCAAGTCTTGAGTTGTTAATAACTCAATGTTTGAAGGTTTTAAGTGAAAATGGAGATCTTCTTTTTTCAACAAATTTCGAAGGTTTTTTTGTCGATGATATTCGTCGGACGATTCTAAAAGTCCAAAAAACATTGGGCCTTCGGCATCTTCAAATTAATTGTATTCAGCCGGCGCTAGATTTTGAGCTACCCAGCGAAAAGTCCATTTTAAAATCGTTCTTAATCAAGGTCAGAAACGAATCCTTTACCGAAAAAAACCTGATTACGTCGGTTTTTGCGACTGATATCGACGAAGATTAATAAGAGGACAGATCTATGGCATTTATTCTTTTTGAAGGCAGAAAAAAAATTGGTGAGATTTCAGATTGGGTCCTGATTGAAAAGCCGGCTGAGGTAAAAAATGTCCTTGGAAAAGAAGTACTTATGCCCAAGCCTAAAGATCAGTGCACCTTCACTTCTCCGAAGCCGATTCCAAGACGTAGTGACTTGATCTTAATTTCCGACCATAAAATTGAGTATGTTATTAAAGCGACTTTCGTAAGAGGGGGCACCTTCGTGACAGCGGATATTATAGAGCAAAGAAAAATTAAATAGCGACCTTGCAGATCTAAGGCTGGGTTTTAGCTTTTTAACTTTTACTTGGTCCTTCGTCATGAAAAGATAGTAAGGCATGCGGGGGTATGTTGTGAAAGTGAAAGGACTCATTATTTTAATTTTTTTGAGCCTTGGAAGCATCGCATTGGCCCAGTCTGGTGATGAAGAATTTGATCATCAAACGCCAGAACAAGTCGAGAAAGCTCGGCAAGAAATTCAACGTCAGTTCGCAGATGCGAACAACCCTGAAAAAATAAGCGAAAAAGAGAAGGCTAAAATATTAAATCAATATCAATATTTAGATCCAAAAAATGAAGTTCCAAAAGATCTACTTCAAAGCACCATCCTTTATTTTGAGCTCAATAAAGATAAATTTTCCAACCACGAATATGTCTCTGTCATCAACTATGCGGCCCGTTCAAATCAGTATAGATTTTTTTTAATTAATTTGGTCAATGGAATGGTTGAAAAATTTCACACAACTCATGGCTGGGGATCAGATGAAGATGACGATGGATATGCGACAAGCTTTAGTGATGTGAACAATTCCGGAAAAAGCTCGGTGGGTTTTGCTAGGACGGCCGAGATCTATTCTGGAAAATTTAATCGAGCGATCAGGATTGATGGTTTGTCGGCGACCAATTCAAATATTAGATCAAGAGCGATTGTTATACATGGTTGGGATCATGTGCATGAAAAATTTGAAGTCCCCAAGCGCAGTTGGGGTTGTCCTGCCTTAGATTGGTCGGTCAAAGATGGTGTGATCGATAAAATTCAAGGCGAAAGCCTGATTAATATGGGATTTGCAGTTAAAAATTAAAAATCCAGTTTGGGATTCCATTTTTCCCAATCCTTTGGGGGACTGGCAACTAAAGGAAAATGAGCCTGTGGTTTTGCAATTTCGCCGGCATTATCAGGCGTAAAAAAATCAATTCCCCCGTGTAACAAAGAATCCATCGAGCTAATTTTTAATGATGAGCCAAAAAGGCCTAACTTGGCTTGAACGCCAATCTTTCGCCAAAAAACAGTATTAGTACGAATTAGTTTTACATATTTATTTTCAATATTTATTTGCACATGCACGGCTTGAGAACCTTTCGCCAGTATCAATTTTGTGACTGTTCCCACCTTCATCCCTCGAAAGGTGATAAGATCTCCTGCGCTGACGGACTCAGCATTTGTTGTTTCAAGAATATAGGAAGAAGTATCATCGTGGGTGTCTGTTGAACCCGTTGCTGACTGAGCTTTGAACTCAAATTTTTCCTTACCTTCGAAGGGTCCTGGCAAAGCCGCAATATAGGTGCCTTCAAAAAGGGTATTGAGTCCACTGATCCCAGAAAAGTCTACTTTAGGAACGACCAATTCAAACTTCGAACCAATCACCGCAAATTGCTCAGCATCTTTTCTTAAAGACACTTCAACGACAACATCTTTATTTTCTTCTGAAATATAAACATTTTTAACCATTCCGATGGGAACGCCACGAAAGCGCACCTTTGTCTTTTCAGCTTGGATGCCTGAGGCATCGTCAAAAAAAATTTTAATAGTGACTCCACGCTGTTTAAAATAATCGACAAATAGCCAGCCGGAAATCATCAATGCAAAGACTGGAAACAGCCAAATATACCAACCGGTGCGCAAAGACTGCATTTTTTCAGTGATCGAGTTTTTCATTCTCATCTTCCCATAATAGTTGAGGGTCAAAATAGGCGGATGCCAGCATTGTGAAAATAACGACAATGGCGAAAAGCAAAGAACCAAGTCCGGGCTCGACGGCGGTCCATGGACCCAGCTTCATAATGGCGACCAGGACGGCCAATAAAAAAATATCCAGCATCGACCATCGACCCATCGATTCGACAATGTTGTAAAGTTTGGTGTTAAATTTTGGGTTCCTTCGGCGGGCCGCGCTCGTCAGGTAGAATAAAATAATCAACTTCACAAATGGAATGAACATGCTGGCTAGAAATACAATCAGAGCGATTGCCAATGAGCCGGATTCGACCAAAGAGACAATCCCTCCCCAAATCGTAGAGCTGTTTCTGCTGCCATAAAGTTCGATAGTCATAAATGGAAATAGGTTGGCCGGAATATATAAAATTAAGGCGGTCATTGAAAAAACCAAAGTCAGCTTTGCTGATTTTGGTTTTAGCTTTTCATATTTATGGCCGCAGCGACGGCAAACAAGTGTTTTTGCGGGGCCTTCAAGACTTGGAATTGGCTGGGAACAAACATGGCAGATTATAAAGTGTTTTGGTGCTTGGGATTCGTCCATTTTATTCAGATTAATGCTGTTTACCCTGAACCCGGCGCTGATTACTTTCAAGTTTATTGATGCGATCAGCCTCGCTTCTTTGCTTCTCTGATGTTTTTTGAGCTTTTGCTTTGCCCTTCATTTTAGCTGAGGTTGTTTTTTTCAAGTTCATTTTTCGATGTCCAGGGCTGTGAGCAGGATTTATGGCTTCTTTTTGAGCCATTTTAGCAAGCCATGCGACCTTATTTTGAAGCTCATTAACAAATTTAAAGAAGCGTGATAGGTTTGATTTATTTTCAATATTTGACATATCTGTTTCCATTCTTAGTATAAGGCTTATGATTTTGTATCATGGGACGCTGAAGGCAACAAGCCGGCCGCAAGAGATGACAAAATTGTCACAAGGAGATCTTAAATCTTGAACCAAAGACATTCACAAATAATTAATATATCTGAAGTTGAATCAACGGAATTCGGCAAGGGTCCTTTTGGATTCAAATCAAAAAGATTAGCGGCTCATGCTGGGGCGCAAGCCATCGCTTGCAACTGGTTCGAATTGGTTCCAGAAAAAACTGCTTTCCCCTTTCATTATCATGCAGGAATTGAGGAAAATATTTTCATCTTAAATGGCACTGGAACTCTTAGAATTGGATCCAAGACAGTTGAGGTTAAACCAGGAGATTATATTTCTTTCCCAGTCGGGCCTGATTTTGCCCACTCTTTAAAAAATACTGGGCTGATGCCATTGCAGTATTTAGTGATTTCAAACAAAAGTCCTGTCGATGTTGTTGGTTATCCAGATTCAAAAAAGCTAGCTGTTTTAGCAACTCCAAATGTAAATGAGTGGCCGCCTCACAGCGCATGGGTTAGGTTCATCATTAAAGAACAGCCGTCGGTTGATTACTTCGATGGAGAAGTTTAGGGTCGTCGATTTGCCCCAACAAAAGTGACATTCTCCCCCGTTTGATCTTCTGCCTTTGATTGATCAGGTGATATCCAGGGGCCCCTGTTTTGCAGCCAGTAAAAGAATCTGCAACCTTTAGATGGGAGTCTTTATGCAAAATGACAATGTTTCTATTTCAGGAATTAAAGGAATGCTTCATAATTTTAAAAGGACCTTCGAAGGAGATCCTTTATCTCTGCAAGAAATCCGAAATGGTTTGAAAGAGGATCAGCAAACAAATTCAGATTTTATTGATTTATTAGAAAAACATCATGATTACCTTGAAGAATCAGCTTCAGTTTTAACTGATAATGAGGCTTCCTTCGCAGATAAACAGGCTCACTTAGGGCGCTTTATTCACCTTTTAAATATGCATGGCAAAGCTGAGGAAGAAACTTTGTATGTCAGTCTTAGGCTTGCTTCTGAAAAAGAAGCTCGATTAGAGGGACTGGCTGGACAGGATGAGCACGATGTCGCATTCCTGCTGGCCAAGCAATTGAAGGCCATGAATTTTGAAATATCATGGTCTGAAGAAATTGATGCTAAAGCAAAGGTCTTAGCCAACCTAGTTCTAAATCATATTAAGGAAGAGGAAACCGAGATGTTTACAATTGCTGAAAATGCGATTGAACCATTAAAAATGCGTGTCATTTCTGGATTTTATTTAGAAAAATGTAAGGCCTACCTAGATCAAGAACTGATGGCTTTGTGACAAAAACGTCTTATTTCTTAGGTCTTTCCGCCTTTTGTTTTTCTTGTATAAAGTAGCGCAAACCTAACAGAGCTCCGTAATGGTCGGCACTTTCGTGCTCTTGGCTGGTGACAGAGCGCGAATATCTTAGGTCGATGACAGCAGCGAAGCGATCGTGGCTCCAGACTTCAGCCTGCAAAGCGCCATCAAATCCATATTCAGTTTTATCACGAGCCGAAGTTGTGGGCTCGTCGACGCCATGAAAATCACTGTGGGTGATCTCGATATCTCCTAAAGAATAGGCTGAGAAAAAAGACAGCGATGTCGATAAATAAGAAGTCAGCCAATAACGGTAGCCCATAGTGACGTGAATCAACTGGGTTTTTTCAGCCAGATAATTTCCATACCGCTCGCGAAAATAAATTTTATTAAGATAAAATATTCCGATTTCAAGGCTGCCGTGGTCACTAATGTCGCCAATAGCCATCAAAGTCAGGCCTGATAAATAAGGAGAAGTGGCGCCAGAAGTTGATCCCGCGAAGCTTGTCTTGTAAAAAAATGGTCCAAAAATCGCCGAAACATTGCCTTCTTTGGCAGTATAGGCAAAGGTCTTTCCAGAAATTAGAAAAAACAAAACAATTAATAAAGTCTTTAAAACGCTTAACATGAGGCAAGATTAAGAGCTGGCTCCAAAAATTCAATCAAAATCGAAAAAGGAAACATTTGTCTCACTTTTTTTCAAAGCTAAAGATTTCTAAGTTGAAAAAAATCTCCTTGGGAGTCTTGATAATTTTATTTTGTCAGCACGGTTTAGCTGCTGGAGCGCCCGACGAGACTTTAGAAGAAAAATTCATTGAGGGCGATATCATAATCTCTGAATGGTTTGATGGTATTGCGGATGGCATTGATTTATTTTTAGTAAGAAAAAGAATCACCCATAGAAGAAATGAGACCAACGTCCGATTAACAAATTCGACTTATTATACGGAAGTTTCAGGCCTTACGAACTCTCCCAGTATCAGTGTTAATTTGCGTCTTCCGAATGTTGAAGAGTATTGGAATTTAAAGTTTACTAGTTATGATGAATCCAAAGATCGTGGAGTGCGCAACAATCAACTTCGCACAACGGCCCCAGAAAAAAATTATGGAGCCACCGTGGGGCTTTTCAAAAAGCTGGGTGATGTTCGGACATCTTTTCAGCCCCGCATTGAATTGCGGGATCCTTTGAAAGTCGGGCATCTATTAGCTTTTGAAAGTTTAGCTGAATTTAAGACGTACCGTGTGAATCCACGACTTGAATTTTACGCTAATCCTGACAAGGGAACTGGAATTTTTCAGGCTATAAATTTTAATTTTAGACTCTCAAAAGTTTTTTCGATAACACTAGTTAACGAGGCCGAGTATGAAGATAAAAAACATTTATATTCTGTCACTAACGGTGTTTCCTTGGGGCAAAGCGTGACCAAAAAATCTTCGCTGGCGTATGGCTTTTATATAGGTTCGAATAATCAGCCCAACTATCATTTAGACTCTGAGACACTCGTTGTCAGCTGGGGCCACACCATTTATAATAAAATTCTTGATTACTCTATATCCCCCCAATTAAGTTTTGTAAGAAATAACAATTTTACGGGGGTGCCGGGAATTTCCTTGGGCATTAATTTAAATTTTTAAATAGGAAGGAACTCAACTTTTGAAGGACTTATCAGAAAATCTCTTTGAACCATTTAAGTTGGGTCCCTTCCTCTTGGCAAATCGGATTGTAATGGCGCCCCTTACTCGTTGCCGGGCCGGGCAAGGGGATACACCAGGACCTTTAAATGCAGAATATTATGTGCAAAGAGCCTCGGCCGGTTTAATCATCAGTGAGGCGACAAATATTTCCCAAGAAGGTAAAGGCTATGCCTTCACGCCGGGAATTTATACGGCTCAGCAGGTTCAAGGATGGCGACTGGTCACAGATGCAGTTCATCAGGCTAAAGGCTTAATTTTTTGTCAGCTTTGGCATGTTGGAAGAATTTCTCATCCGTCGATGCAGCCCGCACAAAAAACTTATACCGAATCAGGCTTGCAAGACTGTGTAACTCCTCGTGCCCTCGAAACCCAAGAAATTCCACGGTTGATTGAAGACTATAAAATAGCTGCTAAATGTGCGATGCAGGCGGGCTTTGATGGGGTTGAAATACATGCAGCTAATGGCTACTTGCTGCAGCAGTTTTTGGGACAGAAAACAAATTTTCGCACGGATCAATACGGCGGAAGCCTAGAAAATCGAGCTCGACTAGTCCTAGAAATAAGTCAGGCGATCGTAGAAATTTGGGGCGGCGACCGGGTTGGAATTCGCTTTTCACCCGTCAGTCCAGCCAATGATATGTGCGAAAAGGATACCTTTGGAATGTACTCATATCTTGCGGAAAAACTAAATCCCCTAGATTTGGCTTACGTTCACATTGTTGAAGGTGCGACGGTGGGCGACCGAAACTTTAATCCCGACTTTGATTTCAAACTTTTGAAGAAAAAATTCCAAGCTCAATATATTGCCAACAATGGATATACTTTGGACTTAGCCCTGCAAGCCCTGAAAAATCAATCTGCGGATCTGATTTGTTTTGGAAAACCATTTATTTCAAATCCCGATTTAGTCGCACGTTTAAAGACAAAAGCCCCTTTAAATGAATTAAAAACAGATTTTCTTTATGGCGGAGGGGCCGAAGGCTATACTGACTATCCAGTTCTAAAATCAAAGGATCCTCTGTCTGGAATTACCCTAGAAATGATGCTTCACCAGCTCGTTGATCACTATGGCTGGGAGGGCCTAGCGCAAGATATTCACATCAACTGTTTTCAATTTGAGCCAAGCATTAATTCGAGCCTTAAGTTTTTAAGACGAACACCCTGGGCTCGAGGCCAGGTCGAAGAGCTTTTTAAGATTTATTTGCGTCACAAAAAAACAAATTAACATCTACAGTTTAAGAGGTAAGATGTCAGCTACAAACCCGAGGGAGACCCAATGTTATATGAAGTGACGATTCCACAGTTTTCTAAAATGCTCCTGAATCTAAATGTAATTTTAGATAAAGCAGCAAAACACGCGGAAGCTAAAAAGTTCGAGGTCGATATCTTACTCAATTCCCGCTTGGCTCCTGATCAGTTCAACTTGATTCGCCAAGTTCAGATTGCTTGTGATACGGCTAAACTTGCGGCCTCAAGGCTAACGGGAAAAGATGCACCGGTTCATGAAGATAATGAAAAGACTCTTTCAGATTTGCGAGCCCGCATTCAGCAGACGGTGTCCTACTTAAATAACTTCACGGCCAAAGATTTCGAAGGCGCAGAAGAAAAAAGAATCACCCAGCCGCGCTGGGAGGGAAAATATCTTTTAGGGTTCGAGTTCGCAAATCAACATGCGTTGCCTAATTTATATTTTCATATCACAACCGCTTATGCTATTTTGCGCCACAACGGCGTCGATGTAGGTAAAAAAGATTACTTGGGCGAAATGCACTATAAAAAATAAATTCTTTTATAGGCTGGCTTGATTTAAAAGCCAGCTGATCCCTTTTTTGACAGATTTCCCACTTTTCTGACAATGGAAGCATTAACTGCTTTTGTATTTTTCATGTTTAATCCCCTCATTGAAGCAAATTAAAAATTCGCGATGATGCGACAATGAAGGAGAATAAAATGAAAAAGACAATCGTAGGTTTATTGATGATCCTTGTTTCCACTGGACTTACAGCTCAGGCGGCTGAGACCAATGAGTTAAAGCAACCTTTGTTTGAATGTGCGCTGACTTTTAAAGCCCATGGCGGTGGAATTCAGCTGATTGTCGGTTCTTTTAAATTACAAGGTCCGGGAAAAATTCATTGCCGTGATATCGCAGGAAACGAGCAAGAGATGAATGTTAAAGTCACGTTGGGTGGTTCTCCGGTCGCTCCAAATATTGCTTTTGGAACTTTTAAAGTGGCGGCTGTGGCCTCTGGGATTGGTGTTGCTTCTGGTCCAGAAGCTTTATTGGGAACCTATTATACAGCAGGTGGGCGCGCCGCTTTTATTATTGGCGCAGGAACAAACTTAGCCGTGCATGGTGGGTCTGAAGCCTTAACCTTGAACTTGGGTCTTAGTCTTGAAAAGGGTGTTGGACTTCAAGTTGGTTTAAATCGAATGAAAATTGAGGCCGCTCAATAAATAAAAATACAAAGAAGAATAAAAGACTCAGCCGCAGGGATGCGGCCAGAGTTTTTGTCGTGACAAGGACTTTTTTTTTAATAGACTTGCCAGTATGGCTCAGAAAAAATCTCAGACATCAAAAGACGAAAATTACTGGGCGGTTTTTGAAGCTGTGATTCGATTGGACTTTCAAAAGGGATCAATGTCCTGGAAAATATCTGATATTGCCCGCGCCTCTAAAGTTTCTCGAACTCTTATTTATTATTACTTTGGAAACTCTAAAGAGCATATCATGCAAACGGCGATTGATTTTTTGGGCGAAGAATATTTTGGCCTCAGTCATGCTCGAAAATCATTATGGCAAGACGGGCAAATTTTTGAAAGTCTGCTTGAAACCCGCAGGATGTGTCAGAGGGCTCCGTTTGTTCATTTTTTTTATATGACCCGGCGACATATGCAGAACCCCATCGGCGAACAGCTTCGAGAATTTGAAAAGCGCTTTCGACAAAAAATTTCAAAAGCCTACCCAAGAGCAACAAAGGAAGAAATTGAAGCGTTGGCGGCAGTTATTTTTGGTCTGGTCGCATCTCCTGACCTGAGCGAGATCGGCTTAAAAGTAGCCTTGAATATCATTAAAAGAAATTTAGAAATCAAAACTATAGATAGCACCAGCGCTGAGGGCCGTTCCTAGGGCATCAGCGATCAAATCTCCTTCGGAGGGCTTTTTGTCATAAGCATACTCTTTGGCAAAGCCGACGGACATGGTCACCAAACTTCCGTACAAAATGGATTCCCACTTAGAATACTGATGCTTTTCAAAAATCAAAGTTGACGTCATGGCCAAGCCATAACTGACAGCCAGATGGGCTTGTTGATCGACTTTTCGAAGATCAAACTCATCGTCATAAGCATGTCCCAAAATAGGAATTAGACATATAATGCCCATCACCCAAAGATTTTTCATTCTATAAATATAGTCCAAATTTATAACTTTATAAAAGGAGGGATTGATCAAATGGTCGACGTTTGAGGATAAATAGAAGGGATTTCGGTCCACCGACCCTCGACTTCAAGCCTTTCATATAACAATTCATTGAAAATTTGCTTTTATCAAAATCTGCCTATATCCTTTATATATCAAGTTCGAACCACCCGAATCGTGGGTGAGGTTCTGTCAGTCTCAAGATTTCGATTCTGTTCTGTCTCTGTCTGGTAAGTGATTGGTTCTTTTGGCCTTCAAACTGGGAGATGAGCAATGGGTATTCAAGTCGTTTCGTTTCACTGTGTTCTGAAAAATAAATTGGGCCGAATCATCAGCTCGACTTTCAATCAAAATGTGATGACCGATGGTCCCCGCGATGCAGACACTCTGACAGCTTTAGTGGAAGGTCTTCAGGGCCTTGAAAAAGGCGAAAAGCGTAAAATTAGTTTAAGGGCAGACCAGGCCTATGGTTTTTATAATCCAAAGCTGGTGATGACCTGCCCTTTGGAAGAAATGATCGCCGAAACCCCTATAAAATTGGGCGAAAACGTCACCTATGTAAAAAATGGAAAACGAACTTCTTACCGAGTTATAGGCTTAACAACGGATTCCGTGACGCTGGATGCCAACCACCCTTTAGCTGGGCAAGATTTGGTCTTTGAGATCGAAGCTACCGAGGCTCGGGCGGCGACCCTTGAAGAGCTTGGTTGCATCGAAGTCGACACTGGTGCTCGTTTCCACTGAAGCACCTAGATTTTTAAAAAAGAATGTGTATACTGCGCGCAAGTTGAACTGCTTGTTTCGAGTGTGAGGGTAATTGTTCCGATAGCCTCAGAGACGGCGCCCCTGGCCTTTGGAGGTTATTATGGGAAAGAAATTGTACGTAGGAAATATTCCTTATTCAGCAACAGAGCAAGTGCTCGTGGACACATTCGCAGAATGTGGAACTGTTGAATCAGCAAAAATCATCACTGACCGTGATTCTGGACGCAGCAAAGGTTTCGCCTTTGTTGAAATGTCTAATGATACTGAGGCTCAAGAAGCTATCAATAAATTCAACGGTGCAGACTGGGACGGTCGTCCTATGACTGTTAACGAAGCAAAACCAATGGCTCCTCGCGAAGGCGGCGGCGGCGGCGGACGTTCTGGTGGTGGTGGATTCGGTGGCGGCGGTCGCGGTGGCGGTGGCGGCGGACGTTACTAATTAGTAACTGAACCGAAATTTAATCTAAAAGTTAAATGTAAAAAATCAGCTCAAAAGGCTGATTTTTTATTTTAAAAACCAAAAACAAATCATCGCAATTAATGTCGGCGGCAGAGCTGATAAAAAAAGCGACCAAGGGCTGATGCCATCGTCACCAAAAGATGAATTTAAAATTCCGTACCCGGCTGGGTTCGGCGCATTGGCAATCACTGTTAAACCCCCGCCAACAACACTTCCCGCAAGCAAAGCATATTTTGAAACATCAGACAGATTGGGAACTTGTGAGCCCAGGTATGTAAGGGCCGCATTGTCAGTGATAGCGGTCAGTGCTGCTGCGCCTAAATAGAGCGCCCAAGTTTCAAGATGCAGGATCAATGGTTCCAGCCACCATCTTTGTGGCCCGCCCAACACAACCAGACCGCTTAAGAAAAAACCGACCAGCAAAGCTTGGCGTAGGCTGATGGCATCTTGGTATTCGCTGGTCACCTGATGAAGGCCTAAAAATACTAAAAATAATCCGCCAAAAACAATGGGTTGATGAGCGCTGATAACAATGAACACTAAAAGCAAGATATGAAGGCAATAAATCCAAAGTGGAATTTTTTTGAACGGTGGGTTCTGAGTTAAAATTCCTCCGGTCGGTCCGTCTATCAACTGTATTTCAGAGCGAAACCGATAACTGACAATTAAAGTCGAAATTATGACGGCAACAATGGCTTTCCAACCAAAGTGAGTCAGCATAAAAACCAAATTCCATCCCCACTGGTGGGCCACCATCAAAACGGGGGGTGCCGCAAAAGGGGTCAGGGTTCCACCGATCGAAATATTGACGAATAATAACCCAAGCATTGCATACTTTAGGCGTTCCGAGACGCCCTTTGTAAAAAAGCGATCAAGTAAAATTAAAGCCGTCACGGTCATCGCGGCCGGTTCAGTGATAAAACTTCCCAAAATTGGACCCATGATAAAAACAGAAATAAAGAAAGCGATCGGTTTTTTGAAAGGAAGAAGGCGGGACGTTAAATCAATCAGATGCTTTGCTGCAGAAAGAATGGGCCGACTGGCAGAAATAGTCATGATCACAAAGACAAAAGCCGGTTCGGTAAAGCTTCGAGTGCTCAGGTAATTCAGGGCTGTCGAAAAATGAGAGTTTAGACTTAAGAAAATTAAATAGATAAAAGACCAAATCCCAAAAACAACTTCAACTTCGCCCAGGATATGAAAAAATTTTTCACTGATCGAACCCTTGGCAAAACGATGGCCAAGATTTTGAAAGAATTTAACCAAAAAAGTATGAATGATGGCTAAAGCAAAAATCACGGTCGCAGCGATATCAGATACACCAGGTTCAAGCATGAATTTAACGTCTTCGCTTCGGCAGGTAAGGTCTTACACGAGCGAAAACTTCATAACCGAGCAAGGCTGCTGGGTGAATCAAGGGCCAGTGGATCGCCTTCGAAGCCCAAGCGTATTTGGGAATGCGGCTCCAGATGTGAGCAAAAGCTTCCACTCCGATCAGAATTTTTCCCTCAGGCGTTTGAACATGCATATGACGATCCACCGCTTCTGGTGTCAGGCCAAACTCAGTTGCCTTGAATTGCGGATTTGAAATATCAACAATATCAAAAAGAGTGGGCGCTATTCTTTTATAATGAGAAATTTCCATATCACAAACAATACAGTTTCCGTCAACAAAGACTTTAGTTTTTTGAATTTCTTTGATAAAGCCCCCTGGTGTTACGCCATTTCAAGAAGATAAATGACAAAAAAAAGTTTTATTGTATAAACTAAGGTTCGACCCCAGTTAGTACGTATTAAGGATAAAATAACGGCTTGATCAAAACCTTTCTGAGCTAGCTTTTCATGTTTGGGCACGCTGATAAAAAAAGTGATCGCCCAGATCGTACAAGTCATAAAAAAAACAAATATATTCTGCCATAAATTAATCTTGTTTAAAAAAATAAAAGCAAGACTGACCGCCAATTCCAAAACCATCAAAGGCGCGACAATCCAGGTGATACGTGCGCTGTGCAAATCATGCCACTTAGAAAAGTGACCCTCATTCAGACCTAAAAAAAGCGGATACTGCACTCGCTGCACTAACCATAATATGCCTGTCATCATTGCCGTCGCAACCAATTGCAGCAGCAATAAATTATGAATGATCATTTGAAAATTTTAACAAAGGGTTTACGTCAATACAAGCTACAGGTGCTGAAATACAGACACTGCCAGCAAAGAGGCTTTTTAGTTTAAAATTAAGTTTACAAATTTAAGATATCTTAGTTCGTGACAGCTGTGGGGAAATGGATGATCTGGTCCTTGTCCTGATATCTTTAAAATTTGCCCTCGGCGGTTCGCTTTTGAAACAGACTCATTGATAATTTCAAAAAAATCTTGAAAAGAAATATGACTGGAGCAGGAACTTAAGGAGAGATGTCCCTTGGAGCGCACTCGTTTAGCAGCCGCCGCGAAAAGTTCGATATATTTAGCCTGGGCTCGATCTTTTTGATCCTCTGAATGACCCATGGACGGCGGATCAACGATGACATGATCCCACATTTCCTTATCGCCGTTCAGATAATCAAAAACATCCACACAAAGGCCTTGGTGTTTTTCGGCTGCTAAGCCATTCAGGCGCCAATTTTCAGTGGCTAATTGAATCGCACCCTCTGCCACATCAAGGCTGGCCACTTTTGTCGCGCCACCAAGACCTGCATAAACAGAAAACCCTCCAGAGTAACTGAATAAATTTAAGACCGAAGCGCCCTTTGTAACGGATTGGATATATTTTCTGTTGTCCCTTTGATCTAAAAAGAAACCCGTTTTTTGGCCTTTTTGTAAATCCACTTTGAACTGGACGCCATTTTCAAGAACGATCACCTCGTTGTCGCATTTTTCTCCAGCCAACAACTGAATGCCACCTTGAGTGTTCCGACGAAATTTTTCAACGACACTGGCGACAATTTTTTCTTGGACCAACCAATCGGCGATGCCTTTTTTATCCCAAAATTCATTGGGCCCTTGCCCGTCAAATTGCAGGACGGCAATGGATCCATAAATATCACAAATCAGTCCTGGAAGAAGATCACCTTCGCCATTAAACAATCTGTAAGATGTCGTGTTTTTCGAGACCACAGCACGACGCAGAGCCAAGGCCTCGGCAAATCTTTTTTGAAAAACCTCAAACACAGGCGGCTTTTTTTCGAGGCTGAGTATTCGAAGGCTCAGCGGTGCATGGGGGTCATAGAGGGCCCATGCCAAAGGTTCTTTTTTTCTATCAAACACCTGGGCTAGTTGCGCTTTTTCCAGGGCCGGAGGGCTGGAGATAGACTCGCGGTAGATCCAGGGATGGCCTCGAAGAACCGATCGGCGCAGATCACGATGAAGATAAATGCTCAGTTTTGGCATAGCAGGTTCTAATATGAAACAGGTCTGAATTACCAGTCCTAATTTGGGACAAATCGATAGATTTTCTAGGGTCAGCAAGTTCAGTGCTATATCATAAAAGCAGGGAAACTTTGAAACCAAGGGGTTGTGAATGAGGCTCAAAAGGTCGTTAAAAACAAAATCGATGTCGCTTTTAGGTTTAGCATCCGTCTTATTTATTATGCTGTTTCAGAACTGCAGCATGGTGGCGCCAACTCAAGAATTGGCGAGTTCCTCGAGCCTAAGCTCCCTTGCCAGTCTGTCTGCAAACCCAGTTTTTTCCGAACTACAACAAAAAATCATCACTCCAAAGTGTTTGGCTTGTCATTCCTCAGGCCTGCATAACTTTTCAAGTTACAGTAACATTATGGCCAGCGGAACCGTGGTCGCTGGTAACATCTCAGGAAGTACTTTTTATTTGCAAGTTCTTGCGGGCACAATGCCACTGGGACGGCAGCCCTTAGCCGCAAGTGAGACAGCTGCAATTAAAAGTTGGATCGAAACGGGCGCTTTAAATTTAGCCCCCGGCGTAAGTCCTCCCACGAATACGCCTCCACTTTCAATCTCAGCTGTAGCGGCTATAGGAACTTCTCCAACTAGCATAACTTTAACTTGGACCTTGCCTTCAGGAACCCTAACAAGCGTTATTGTTGAACGAGCCGCCACTGTCGCTGGTCCCTTTTCTATCATAAGTACTTTGGGTGGAAGTGTTTCAACATATATAGACACTGGCCTGACAGCTAATTTGAATTATTCTTACCGAGTGAAGGCGATGAATACTTTTGGGGTCTCTCCGTATTCAGCCGTGGTCAGTGCGATGACTCTGCCATTTCCACCAGCAAATCCGACTGGACTTTCGGCTGTCCCGATTTCTTCATCGCAAATCAATTTAAACTGGGTGGACAATTCAGTGGATGAATCAGGCTTTATTATCGAGCGAGCCCCTGCCGTTGGTGGACCGTTCACAGTCTTATTAACGACGGCGGCGAATGTCACAACTTATTCCGATACCGGCTTAGCGGCTTCGACAACTTTTTATTACCGAGTGGCGGCAACAAATGCAGGTGGAAAATCCGCCTATACGAGCACGGCTTCAGCCTTAACAGCGACAGCCGCAGCTGGAATTCCAGCCTCGCCAGCATCGGTCTCGGCCTTGGCAACATCCGCCACGCAGGTCACGCTGACATGGACAGATTCATCAACATCAGAAACAGGATTTAAAGTCGAGCGAGCTTTAGCTGCGACCGGACCATTTACAGTGATTGGATCAGTGGGAGCCAATGTAACGACGTTTCCAGACAGTGGCTTGTCAGCTGTGACGACTTATTATTATCGAGTGTCTTCCTTTAATGCGTCAGGCAGTTCGTCACCAACAGCCTCCATGTCTGTCACAACTTTTGGAACCTATGCTTGGATCAATGCCAATGTTTCGATTCCAAAATGTGTCATGTGTCACTCGGGTGGAAGCCCTGCCGCTGGTTATGATCTTAGCACGTACACGGGGACACTTTTGTTTGTCACAAAATTTAATTCAGGTGTCAGCCGTTTTTATCTGGCTTCATTCGAAGGATCGATGCCCTTGGGAAGCGCAAAGTTGACCTCAGTACAGCTGAGTGCCATCAAAACTTGGATTGATAGCGGTGCTCTTAATAATTAGGCTAAAAGTTTTTTAAATGGCTCGGGGACCATGCATTCAAAACTGTGGCCCAAAATCTGGATTTGATAACAGTGAAGAAACATACGGTCGGTCTTATAAAGATCGGCCATTTTTTTATTATACCTTGGATCACCATATCGGGGGTCACCTACTAGTGAGTGATTGACCAAGGCTGAGTGCTTGCGAATTTGATGCTGTCGTCCGGTGATGAGTTTAAAGTGGCAATAAGAAAAGAACTTATTGGCTTTAAGAACTTCGAACTGTGTTTCACAAGCGATTCGATCTCGTGACATTCCGGCAGGATTTTTTCGACCCTCGGCTTTATCTGTTAAGGATTGATTCCAAAGGCCCTTAGGTTCTTTCAATTCGCCCCGCAAAACGCCAGCGTAAATCTTTTGAACCGTTCTTTTTTCAAATTCTTCAGCTAACTTCCTTGCGGACACCTCATGAAGAGCCAAAAGTTGGATGCCACTGGTTTCTTTATCCAATCTGTGAACAGGATAAAGTTTAGTTGCGGCCAATTGTTTTTGTAACAGTAACAGCAGATTTTGTGGATCTTCGTTGTTATGCACAGAGATTCCAGCAGGTTTTGAAACCGCCAAGAAGTCTTTGTCCTGGTACAGAACTGAAATTTGAAGATGCTCCATAGGGTCCTTTCCAGGGGGTCTTGGATCAAAGTCATAGCAAATGGCTTGATGGAAAGCACGTCCTTCATGACTGGTGGCTTCCAGATTGACCCAAGACTAAATTAAAGATGATAATACTTCTTAATTCAACCCATGAGGTGATGCATGTCTGAAGATATGAAAGCTGAAATCGAACGTCTGAAAGCAGAAAACGAAGCCCTTAAAAATAAAAAAAATTCCAGGGGCACGCTGTCCATGAAAGTCAGTGAAAAAGGAGCGCTTTCTGTTTATGGAATGGGCCGTTTTCCTGTGACTTTATATAAGGAACAATGGCTGAAGCTTCTGAGCATCACTGAAGAGATCAAAAAATTTATTGCTGACAATGATGCGCAATTAAAAACCAAAGAATAAAAAATCGACCCAGCTGAAAGTCCGTAATTGAGCTTTTTTGTGAAACCCACGGAGAGTTGAACGGTGAATCTAGAAAGCTATCTTCAAAAACGGCAAAAATTATCTGATGAATTGCCTCAATATCGAAATCTTTGCCTGACTTGTCGCCAGCCGCAGTTCAGTTGTTTTTGTTCATTTGTACAAAAATTTGATCCAAAAATTAAATTTATGATTTTAATTCACCCGATTGAATTTAAGCGCCGAATTGCAACGGGTCGAATGTCGCATTTATGTTTGCAAGATTCAGAATTAATCATTGGGCAAAATTATTCTGAGAACGAATCCGTCAATCTGGTTTTAAAAGACCCTCACAATCATTGCATGATTTTATATCCTGGCAGAGCTTCGACAAATTTAACTTCGATGAGTCTTGTCGAGCGGCAAGAGCTTTTTCCAAAGAATAAAAAACTGGTGATTTTTGTGATTGATGGAACCTGGGCGACAGCCGGTAAAATGGTCTACCAAAGTAAAAATTTATTTTTACTTCCAAGATTTTGCTTCACGCCGCTGGCGCCGTCTAATTTTAGGGTTCGAAAACAGCCGGCCCCGGGATGTTATTCAACGGTTGAAGCAATTCATCACACCTTAGAACTTCTGGGTCCCAGTCAGGGTCTTGATCTTTCATTGAAACATCAAGATCAGCTGCTGTTCGTTTTTGATAAAATGGTTGAAAAACAGTTGGAGTTTATTGATCTTTCAAGGGCTTTGCCCCGATCAACGACCTATCGAAGACTGAGTCAAAGGCCCGCTTAATGATTCAAAAAAATCTTTTAAAAAAGAAAATTTTGATTTTAAATGGCAGTCCCCAGGGGCCACGAAGTAACAGTCAAAAGCTAATTAAAAAATTAATCAAAGAATTAGACTCAAGTCTTCACGCCGAATGTGTTCACCTGAGCCAAAAAAAATATTCTCAGAAGCTAAGGTCTCAAATTGCAGCGGCTGACGGGTTGATTTTTGTGTCTGGAACTTATTGGGATTCGTGGGGCAGTCCTTTGCAAGAATTTCTAGAAAAGGCTACGGTTCTTGAAGGCACGAAAGCTGTGGTTGGAAAACCCTGCGCCGTCTTTATTTTGATGCATTCGGTGGGGGGAAAAGGAGTGCTTTCAAGACTGCAGGGGGTGCTTTCAACCTTGGGTTTTCTGATTCCACCTATGAGTGGGATGGTTTATTCTTCGCTGAGTCATCGAATCGCAAAAGGCCCACAAAAAAATATTGATGAAGATATTTGGCATTTAAATGACACTAAACTCATTCTGGGCAACTTCAGACTTGCCCTTGAGATTCAAAAGGAATGGGTTTGTTGGCCCGTGGATCGAAAAAATTTTGAACGACTATGGTTAAAATAAAGACATTCTCAATTTCCTTGGCTCATGACCCAGTTTGCGCTATTTTTGATGCTCAAAATAAGCCTAAACCAAGAGGGAGTCCCCTGTGAATATTTCAAAGAATTGCATCGTCACGCTCAATTACACATTAACTGATGATGAAAATGAAACCTTAGACACCTCGGTGGGGAGCGAGCCCTTAGTTTATCTTCACGGGGCGCAAAATATCATTCCTGGTTTGGAAGAAGTCCTTGAGGGTAAAAAAATGGGCGATAAATTTAAAGTTTCGATTCCGGCTGAAAAAGCTTACGGCGAACACATGGAAGAAATGATTCAAAATATTCCCAAAAATCAGTTTCCCCCAGGGCAAGATATGCAGCCCGGCATGAAGTTTCAAGCAAACTCGCCGCAAGGACCGATTGTTTTAACGGTGGTAGAAGTTTGTGACACAGATGTTATGGTGGATGGGAATCATCCTTTAGCAGGAGAAAACTTAAATTTTGATGTTGAAGTGGCTGAAGTGCGAGCCGCCACAGAAGAAGAGTTAAACCATGGTCATGCACACGGTCCTGGTGGACATCATGATCACGAATAGTTGGAGAAATAATATGAAAGCCCTTGGATTTATTTTTAGTCTGCTTTTCGCGCTTCAATCTTTAGCAGCTGGTTCTGTTTATGGAAAATGGAAAACGATTGATGAAGAAGGGAAAGCTAAATCGATTGTTGAAATCACATTAGAAGGGGATTCAGCGACCGGGCAGGTCATTGAAATTTTTGATCCTGAAAAAGTCCATTCTGTTTGCGAAAAGTGCAAAGGTGAAATGGCCAATAAGCCCATTCTAGGAATGAAAATATTGTCAGGCTTAAAAGAAACCACAAAGGGCGAAGAGTGGAGCGGTGGCCAAATCCTAGATCCAAATAATGGAAAAACATATCGATGTTTGATGCGCCCCAAAGACGACGGCAAGAAATTAGAAGTTCGGGGCTACATCGGCTTTAGCCTTTTTGGACGGACTCAGGTTTGGGATAAGCAAGATTAAATTTTTTTATCTCATCGTCGCTTGCAAATGTTTTGCATGTTCCAAATGAGCCGCAATGCTAGGGCGGACCTGATTCAATAAGTTTTTAAGATCAGCATTTTTTGCCGAAGGAATCAGGGTTTTATCAATCGAATCCAAGACAACCTGGTGGTAGGTCACTTCATTGTCGACATAAGCCTTATCAAAGTCTTTTCCTTTAAGGCCTTTCATTTTTAGCAGAGCCTCATCGCCTGACTTTTTAAGTCCTTGGCTGGTTTCGTTTTCTTCGGGCTTCAATTTTAATTTTGATGTTAAATCAGTGGCGCTTTTATTCACCGCTGAATGATCGATGATCATTTGCTCTGCGAATTTTTTAACCTCAGGGTCTTTTGTTTGTATTTTTGCAAATTTTCCCGCCGTGATATCGACATTGTTAGCGGTAACCACAATCGCGGCAATCTGTGGGTCGGTAGGTCCTTGGGCTGCGGCTGGAGCTTGTGGTGTTTCAGCGGCCAACGCCGCTAAGGGAAAAGCTGCGGCTGTGAAAAGTCTTTTTAAATTTTGTTTCATATGATGATCTCCTTAAAAGTAGGCCTGATTTTAGACACAGCTTGCTGATGAATCATGACAATGGGATGAAGAACCATGAAGTCATCGTATTCATTGCCAATTCATGCCATTTCTGGCACCTGATAAGGATGTCCAATCTTCTTCAGCTGCAGCAGGGCTCCAAATTTTTTGGCCCTAAGAAAATCTTTGACCAAGCCCAGTTTTCTATCAATGAAGGAGAGCACGTTGGGGTCATTGGTCCCAATGGGGCTGGAAAAACAACCTTGTTTCGCATTTTAACTGAGCTGGATACCTTTGACTCAGGAGTTTTAGTTAAATCAAAAAGTTTACGTTTGGGCTATCTGCCCCAACATGATCAGTGGCGGGAAGGGCAGACAATTGAAGATTATTTAACTGAAGGCTGTGAAATGCCTTTGTGGGAATTAAAATCCTTGGGCCGCGAATTGGGAATCAGTGAAGATTTGTATAAAAGACCGGTCATGTCCCTGAGTGGGGGATATCGGATGCGCTGCAAACTGCTTTATTTAATTGGCCAAGATCCCAATCTGATGTTGCTGGATGAGCCCACGAATTATTTGGATTTAGAAACGACTTTAGTTTTAGAAAAGTTTCTTCAAGGCTATAAGGGCGCTTTTTTATTGATTTCCCATGACCGAGAATTCCTTAGGCGCACGACAGATCATGTCTTAGAAGTCGAGCAGGGTGAAATCACAAAGTACAATGGAAATCTTGATGATTATTTTGAACAAAAAGAAATGCTGCGTGGACAATTAGAATCCCGAGCCATGTCAATTCAAGAAAAACGACAACAGGTGTTGGATTTCGTTTCAAAATTTGGTGCAAAAGCCAGTAAAGCGCGCCAAGCCCAATCGCGATTAAAAAGTTTAAATCGAATGGAAAATATTGAACTGCGCCCCTTGCCAGTCACGGCGTCGATCAAAATTCCACGTCCTGTGAAAGCAGGGAAAATTATTGTTAGCATGAAAGAAGCTGAGCTGGGCTATGGCGAAAAGACAGTTCTTAAGAAAGTTAATTTTCATTTGGAAAATGGCGACCATATTGCCGTTGTGGGTTTGAATGGCGCCGGCAAGTCCACTTTTCTAAAGGCTCTCGCGCACGTCATGGTTCCCATTAAAGGAAAAATTGAAACAGGCTATCAAGTAAAAATTGGCTATTATGCCCAGCATGTAGCTGAAAATTTAGATGCAAATAGTAATGTCATTGATGAAATGACAAAAAAAGCGCACGTCGAAGTCAGCCGTCAAGAGGGATTGAATATGGCAGGCTCTTTACTTTTTGGTGGTGACGATATTTATAAAAAGATTTCTGTATTATCGGGCGGTGAAAAATCACGGGTGGCACTAGGTCAAATTCTTTTACAAAAAGCACCCTGTTTGATCTTGGATGAGCCAACAAATCATTTAGATTTTCAAACCGTCGAAGCGTTGACTCAAGCCTTGATGAAATATGAAGGGACCGTCGCCGTCGTTAGTCATGATCGCAGCTTTATTCGGCGTGTAGGAACTAAGATTCTTGAAGTCAATCATGGTCAAGTCAGCGTTTATCCAGGGACCTACGATGAATATGTTTGGAGTTTAGAAAAGGGTGTTTTGTCAAATCGAGGCGCTGAAAATGAAGCAGCGCCGGTCGAGAAAAAAGCTGCTGTCGCAGCGCCTTCGTCAGATCAGCTGCGCGAGAAAAAAAGAAATCTTGAAAAGAAAATAAAACAAACTGAAAAAAATCTAGAGGCCTTGGATAAGAATCTTTTGATTCATCAAGAAAAGTTAAGTTTGTTGAACGATCAAATTGCGAATCGAACAACAGGAAATTTTCCGCAAGCGATTCGCGATTTAACTGAGATCCAACAAAAGATTGAAAAGCTGGAGGAAGAGTGGCTTTCTATGACGGAAATCAGAGATGGCTGCCTGGAAGAACTGAATCAGCTTAAAGGATAAATTTTAATGGCTTCTGAAATTAAAATAAGACCATTTTTGCGAGGGCGTTTTCATGAAGCTGCTTTTTTTTATGGATTAGGAGCCTCGACCTTATTGGTGGCCGTCGCCCATGAATCAACGGCTCGATGGGCTGCCATAATTTATGGACTTTGCTTAGCCGGACTGTTTGGGATCAGCAGTCTTTATCACCGAATTGATTGGCAGCCCAAGAGATATGCTTTATTGAAAAGACTTGATCACGCGATGATCTTTATTTTCATCGCAGGCACAGTGACTCCGATCTGCCTTGTGGGATTGCCGCAAGAAACAGGCATGAAGGTTCTGGCCCTTTTTTGGGGAGCGGCACTTCTAGGTGTCTGCAAAGAGCTTTTATGGTTGAAAGCTCCTAAATGGGTTTCTGCTATTTTGTACGTTGCGATGGGCTGGTTAGCGGGGCCCTTTATCTCTGAATTTTTGTCGGCTTTAGGTCCCCTGAGCACATGGCTTTTAATTATCGGTGGTGTGATCTACACTTTGGGTGCAATAATTTACGCCATCAAATGGCCAAATCCTCGGCCTACTATATTTGGCTATCATGAAATTTTTCATATCTTGGTCATGATC
This sequence comes from Pseudobdellovibrionaceae bacterium, assembly GCA_043779185.1. Taxonomy (GTDB): domain Bacteria; phylum Bdellovibrionota; class Bdellovibrionia; order Bdellovibrionales; family Bdellovibrionaceae; genus JAYWDA01. Next base: position 45,298 of record JAYWEQ010000156.1, read on the forward strand.
GCCAGCGTCTTCCATTTTATTGTAATATATCGTTTAATTGCAGCTTAAATCATCGTTGAAGGAGAGCTCATGGATTCAGCATCACTTTGTCCTTGTGGGACCGGCAAAAAATATCATGATTGCTGTGAGCCCTTTATTAAAGGCAAGCAAAGTCCAGCAACCGCTGTTGAATTGATGCGTTCAAGATATACGGCTTTTGCTGCCGGCGAGATTTCATATTTAAAAGATTCACTGGCTCCCGAAGAGCAAAAAACATTTGATATGAAATCCACTATTGATTGGTCAAAAAAATCCAAGTGGTTGGGTTTAGAAATTATGGACGTTAAAAAAGGTGGCACTGATGATAAAGAGGGCACCGTTGAATTTATGGCGAAGTATTCTTTTGAAGGAAAGACCCTCGAACATCACGAAGTCGCACAGTTTCGAAAGTCCCAAGGCCAATGGCATTTTGTCGATGGGGAATCCCATACGCATGAAGAAGGTCAAGGACATCAACATCATGCTAGGCCAGAAACAGTTGTACGAGAAGAGCCTAAAATTGGTCGAAATGATCCTTGCACTTGTGGCAGCGGTAAAAAATATAAAAAGTGTTGTGGGGCAGCGGCTTAAAGACCTTTTCCGCAATCAACACAGAATTTTCCACGCGCTTTTCTTTGTTCAGCGTGTTTTCTAAGATCACATTTGGTTTGAATCAATTTATTCACGACTTCCCCGCAGCTTGGGCAAAACTTGACCGCAGCATTGGATTTTCCATGGTTCATATTCGGACAACGTGTTCTTGATTCCATCAGACCTCTTTGGTGCCGCAGGCGACGTCCTTAGATTAACAGTGGCCGACATGATTAGATAGGAATAGTTAAAAACCTTCCTGATCTGACTTGTGAGAGTCTGGGAATTAAAGTATTTTAAGAGCGTCCGAGGTGCCGCCCCGACGATATGATGAAATGAAATGGCGCTGAGTTGGCAATGGTTTTTTAATTGCATGGTTTTTTGTCATAAGGATCAATTTTTGAAAAATTCCGATTTTGAAAAAATACTGCAAAAAAATTTCTCATTACCGGGCTTTCGCAAAGGGCAGCGAGAAATAATTACGGCGGTGTTAGAAAAAAAAGATGTTCTCGCCGTTCTGCCAACGGGCGGAGGAAAGTCTTTGTGCTATCAATTTCCAGCCCTCTGGACCCAGCAACTTGTTATTGTTATTTCACCCCTGATCGCGCTGATGCGAGATCAAGTCGCTTCTTTGCATCGTATGGGTTTACGTGCGGGCTGCCTTTACTCGGGTCAAACAGATCAAGAAAAAAGAGCCTTATTTCAAGAAATGAACGAAGGGGGGCCCTTTGTTCTTTATTTATCGCCCGAGCGAGTTCAAAAAGAAGGCTTTAAAAAATGGATCATGAATCGAAATATTGCCCTTTTCGCTGTGGATGAGGCTCATTGCGTTTCGCAGTGGGGTCATGATTTTCGCGAAGAGTACACGCAGATCAATGTTTTAAAAATATTGCGTCCAGATATTCCGATCCTGGCATTAACGGCTTCGGCCACGCCGATTGTGTTGAACGACATCTCAAAAAACCTGTCTTTGAACAAACCAGAGAAAATGGTGCATGGCTTTTACCGACCGAATCTTTTCTATCAAGTTGAAGCCTGCGCTGATGAAGAGGACAAACTTGAATATCTATCCCAAAGCTTGCGGCAAATTCCGACAGGCCGAAAACTAATTTATTGCGGGACTCGCAAGCAAACTGAAGAACTGGCGCGATTCTTAGAGAAAAAATTTGACGGTGTTGATTATTATCACGCCGGCCTTTCCACCAGCGAAAGAACGCGGGTGCAAGAACAGTATATCCGCAGTGAGCTAAAAATTTTAGTGGCCACCAATGCTTTTGGCATGGGCATTGATCAGCCAGATGTGCGATTGGTTGTGCATTACCAATTGCCGGCCAATATTGATTCGCTTTATCAAGAAATGGGTCGAGCCGGTCGGGACGAAAAAGAATCCAACTGTTTATTATTGTATGCAAAAGCCGATAAAGGATTGCAGTCTTTCTTTATTATGAATTCCGATGCTCCCAAAGCGATCAAAGATTCGCGTTGGAGAAATTTAGAGGCCCTTGTCAACTATGCGGAAGGCAGTGAGTGTCGGCATGGAGAAATTTTAACCTATTACAGAGATTCACAGCGCCTCAGGGCTTGTGGTCACTGCGATGCTTGTGAGCCAAAGTCAGAGCGAAAGATTGTAAAAGCTCCACGTCAGACGGCAGTGATCTCGGCAGCCAGCCAAATTAAGTTGCGTAGCAAAGTAAAAAAGAAATCTTCCATGGTTGAAGTGACAATGGACGATTTGCAAGAAAGACGTTTCTTAAGTTTAAAAGCATGGCGAAAACAAAAAGCGATAGAGTTAGATTTGCCGGCCTTTGTCGTTTTCAGCGATCAAACATTAAAACATCTGTCAGTTAAAAATCCCCAAACGCTGGACCAGATGAAATTGGTCCATGGTATCGGCGATATGAAGCTCGAAAAGTTTGGTTGGGATATTTTAGCCCAACTTCAACAAATCGATTAAATAAGTTCCTCTTCGTCAGGTAAAATATCATTTTCAGGATCTCCGCCAGCTGCATTATTCTTGGCGCGGATGGCGCGATCCATCTGATCTTTGACGTCTAATTCACCGCGGATAAATTTTGGATCTTCCGACAGAGGCGGAGTATCCCGGCCAAATCCCCCTAAGTTTTCATCGGCATGCCGCGGGCTTGATAGAGCCGTTTCATCTTGATCTAAAATAATATCTCTTTCATCGTCTGCATCCTCTAAAATATCAGGATTTTCTGAACTCCTTAAGCCACCAATTTCTATATTTGCCATAAATCCTCCAGAGCTTTATTCTAGTGGGACCATCGACTTATTTGAAGTGATCTTGGGAAGCATGACAAGATTGTCTAAAGTTTTTCAGTGAATAAAGTGATATAGGAAATCATGGGAAAAAAAGAGGGACTTCATATTATTGCATTATTTGAACTTCTGAAAGGAGCTTTGGTTCTGTTTGTTGGACTAGGGCTTTTGACGATGATTCATAAAGATCTGCAGGAGTTTGGCGAAAGACTGATCGAACTCTTGCATTTGAACCCGGCTCAGCATTATCCAAGAATTTTTCTACTTTTTCTTGAGCGAGTTTCTGATATGAATTTTTTCCTGCTAGCCACTGGTGCCTTTCTATATTCGTTAGTTCGATTTGCAGAAGCCTATGGGCTTTGGAAACAACGGGCATGGGCTGAATGGATGGCGATCTTATCGGGTGCGGCCTATTTGCCCATTGAAATATTTGAGATGTCGAAACTGATAAATTGGCCACGCATTCTGGTCACATCAGTCAATTTCGGTGTGGTCATTTATTTAATTCGAATTAAATTTTGGAAGGAAAATTTCTATGGTACAGACAGTAGCGATTCAGGGAGCATCGAATAATCCCGACCGATATTCTTACATGGCGTTTAAACTATTACAGGAGATGGGTCATCGAATTATTCCTGTTTCTCCAAAGATGGCTTTCCTAGAAAACAGCCCTGTTATTTCAGACCTCAATAAAATTAATGAACGAGTCCATACCTTGACAATGTATATTGGGCCTGATCGATCGACAGTTTTGCAAGATCAAATTTTGAAATTAAAACCCGGCAGAGTTATTTTTAACCCGGGCAGTGAAAACCCAACTTTACAAAAGCTTTTATTGGCAGCAGGGATTCCTGTCCTAGAAGCATGCACTTTGGTTTTATTACGAAATGGAAAATTTTAACTGCTGGCGACATATGACACTTTTGTCACAGATGCAGACCTGTGTTGACGGAGTCCGACCTAAAATGTTTCAAAAGGGTCATATTTAAATGCAGAATAGTTCTGCTCAACTCAAGGAGAATGATGATGAAAAAAATGATGATGGTTTTCGCTGGACTGATGGTTGTTAGCTCAATGGCTTTTGCGGCTGATGCTGAGAACAAAGAAGACACAAAGATGAACGAACATACAAATCCGATCACGGGAACTAAGACTGTGAAGAAGACTCACAAGCATATGGCGAACGATGAAAAAGGTCAGTCGGCTGATATGACAGTCACAGAGACAACTAAAACCAAAAAAGACGGCACTGTGAAAAAGACAGTTGAAGCGACTTCGGACACAACTTCTAAAACTGAAAAGCATTAATTTTTATAACAAGGGGCTCATTTTTTCAGCCCCTTGTCGTTCTAGTTGTTATTGAAGCCGTGATTCTTTGGATTTTGCAGGACTCTTTTTGACGGCCGCCAAAGGCATTTTTGTTTTTCCTTTTGCAGGCGCTTTACCATTTAAAGTGGTTTGATTTAAAACCATCTTTTCAACTTCAGGTCGGAATTTTTCTTTAGCTGCAAGCATGAGCTGACCCATTTGGTCGCGCTCTTCGGCAGAAAAATTCTTTTTAATTTTAGGGAAAAGCTCTTCTTCTTCCTCTTCCTTGGCATGATGCTCTAGCAACTCTTTTGTGACTGTCAAAGCGGCCTTAAATTCACCATTGCCACCGGGTTTTACTGACAAAAGGCGTTTTAAAGTATTCTCAACAAGGCTATGTTCAATAAAACCTTCCAGAGTAAAATCTTTAAAGTCTTCTTTTTTACTTTCAATCATTTCATAAAGTCCCTTTTCTTCGCTTTTGGCGTGAAGAAGAACAGCAATAGCAAACTCTTGAGTCATTTTTTCGGCGTTATGCGACGGGCTGTCGGTCATTTTTTCTAATTTCTCGATCGCTTCGAAAGCTTCGTCATGATCCTTTTTAATTAATTTCAAAATATCCACAGATCCTCCATTGTTGCATTGAGTGAAGAACCAAAGATAAACCTGATGAAGTATTGTTGGGTCACAGTCATCAGAAGAAATATTGGCTATTTCGTCATAACTTATTTGGAGGTTTTCGCTTTTGCATCCAGCTCAGCCCAGCGGGCGAACAGTTTTTCAAGGTCACTTTGTAGGCCTGAAATCAGCGTCGATAGCTCGACCAGCTTTGAAGAATCTGAAATAATTTGAGAGTCTTGAATTTTCTCTTGAGCCTCGGAAAGTAGTTTTTCCTTAGTTTGAATAAGGCCTTCCATATTATCTAATTCAAATTGTTCTTTAAAAGAAATTTTTGTGGCTTTTTCATTGCGGGCCTTGATCGCCGCCGGAGAATTTTTATTTTTCTCTTTAGCCTTTTGTTCTTCAAACCAACTTTCATACTGCAAATAACCAGTGAACCTTTCTAGGGGCTGGTCATCTCCTTCAGTGACTGGAAAAGCTAAAATATCAGTGCAAACCGCATCCATAAAATAACGATCATGAGTCACCAGGATCACGGCACCATTAAATTCAGCCAGCGCGTCTTCTAAAACTGCTAAAGTATCAACATCCAAATCATTGGTGGGTTCATCCAAAATTAAAACTTGCCCATCTTGCAACATCATTTGCGCAATCCGAAGCCTTGCCTGTTCGCCCCCTGATAATCTTTCCACAGCAAGATCTGCGGCCTGCCCCTTAAAATGAAAGCGGTCTAAATAGCTTCTAGCATAAACATGCTGACCCCTATAAGAGACATAGTCGCCATCGGCCACTAAGTTTTTTAAAACACTTAGTTTGGGATTTAAAGTATCCCGACTTTGTTCAAAATAAACGACGCGCAAGCCATCGGCTGGTTTGACCTTCCCCGAATCGGGAGTGACTTGTCCCATCAATGTTTTAATTAATGTCGACTTGCCGCAACCGTTATCGCCCAGCAAAGCCAAACGTGTGTTTGGGCGAATTAACAGATCTAAATTTTTAAAAAGAATTTTGCCATTGTAAGATTTGGTAATATCCAAGGCCTCGATCAGCTTTTTTGGATTGCGATCGTTTTCTCCAAAATCAATGCCCACCTGACGATCTCTATTTTTTTGCGAAAGCTGGCTGACGTCTTCCGCCAAGGCGCCAGCACTTTCGATTCTTGCTTTTTGTTTTGTTTGCCTGGCTTTGGCGCCCCGTCGCAACCATTCAGTTTCACGACGAAGAGTATTTTTTAAAACCTTTTCGCGCGTCTGTTGGGCCTCGAGCAATTGTTCTTTGGTCTCAACATAGGTGGCGTAATCGCCTTTCACAGAAATAATGTAATTTGGATTTTTCGGGTCTAAATCAAGAATCCGATTCACAACACGCTGTAAAAATAATCGATCATGGGTGATCATCAGCAGGGCAAACGGAGCCGTTTTTAAATATTCCTCCAGCCACAGGATACTTGAAATATCTAAATGATTGGTGGGCTCGTCCATTAACAGTAAATCAGGAGAGTTCACTAATTCCCGTGCCAAAGCCACTTTCTTTTTCCAGCCGCCAGAAAGTTTTGAGACTAAAAAATCTTCACCGAATTGATTCAAGTCAAGTCGACCCATCCACTCATAGGCCAAAGCCATGACTTCATGAGGATCTTCAGATTTAGAAATAAGGCTGGAATAAATTGTCTCTGAGTCCTCAAAGGTTGGATTTTGTTCAAGGAAACCAACTTTAAGGCCCCTTTGGAGCGTCACTTGGCCTTGATCAGCTGTCATACGACCGCAAATCATTTTTAGTAAAGTGGATTTGCCGGCGCCATTGGGACCAACCAAGCCGACACGATCGTTTTCATCCAAACCAAAATTCAAGGATTCAAATAATAGCTTACCGGCAAAAGATTTCTCAAGATTATGGACATTAAAAATAGGCATATGACGTCATATCATTTAAACTGTCTGCAAACGAGGGCTTTTTTGGCAACAATCATCTCTCATACGGCGATTCCTATTGCCCTTTTTTGGGCGGCAGGGCGCAAGAAAATTTCCCCCCGGCTTTTTGTGACTGGAATTCTGCTTTCCATGGCGCCGGACCTAGATATCATTGGATTTTATTTTAATATTGATTATGGCGCAGCTCTAGGGCACCGGGGAATGACCCATTCGCTCTTTTTTGCATCAGTTGTGGCTTTATTATTGACTCAATTTTCAAAATTTTTTCGTTCAAGGCCCATGACGATCTTTATTTTCTCTTTTATCAGCATGGCTTCCCATGGTGTTTTAGATGCCCTGACGAATGGCGGCCTGGGGGTGGCGTTTTTTTGGCCTTTTTCAAACCGAAGATTCTTTTTTCCCTGGCATGAGATTATTGTTTCACCGATCGGCCTGAAGAATTTTTTAAACAGTCGGGCTTGGGTGGTTTTTCAATCTGAAATAATTTACATCTGGGTTCCTTGCCTGACTTTTGCCTTCCTCTTTCGCCGGTTCCAAGCTAAGAAGCGGGCATGAGAACTATTTTCCATATCGCTACAAAAAAAGAATGGGCCGAGGCTCAGCAAAAAGGATTTTACAGCACGGGCAGTCTTGAAAAAGAAAGCTTCATTCACTTTTCTCGACACCACCAGTTGCAAGGCGTGAGTGAACGACATTTTAAAGGAGCTAGAGATCTTGTGCTGTTGGAAATAGAACAAGAGCTTATGAAGGGCGAACTAAAATACGAAGGCTCAGAACATAATAAGTTTCCTCATTTGTACGGACCGCTGAATTTAGATTCAGTCAAAGAAACTTTTGAAATGGATTTTTCTGCAAAGCCATTTTCTTTTCCTGCAAAATATAGAATGGTTGGAGAAACATTGATTCGCCCTGGAGTGGCATCCGATGCTGCCGAGCTTGCCAGTGCCCATTTGAACTCATGGCGCGAAAGTTACCAGGGCTTGGTTCCTGATAGTTATTTAGATCGATTGCCATTAAGTTTTCGCGGACGCATGAAGTTCTGGGAGTATCTTTTTAATGAAGCCAAGGATGCGGCCACTTTTGTCGCAGAGTCCCCTGACAACGGAATTATTGGATTTAGTTCTGTCGGTGAAGCTAGAGATCCAGATTACGAAACTTGGGGTGAATTAGCTGCCATTTATGTACTGAAACAGTTTAAAAACAAAGGTATCGGTCGGGGTCTTCTCGAAATGGCTTTTGAGAATTTAAAATCCCGCGATTTTAAAAAATACTACTGCTGGGTGATTGAAAATAATCCGACGATTTCATTTTATGAAAAATCTGGGGCGCAAAAAGGCCCGGGTCGAAAGCCGATCCAGCTTGAAAAAGAATTGATCGAAATTTCTATGGAGTGGGCGGCAAATGATTGATCTCTTCAATCAATGTAAATTAAGACGCTCATGGGCGCCCTCCTCTTGGGTCTGGCCGGTCAAGACAGCTTTTGCAAAACCAATAAGCTGAACGACCATCGAAGAAGGAGAATCCCAATACTCCGCGGTTTCGACGCGCACTCTTATTAAGATTAAATTTCGATCCTCTAAGCCTTTGGGAAACCAAGTTCTGTAAAATGGAATCCAAAGCTCTTTGGCTTTGTGTGCGTCTTCAACAAGCTCGGCGCGCCCAGAAACAGAAACGTATCGATTGTCGCTAGGGGATGCATAACCCAGATTAACGTGTTGATCTTTCATTAAAGACAGAATCTTTCCTGAAGTTTTTTGAGTAAAAAACCACATATCGCCGTCAAAATCGGTTTGCTGGCAAGCCATCGGCCGACTGGCTAATGACCCATCGGGGTCTACGGTCGTCAGCATTGCAAATTTTATCCCTTTTACCATTGTGCCGAGTTTAGCGATCGGGTCGATATCCGACTTTTTATGCAGATCAGTTTTCATAAAATCCTCCGGCTGAGTTTCCTTTCCTTATTTAAAAGCACTGCTAAAAACATGCACTCAGAATCTTTGAATTTGACGAAAACAACATATCGGAAGCTCTGAACCCTCTGACATCTGTTGCATTTTGACATTCTTAAAATCGACAGCTAGTCTGACATCGAATATGAATCATTTGAAGCGGTCCATTCTTCTCAGTGTAATCTGGTGTCTTTTTTTATTCTTTTTTGGAAGTCCGATTTTTAACTTAAGAGCCAATCTACAGGATCATGTTTCAAATATTTACTCGAGCCTTCTTTTTTGGAGCGAAGGTGTTCCGATTTATCAGAAAGGGCCCTCTGAATTTCTAGATCTGGACACGCGCCCTGAATCCCTTCAATGGGCCGATCAATTGGGGATTCCCCATGATGATATTTTAAAAAAAAGGAATGTTGAAAATCCGCGACCTTGGATAATTGTTTGGCCATGGATGCCACGACCCTATCCACCTGGGTCGGCCTTATTTTTTTCTCCATTCGGAGCTTTGGTCCAAACTGGTATTTCGCCTTACGCCATCTTTGGCTTATGTATCTTTACTCTTTTAATTTTTAGTCATCTGACATTTTTCAAAATAAAAGACGAATTAAAAAATCATTTGGACTGGAAAAAAAGCTGGCATACGCAAGGCCTTTTCATTTTTTTAAATTTATTTTTATATCAAGAGCTAGTCCTTTGGGGATTATCGGGAATGTACGATATCGTGGCTTTTTTTCTTTTGGTGAATTCCATTATTTTTTTACTTCATAAGAAATGGCTGGGCTGTATTAGTTTTTACTGTTTTGCATTCTTTTTACATTACCGAAGCCTTTTTTGGGCCCCTATTCCGGTCGTTGCTTTTATTTTTTGGTGGAAATCCAGCCCTAGCTTATCAAGCAGAATTAGAATGATCCCATTAAAGGAAAAAATAATTTTAAGCAGCGCCTTACTTGTCGCGTTGGCTGGCTTTTACACTTTCACTCTGACATACCATTCGCTACAAGGTGATTACTTAGAAATGAAGAACAATCCTTTCTATTTGACTGGATTTTCTCCTTTGAAACCTGAAGTTTTCTGGGGATGGATTGCTTTAGTTGGAATTTTTTCTTTTGTCATGATGCGGAGAAAGGAAGGGCTTTCTATCACTTGTATCTTTTGGATTACCTTCTTGCTGACCAAAATGCCCTTTGTAAAATCTTGGTATATTTTGTTTCTTCTGCCACTATTTTTTATTTCACAAAAAAAGTCTTTATCGAATCAGTACTGGCATTTAGGACTGTATTTGTATTTAGGGGGCTGTGTCTTTATTAATTCGCCATTGGAATTTTACCTTTGGCATGAAATCGTTGACGTGATCAGGAGACATTCATGAGGAAGTTATTAAATAATCTTTGGCTATTTTTAAAAAAGCATTGTGTTTGGATAAATAGAGTCCTTTTTTCTTTAGCCTTAGGAATTCAGTTCTTGAGCGCTGTGCCACTGATTTCAGGCTTTATGGATCACCGGTCAATTGTTGAAGCTCACGATAATGATGCCGGAAAAATGGTGGAGGTTGCTTTGCGATCTCGGTGGTACAACGATAATAACTTTCGTTATTATGGGCCACTGTATTTCCGTGTGGCCAATACTTTTCACTCTATCGCACCAGCAAGCTCTGGGCGCTATGAATTGGGCTCTCCGGAATCCAATGAAGAATCAATTCACTTTTACGTCTTATTAACATCTTTGTTAGGTTTATTTTTATTAGGAATTTCGTGTGCGTCCTTAATCTCTGAAAAGTGGGAGGTCAGGTTTTTATTAACTCTCTTTTTGATGGCGGCATTTCTTCATCATCCGGTTTGGTCGCAATATCTTTTCACGGCCCATCCAGATCAGCTTCTAACGGGCCTTGTCGCCCTGTCGACCCTTCTGACGATTCGAAGTTTTCAGAAAAAATTTGATGATAAAAGTTTGGCCTATGCAGGATTCTCGTGGGGTTTAACGATTTGTACCAAGTTATCTTCTTTATTTTTTCTTCCGGGCTGGATTGCTTTACTATTTTTTTTTCAAAAAGATCGTCAGCGATTTAAGGGCGCCCTTAAAAGACTGATCGCTTATGCAGCGGGCGGATATTTTTTGATTGGTTTTCCTCAGAATATCGATATTTGGGGTTCTTTAAAAAAGATGCTTAATCTTTCTGAGTTTAGCTCGGCGCCCACGTTCGCAACTTTTGTTGATTGGTGGAATCATGTCGGTGGGCAAACAATATGGCCGGCGGCCGTCATCCTTGTGGGGATCATTTTTTTTGGTTCTAAAATTCGTGAATTTAATTTTAGACAGCAAATCGTTCTATTTTTATTGATGAACCTGGGACTTTTTATTCTTACATTAAGAACTTTAGAGCTCAGTCATTCCTATTACGTCATGCCTTTTGTTGGCACCCTTTTAATGGCATTGATCGTTTTAATGAATCAAATCAGTCTGTTTGATTTAATTTTTTCTTGCAGGCCACCGATTTTTTTGCAATCAGTTTTATTTTTGCTGTTTGTGTTGGGAGCCCACTTCAATTTATTTCAATTTAAAACCGCTGGGGCGACGCAAAAATCACTGCTGACCTGCCGACCTCATTTTCAAGAGGTTTACGGTTTAACTAAAAAAGCTTTGGCTGAAAATAAATCGATCATTTCGACGCCCTACACGCCAGTACCGCTTGAAAATGAATTGGTCCACGTTGATTGGGAGCTTAACTTTGATACGCTGACAAAAGCTCAGCCAAAATTATTAGTTTTTAATCGTTCTTATTATGCCCGCTACACGGAATCATTAAATGTTTCAAAATATGTCCAGTTAACAAACTCTGATTGGAGCACGACACAAAAATTCTATATGAGTTTCATTAATCAAACGGATGTTAATGCGGGACCGGCCGGACAGTGGCACAAAATTTATTCAGATCAATGCAGTTTGGAAGTTTGGGAAAAGCAATAGGGTCACACAAAGGCTGGGACCTATTGGCCCTGAGTTGTTTCGCGAAGCCAACGGTAGGCTTCGTTAATATCCATAAAAAAGTTATGAGTTTGTGTCGCCGTCTTTTTTAGCTCAGCCACTTGAAGAGGATCATGATTTACAAAAGCAATGGCGATACAACGGTTTTGACAATAAGACACTAAGGACTGGCGCCACCTTTTATGGACTTCTGCTGAAACCGGCTGATAGCCATAAGTATTAACAAGAAGCTTAAATCCTCGGTCGACAAAATTATGATCTCGAACCTGTTGAAAAGATTGAGCCCATTCTTGAATTTCTTTTAAGCCAATTTTACCAACAAGATGGGTCACAATGCCTGGAAGATTTTGATCAAAGTCCGTTTTCATCGTGACCTGACGATTTAAACTGCTCATTTTGTCCCCCTCTAAAAATGGTAACAGATCGCAAATCTATTTCAACTCGTGACCCTGCGATGTGTTGTTCGTGGGGCCAAGACTCAATCAAGCTGCACTGTGACAGATGAAGGAGAATGATTGTCCAGTTGACTGGGGTCTAGGTCGCTTTGATATTAACTCTATTCATCAAAGGAGAAATTATGCAAATCGTTTTGTTGTTTGTTAGTTTGGTTTTTGCGACCGCACCAGGGAAAGTCTTTTTCAAAAATTTAAAAGACGGGCAAACAGTCGCAAGCAAATTTAAGGTTGAAATGGGTGTCGAGGGAAAGACTCTGCGTCCAGCCGGGCAAGATGCCGAAGATAAAATGTCAGGGCATCACCATTTGATCGTTAATGCTGGACCTGTTAAAGAAGGCGAAGTTATTCCTGCCGACGACAATCATCTGCACTTTGGGAAAGCTCAGACTGAAACTGAAGTGGACTTAAAAAAGCCAGGCACTTACACCCTGACGCTTCAGTTAGCAGATGGCGCTCATCGCTCTTACGGCGAAAAGTACAGCTCTAGCATTAAAGTGATTGTTAAATAACGAATTGAAAAATCTTTGAGTTTGAGGGACCCTTGCGGTCCCCAAAGTTCTCCCGCCACCTCCTCTATATATAGATGACTCATTCTGATACGAAACTGTCCATGCCTTAGACAGTGACGACAAACTTGCGCCAATTTGAGACTCCGCCTGTCCAAATCCCAAATGAGCCCCCTCTAAAGAGTTTATAAGGTAAATAATCCCTATGAAAAAATGGCACAGCGGTTGCTTAGTAACTCAGTGAAAGAAAAGTAACCTTTAAAAAAAGAGAGAGAACATATGAAAAACCTATATAAAGTGAAGAACGTTTTTTTGGTTCTAGGTTTGTCTTTGATGGCCTTTGGATGTGGAAAAAACGATTCGAATAATAATTCTAGTGGTGGCGGCGCAGTGGCGGTGACTCCAGGAGTTTGTCCGCAGGGACAAGTTTGGATCACGCAAGCGAATGCCTGTGTTGCTCAAGCCGGCTGTCAGGTTGGGCAGGGTTGGTATAACAACGTTTGCACTCAAGGTGTCAATCAAGGCGGTATTAACGGTTATCCATATCAAGGTGGTTACGGTCAGGGTGGATACGGCCAGGGCGGATACGGTTACCAAGGTGGTTACGGCTATCAAGGCGGATACGGATATAATCAAGGCGGATACGGATATAATCAAGGTGGCTACAATACTCAGTATTATTCCCCTTACCAAAATAACTGTTACTACAAACAAAAAGGAATTTTTTACTACTACGTTTGTGGTTACTAAGAATTAATTTTCTGAAATTTCAAGAACCCCGCTTCGAAAGAGCGGGGTTCTTTATTTTAAAACGTACTGCCGATAAAAAGCGATTGAACGCTGAAGCCCTTCATCCAAATCGATTTTTGGTTTCCATCCTAAAGAGAAAAGCTTTTCAATATCCAAACGTTTTTCCATCATGCCATCAGGCTTTGACGTATCAAAAATAAGTGTGCCTTTGAATCCCATCAACGTCGCAATTTTGGCGGCAAGTTCGCCGACCTTGATATCTTGACCTGTGCCGATATTTAACCAATCTGGCATTTCCTTTTTTTCCATTAAAAAAACACAAGCTGAGGCCATATCATCGACATAAAGAAATTCACGCCGAGGCTGACCTGATCCCCAAACTGAAAATCTCGAAGCGCCCTCATCAATAGCTTTTTGCATACGAGCGATCAAGCCAGGAATCACATGGGAATTTTCAGGATGGTAATTATCGTGAATGCCATAAAGATTGGTTGGCATCACCGACACGAATTCTCTTTTATACTGCTTTCTAATATTCTCCGCTGTTTTTAATCCAGCAATTTTTGCGATGGCATAAGGTTCATTGGTAGGCTCCAAAGGTCCGGTCAATAAATATTCTTCTTTGATCGGCTGCGGAGAATTTTTTGGATAAATACAAGATGAACCTAAGAACATAAATTTTTTGACGGGCGTATCCAAGGCCGCTCGAAAGACATGATCTTGAATGGCTAAATTTTCCAAAATAAAATCGGCGCGGTAAGTATTATTAGCGATAATTCCACCGACTTTAGCCGCCGCTAAAAAAACATACTCTGGCTGATTTTTTTTAAAATAAGTTAAGGTCGCAGCGCCATCTAAAAGATCTAGCTCGGCGTGTGACGGAGATAAAATTTGCAGATAGCCTTTGGCTTCAAGCTCGCGAATTAAAGCCGATCCAACAAGACCTCTAGCTCCTAAAACTAAAATGCGATTGTTCTGTTGCATGACTTGGAATTAACACGCGCAGCCATGCAAGTCGATATTAAAAAGATATATTCAATCTCTATGATTGGGTTCTTTTTTTACTTCTTCTTTATTGCACTGTTATGTTCGCAGTCATTGATGGATCTGGGTTCCACGCTGATCGTCGCAGCCGTTATTTGGGCTTGGGTGGGAAAAAAGAAGCGTGGTGAAGCTGTTCACTTTCACAAGGTTGGCCTAGAGCGAATTTTCCCCATTTGGGCAGCGATTATTTTAGTGGGTCTGCTGACAAATGTGAGGCCCGAAACGCCATGGCTTAAAAGTTTTCTAGAGTTTCGTTGGATCCTAGAATTTTACTTCTATACGGCCGCTTTAATGATTCTTGAACCCGAAGAAAATGATTTTAAAAAACTATTGCCAGTGCTTTTTTTCGCCTCTGTTTATGCGGTGGCCGCTTATTTTCTAAAATTTCATCCATTTTTGGAATCCTCTTCGCTTCGAGAAGCCAATATGTTCGGCTATCGCACCGGCGGGCTTTTTATGAACCCGATGCCCTTTGCGCACACTTACGGGCCTTTAGGTCTTTTAATGATGGGTCCCATTCTTTATATGAATCGCAAAAAAGTTTTAGAAAATAAATTTTGGATTCTTTGCACCATGATGACGTTGCTTGGAGTGGTCTTGTCATTTACCCGAGGGGTGTGGATCGGAATGGCCGCGGGCTTGCTTGTGATGGGTTTTTTAATCAATTGGAAAAAAGGACTGATGGTCCTTAGTGTTGGAGCGATCAGCGCTGGAGCCTTGATGCTGGCGGTTCCGTCGATCCTAGAACGCATTCTTTTCAGCCTGAACCCGACGGCGACTTATGATTCTGAAAGATTAATTATTTGGAAAGCCAACTGGCTGATTTTTACTGAACATCCTATTTTTGGTTTGGGATACAGTGAAAACGGCAATCGCTTGCGTGAATATTTTGATCGTATGGGCGTTCCGAAAGGGTTTTTGGAAAGTCATGCCCACAATCAGTATCTGCATTTTTTAGCCGGCACGGGAATACTTGGCCTCGCTTGTTTCCTTGTTGTGATTGTTTGGTTTTTCAGAATGCATTTTTTAGCTTTCAAAAGTTTTGATGAGAAGCAGAATCCTTTTTGGAAGGGCTTAGCCCTAGGAGTTCTGGGCGCTGAGATCTGCTTTTTTACCTCAGGCGTGACAGAATCTAATTTCAGCATTGCTAAAAACCGCTACTTTATGATGACCATCTGGGCCTTGGGTTGTTGGTTGTATTTTAAAGTAAAGGCGCAAAAGCCAGCCTAGTGTTTTCTAAATACGCAGTTTGTCGGCTAAAAAATCTAAAACTAAACGAGTCCTCAACGGTAGAATTTTAACCGGTGGATAAACTAAATAATAAGGTTTAGCGTCCCCAGCCCAGTCTGGAAGAACGGGCACTAATTCATGATTAGCAAGGCAGCCACTCACCAAGTGAACGGGCACATAGCAAATTCCAGCTCCAGCCATGGCTAAATTTTTTGCCATGGAAAGACTGTTTACGTGTAATTTTGAAGTGACCATGATTTTTTCTTTTTTGCCTTTACTGGCCACGATCCACGGAAATTCACGAAATTCAGGTGAAAAAACAATGCAATGATGGTCGCAAACTTCTTTGGGTGTTTTGGGTTGTCCATATTTCTTCAAATAAGTAGGGGACGCGAATAAAGCAAAAAAACTAAGTCCTAATTTTCGCGCCTTGTAGCTGGAATCTTTTAAATCACCAGCCCGTAAAGCCAAATCAAAACCTTCGCGAAAAAGGTCCACATAGCGATCAGAAAGATCTAATTGAATTTGAATTTCCGGATATTTCTCGGAAAGCTCAGTCATAATTTCCGGCAGTAAGTGAGTTCCTACTTCAACGGGCGCACTGATCCTAACGGTGCCAGAGGCTCGCTGTTGATGAGGCTCTAATTGTTTTTCGGCCTCTTCGATCTCTATTAAAATTCGGGAGCATTCATCGTAAAATTTTTGACCCGCTTCAGTCAGCCGGATACTTCGAGTTGTGCGAATCAAAAGACTAGCGCCTAGTCGCAATTCCAACTGTGAGACTTTGCGGCTGAGCGTTGACTTCGGTTCGGCCAGTTCTTTGGCCGCCAAAGTAAAGCCACCGTGTCTGACCACCGCGACGAAAGCGGCTATCTCATTAAGATTATTCATGTTTTTAAGCCTTTGTTAAGCCACTATTAAGCCACATTGATTGTGCAGAATTTGGAACAGTCTATCCTATTGTTCCAGCTTTTCCAAAATAAAAAAATACCGTACAGTATTAGTAACAAGGAGTTTCAAATGAAACATGCAGGAACCAGCGCGCGAGTCATCTTAGGTCTGATTTTTTTCGTCTTCGGATTGAATGGGTTTTTTAATTTTATTCCCGTTCCGCCACCACCAGAAGCGGGAATGAAATTTTTAGGAGCGCTGGCTGGAACCGGATATTTTTTCCCGTTTTTAAAGTCAGTTGAAGTTTTGGGCGGCTTAGCTTTACTGACAAATATGTTTGCGCCGCTGGCTTTAATTGTATTAGCACCGATTATTATTAATATCTTCTTGTACCATTTTTTCTTGGCACCAGAGGGCCTCGTGCTTCCCGTATTGATGGTTGCGTTGGCGCTTTTCTTAGGCCACAAATTCAGAGCTTACTACAAAGGCATTCTATGCATACGGTAAGAAAATCTAAAGAAAGAGGTCATGTCAACCATGGATGGTTAGACAGTTATCATACTTTCTCATTTGCTGATTACTATGATCCCCGACACGTGAGTTTCGGGGCTTTACGAGTGATTAACGAAGATGTCATTGAGGGCGGAACTGGTTTTCCAACTCATGGTCACAGAGATATGGAAATCATCACTTACATTGTTGAAGGCGCTTTAGAACACAAGGACTCCATGGGAACTTCGGCCGTCATCAGACCGGGCGAAGTTCAAACGATGAGCGCAGGAACTGGCGTTCGTCATTCAGAGTTCAATCATCTCGAGAATCAAAAAACCCATTTGTTGCAAATCTGGATTATGCCTGCGAAAGAAGGCATTGCTCCTGCTTACGGACAAAAAAAGTTTGAATTTGAAAAAGCCAAGGGAATGACTTTAGTTGTTTCCCAAAAAAGTATGGATGGATCGTTATCGATTAACCAAGATGCCAATATTTATGTGGCCAAATGGCAAATGAATGAAGCCAGCGAATTTAAAATTAAGCCGGGTCGCCGGGTGTGGATTCAAGTGGTGAAAGGTTCTCTGAAAGTCAGCGGAAAAACTCTTTCCGCTGGTGACGCTGTAGGTGTGACAGATGAAGAACTTTTGAAAATGCAGGCTGACGAGTCGTCTGAATTTTTGTTTTTTGATCTGCCCTGAGGCGACAGTGCCGCCACAAATTAAATATTACATTCTTAGCTGTTTGAACAATTCAGGAACACCACAGATGACTATACCATCTTGGATACGATTTGTTTCTTTGGGTGAAACAACAAAACACTGACTTACTTGAGGGTAATATTCTTTGAATTTCTTTAAACCAGATAGATCTGTTTTACTGACAATGTTAGCTTTAGCTTCGATAGCGTAGATCTTATTCTTCCAGCGAATGATAAAATCAACTTCAACATCATGGCGGGTTCTAAAGTAAAACACTTCCAGCTTTTGATCCAAAGCCTGAGCCGAGTTTTTTAATTGTGAAAAAATTAAATGCTCAAACAGCGAACCAATCCGATCTTTTGAGACAACGAAATTAACTAATAGACCATTTAAAACCCCTGGATCAAAAAAGTAAAATTTAGGATGTTTGATCACATCGGCGCCTTCGGCCAGATCAAAAACTTCAACTCTAGACCCAATTAAAGTATCTTCAAGAATTTCAACAAACCTAATTATGCTTGTGCGGGACACTTTTGATTTTGTAGAAATTTTTGAAAAATCTAAAATACGACTTGATGACTCTGCCATGACATTGAGAAAACGAATAAATCCTTGTAGATTTCTAGTAAGGGCTTCGGCTTGCACTTCTTCTTTCAAATAGGCTTGCGAATAACTTTCTAAAAGTTTTTCAGCGACGTTTTTATTTTTTTCTAAATAAGGTTCTGGTAAAAAACCGACAGACAGGGCTTTGGAGACATCAATTTCATAGTTAAGTTCTTTAAGGCTAAGTCCGCCCATGCTGTACATAAAAATTCGGCCTGGTAAAAGATTAGCCTGACCTCTACGTAATTTACGTGCGCTTGAGCCGGACAAGAAAAAAATAATTTTTGAATCATCTATCAGGCTTTGAATAGTATTTAATAGGCCCGGAATTCGCTGAACTTCATCGACCAGAACTGTTTTTTTATCTTTGACGAGGGATTCAAACATCTCTAAGTCACTTGATATTTTAATGAATTCAGCTTCGTTTGAAAGATTAATTATTTTCTCTGGTTTTAAAAGTTTCAGTAAGGTCGATTTTCCAACCTGCCTGGGTCCAACTAATAAAATACTTTTAGGTGATTTGCGCAATTTTTCTAAAAGTAGTCTTTTTACCATGTGGTCATTTTTACCGTAAATATGACCACATGTCAACAGAATGAAAGTTGACGGCAACGAGCAGGATGGGAACGTTGGACCTTGCCGGAATTTTAAGTGAATCAATTTGGGGATGAACTTTGAGTCCGTACTACATTATAAAAAATGAATTCAATTTTAAACGTATTTAATTACATCTTTGTGATCAAAGCGGACCTTGGCGTTATGCTGAAACGAATCTTCCGACGATCGATAGCCACAAGCCACGGCGGCGACAGCGCTCCAGTGAACACCATCAAGTTTTAAGATTCGATTATACTCGGCAGGGACCAAGCCTTCCATCGGACAAGTATCGATATCCAAAAGGGCTGCTGATTCCATAATCATTCCCATCGCGATATAAGTTTGGCGCTCGGCCCAGTGGGAAATAACTTCAGAGCGAGGACCTTTGATTAAATCACCAACCATGGCTTGTTTGTAACCAGCCATCGAATCAAGACTGACACCACGAACAGACGCCACTTTATTTAAATAATTTTGTATATGAGCTTCATCCATTTTTGGTTTGTAAACTAAGACGACAAAATGCGAGCAATCAGTGACTTGAGTTTGATTCCAAGAAGCGGCTTTTAATTGTTCACGAATTTTAGGATCTTGAACCACCCAAAACTGCCAAGGCTGAAGACCATAAGAAGAAGGAGCTAGTCGCAATGTTTCTTCTAAAATTTTCCAATCAGATTCTTTAATTTTTTTAGTCGCATCAAATTTTTTAACGGCGTAGCGCCAGTTCAGCTTTTCTAATAAAGTGGACTGCATCGACATAGAGTATCCTTACTTTGTTTCAAACATTGATTTTGTGAAATCACCATGCGTACTGCCCAGCCATTTTGTTTGGTTGGTGCCGGCCACGCGCCAGTAGTAATGTTTTCCGGCCTCAAGGCTTTTCACTTCAAACGAAGTTCCCGTGTACAAATATTCGTTGGCCACAAGCCATTTGAAATTAGGATCTGTCGCCACCTGCACATGATAATTTTCGGCGTCTTTAGCTTCTTTCCATTTTAAAACTGTCGATCCAGACGCTGTTGACATAAATGCAGGCTCAGTTAATTCGACCGCACCGGGAGCTTTGGAATTTTCTAAATCATTGGTCGGCTTCGGAAATACTTTGCCGCTACCATGGCCTGCGGAAAGATCGGCGTGTTCACCGTGACCGCCATGGCCAGATTCAGCAACAGCGTAGTTGTTTAAAGAAAAAGCTAAAACGACGACGGACAATAAAACTTTCATAACTTCCTGCCTCAAATGTGAATTAACGGTTGATCACTAAAATCTACAAGAAAAGAAGGCATCTGTTAACCGTTTTGCACGGCGGCCGTTGCGGGTTTTGGCAAATGGTGTTATAAATCAGGCCGTTTTGCAGATGATCGCTGGGACGCAAGTTCCAGAGGAAAGTCCGGACTCCAAATGGCAGCGCAGGGGGTAACGCCCCTCCACCGGATTCTTGGGTTAAACCAAGCTTGAGGGTGAGGAACAGTGGAACAGAGAGAATGTCCAGGGCATTGACCGAGGTACCGGGAACGGGAGGGCCTCGCGAGCTGCTGGAGTGAAAACAGCCAAACTCTGCGTGGAGCAAGATCAAATAGGGGAGCATAAGTCCGCAAGGACCGAAGTTGAGCCACAATAAGCTTCCGGGTCAGATCGCTAGAGGGTGACAGCAATGTCGCTCCCAGAGAAATGGTCATCACGAATTTTCTTTGATCAAGAAAGTTCGAACAGAATCCGGCTTATCGCAAAGCTAAAGATCAATCGACCGGGGGTTTCTTTTAACGAGGAAGCCCCCGTTCCTTTTTTAGGCAGTGCGTGCAGACTTTGTCGTTTCGCAAGTTGACCACTGGCAAAAAAATTAGCACCGTTAAGGTCCTCTTGAAAGGACGTCTAAATGGAATATCGTCACCTTGGAAAATCCGGTCTTAAAGTCAGTCAACTTTCTTTTGGCTCTTGGGTCACCTTTGGAAAACAAATAGAATTGAAAGATGCGACCGACGCCTTATCAGTGGCGCGCGAATACGGTGTGAATTTTTTTGATAATGCCGAAGTTTACGCCCATGGAAAATCCGAAGAGATTATGGGCCTAGCCTTAAAAAAACTGGATTGGCCGCGCTTATCCTATATGGTTTCGACAAAATTTTTCTGGGGCATCACTCAAGATATCAACGGCACCAATACTTTAAATCGTAAATATCTGATGCAAGCGATCACTGGAAGTCTGAAACGTCTACAGATGGATTATGTCGATTTGGTGTACTGTCATCGACCAGACACTCAGACACCGATGGAAGAAACCGTTTGGGCCATGCATGATATGATCGAGCGAGGTTACGCCCTTTACTGGGGAACTTCAGAGTGGAGTGCGGCGCAAATTAAATCAGCTCATGCGGTGGCAGAAAAATACCATTTGCGAAAACCGATCGTCGAGCAGCCTCAGTACAATCTTTTTTACCGTCATCGCGTCGAGGAAGAATACAAAGATCTTTATGAAAAAGAAGGTTTGGGTTTAACCATCTGGAGTCCTTTGGCTTCAGGAGTTCTTTCCGGCAAATACTTGGGAGCAACACCTGAAGGTTCAAGGTTAACGATGAAGTCGATGTCTTGGCTAGCCGATGAATACCAAACTGCTGTAAAAATTAAACAAGTCGAAAGCTTCGTAAAAATTGCGAAAGATCTTTCTGTCACACCAGCGGCCTTAGCGATTGCGTGGTGTTCAAAAAATCCCCGAGTCAGCACAGTGATCACGGGTGCCTCTAGAGTCGAGCAGATTCATGATAATATGAAAGCCCTGGAAGCCATTACAAAATTATCTAGCGATGTGATGACAAAAATTGATCAGCTATTTCCAGTAAAAGCTTAGCTGCTGGCCGAGCTATAATACTTTAAACAAAAATTCCAGAACCGATGCGATAAATAAATCAGCATCGGCGCCAAAAACACAGCCCATAAAGGAAACCAAATATTTGGAGGGTCGATCAAAACTCGGGCGGGTACACTGGCGATCATACCAATGGGAAGGATGGTTAACAGAATAAATTTAAGCCAAGGAAAATAAATCGAATCTGGCCGCGTCGCCAGTTTATAAAGTTGAAACCATAAAAACTGAATATTTTCAGATTTTGCAAAGATCACCGCCAAGGCGCTGAATGAAAATCGTAAGGCATAAACCACACTGACTCCACAAGGAACCATAACGATCAGCCAAAGAAGGCGCCACGACGAAAACTCAGGCAGATGTGAAAGGCTCCAGAAAAACCAAATAAGGCCTAAAATAAGATTTCCGAAAAGGGCTGTATTTACTTTTTGAAGGCTAATAATAAATTGTGACTCGACGGGTTTGGATAAAATTAAATCCATATCGCCTTTGCGAACTTTTTCTGACATTCGGTCCAGATTTTCACTGAAAACAATCATGTAAATGGCGTCGATCACAAATAGTACACCTAAGAAAACCCGCGTCTGAGCTTGGTTCCAATCACCAATTTTATCGGTGTGCAAGAAAAGCACTTCAAAAGTCGTGATCTGAGCGGCATACCAAAAAATATCAGTCAGAATGCGAATAAGAAAATTACTGCGAAACTCTAGGTCTGCAATAAAGCTTGCACGAAAAAAAGCCTTGTAAAGCGACGCGTATTTTTTGAGCCTAATGATTCTAGGCGCCAGTGCCAACATAGCTTTTCAGTCCTTTCTTCCAACAATAGGCTGCCAAAATATTGACTAGAACTAAACTGACGGTGACGTTCATGAAACCCCGCTGAACAGCATCAATTCCAATGCGGCCTGTGATATATCCGACAGGAATAAAAGCACCTGAGGGGAAAGGCAGATTGAACATTATATTTTGCAGCCAAGGTGGCATCAGGTCCGTTGGAACCAGCTCGCCGGTAAGCACCCATATGAATAAATTTTTCGCCGTTGTTAGCGAACTGACTTTGGTTAAAAAGAACGCCATCGTGCTGACAAGAAAGCTGATGCTGTGGATCAGAATCAAATAATAAAACGCTAATAGAAGCGCCAAAGGTAAACGATCAAACTGGGTGGGTAAATTAAAATTTAAAACTAAAATCAAAGGAATTAAAAAAGAAAAGAAAGTCGTGATAAATTTATAACCCATCAACTGGCTAAAATAATATTCATAAAAACTTAATGGTCGGACCAGCAAACTATTAATAGTGCCGGAATCAATCTCTTCAACCATACGGGATTCATACATCCAACTTGTCGTGACCCGAGACATAAAGGCCGCCCAAAGGGCATAACTGAGATAATATTCTCTGGTAAAGCCAGCGACTGCGGTCGAGCCGACAGATTTAAACACCGCCCACCACAAAAGCATTTCAATGCCGGAGGTGACCGTCGGTTGAAGAAGTGCATCAATCACAAAATTCAATCGATATTCTAAATTTGTCGAAATCGCGAGTTTAAAAAACCCGAGATTCCTTTTCCAAAAAGCAGCGAATAACATCTTCAAAATCCGATTCTTCAATTTTTAATTCTTGGAGTGCACCAAGGTGAGTAATTTCGCTCAGTAAAGTTGGTAATTGTTGGCCGCTGACCTTCAAAGAGTATTCTTTCTGCCCGGGTGATAAAATAAATTCATTGCCGATTCTGACCTGGCTTGAAAGTTCATCCGTAAAACGAAAAGTTAATAACTGTTTGGCTTCAGATTTTTTGGTGAACTGTTCGACAGTGCCATTATAAACAATAGAGCCCTGGCTGATCAATAAAAGCTGATGGGCTAATTTTGCAATATCATCCATATAGTGACTGGTTAGAATCACCGTCGGGCCCTTATTTTCTACATATTTTTGCAAAAATTCACGGATCGTTGTCTGAGCAACAATATCAAGACCGATCGTCGGTTCATCAAGAAATAAAACTTCGGGTTCATGAAGAAGAGCCCCGATTAACTCCATTTTCATGCGCTCGCCCAAACTTAATCTTCTAAGCTGTGTTTCAAGGACATGGTCGCAGCGAAGCAGCGTCGCTAATTCTTGAACTCGCAGGCGGGCTTTTTTTAAATCCAAATCATAAATCCGAGCTAGCAAGGAATAACTGTCCAAAGGTGAAAGATCCCACCACAGCTGATTTTTTTGACCCAGTAAAATACTGATGCGTTTTAAGTATTCAGATTTTCTTTCCCAAGGCCTAAAACCTAAAACCTTGGCCTCACCCGAGCTGGGTGTGATCAGACCGGAAAGAATTTTTAGTAAAGTAGTTTTCCCAGCCCCATTGGCACCCACTAAGCCGATGATTTGTCCGGATTCGATCCTCAGATTGACATCAGTCAGAGCTTTTTTGACGACATGCTGGCGGTTCCAAAATCCTTGGACCGAGTTCCAGATACCTTCTTTTTTTTGATAACTTTTGTAGACTCTGCTGAGTCCACTGGTTTCGATGACTAAGGACATCGTTGAAGCTTATTCGGTCGCTTGGAATTCTGCAAATTGATTTGAATCGCGAATAAAGGTGTCGAATGAAGGTGACACGAAGCTGGCCTCTGTGATGCGCCCTTCTGAACAGCTGGCCAAAACTTCAGCCCGTTGATCGGCAGGAGCTTGATAATATCCACATTGGCTGAGGTCCCACGCTTTTTCAGAATAGGTAATACGATAGCCAATTAAAGTTTCACCGCTATAAAGAGCATCCACTTGATCTAAGCGAGTTTGACCTGCAGCATGGAAATCACCGCCTAATATTGTATCAGCCCAATCTTGTGCCTGTTCAAAAGCAACAGAGGTCAAAGTTTTATAAAGTTCCTTTTCTAGAAAAGGGGTTTCGTCACGGGCATACATTCGCTGAGTTTGGTGGGGCGCCTGGCATTGGGCTTCAAAGGATTTAGCATCAGGACCCAATTCATCCGCCTTTGCAAAGTTGGCACTGAGAAGGCTACAAAAAACGAGGATCAGAGCGATGATTTTCATAAACTGCCTCCTTTAATAAAGCCAAATTAGTAGAAAATAGTCCGATAAGATAATGCAGATCAATCATCTTATTATGCGAATTAAGAATGTTGTAAAATTAAGTCTAAAGAGCCTTCGTCATCACTAAAAAATATAAATCATCACGGGTCGGAATCCCAAAACGCAAATCGCCGTAGGGAAAATCTTTTCTTTCACCAGTCAACTTGTATCGGCGACGTATATACCAGTCGATCATTTCGCGGCGAGTTTGAATAATTAAAAGATTCATTTCTTTGCAAGACCAAGACCGTGCCCAGGATTCAGCCTCATCAAGCAGTTGGCGACCAACGCCTTTGTTTTGCAAGTCAGGCTTCACGGTCAGCATTCCCAGCTGGCAGGAATCAGGATTTACTTTTTTTAAATGAACACAGCCAATAATGCGATGATCGTGTTCCGGATCTGCACCCATTAAAATCACTTGATCCGGTGGAGCCATCAAATCCCTCAACATTTGCGGATCCGTTCGCTGGCCGTCTAAAAGATCAGCTTCAGTGGTCCATCCGGTTCGAGAAAACTCACCACGATAAGCAAAATTGATGAGATGGCAAAGAGCATCGATTTGTTCGGGATTTGCGACAGAAAAGGTAAGGGCCATTTCAAAGACGTATCACACTCTTCGCTGAGCATAAACAAAAAGTTCTTTTCCTTGTGCGGCTGGGGCGGATTGCCTCCATCGTCCCCAAAACAAGAATTGGTATAGTTTTTTGGTTCGCTCACGGAGCTCCCATTCAGACGCTCCAAAGGGTGGGCCCTGCGGTTTATACATCGCGAAAAATACGCCCATTAAAAACCCTTTTTCAGACAGGCACTTGCTCCAGACCTTAACCAGTTCGTTTCGGCGTGTCGGATTGATGGCGCAAAAGCAAGTATGTTCAAAAACAATATCATAGGCTTTTTCAAATTCTGGCCCCAGTTTAAAAAAATCGGCCTCGATAAATTCCAGATGAGATATGTGGCCGTACTTTTCTTTTCCACGCCGAATCGCGTCTGGAGAAATATCTATGGCCGTCACCTTGTGGCCATAATTAGCAAAAAGAGCCGCGTCATGTCCCTCGCCGCAACCCAAAACCAAAATGCGGGATTTTGCCAGTTTTAATCGGGGAAGCATATCTTTTAAGGCTTCGGTGGGTTCGTTTAAATTCCAACCCGGATTTTCTTCTTGGCGATAAATATTACTCCACCAGGATTCTTGATTCACATGGGTCGAATTTTTAAAGTAAGAGGGAATTTCAAAAGTTTCGCCATTAAATGAGATGCTGTCATCAGTGTATTCTTCTAATAAATTAAAAAAATGGGCCTGCGCTTTTCTTGATAAGACAAAAGGCACGCCCTTGTTGGTCAGACCGTGAAAACGATCCCACTCATCAAGGCTTAAATTTTCTAATTTAAAAGGTGTGAAAAACTGGTAGGGGCCTTGTAAAATCCATTGACCGTCGCGAACTTCAACTTGTTGGGCAACGAGGGGTTCGTCAAAAGCTTCAACGATCACTTCTTCACCAGCCACCTGGCTAAGAAGCCTAAACTTTTCGCTGACCAATAGGTGAGACAGGATCTCTCGGCCGACATCTTCGTCACTGACACGAATTTCGCCAAAAAGAGCGTAACCTTCTTCATCGATTTGAATAAATTTTTGTTCTGGGATTGGATCCAAAATAACTCCGACAGTTTTTAATCTTCCGAAGGAGCTTCTTTTGAGGAATCAATGGAATCGCCCTCTTGAAAAACAATTTGGTTGGTCGAAGTTTGTACTTTTTCGACTTTCCAATTTTCCTGGGAGGACTGTTCGCCTGTTGTTTTCTTCAAAAGCGCTTCTCCGGAGATCGTTTCTTGAGAAGCCTTATCGCTTTCGCCTTCTTTAAACTGATAGGTGAAATGGGCACTTATTTTTTCGGGGTTGATCGTTTCTGTCCATAAGCGCACAAGATTAAAATCTTTGGCGTTCGGTCGATGTTTTTGCACGCTGGCCCGAATGATTTCAGCTAACTTCTGCTGAATGATGGCGTGCGTCTCAAAGCTGACGGTGGGATCGCTGTGGATTAAGCTCCATGTCCAAGCCAGAAGAATCACGAAGACGACTAAGCTGATGACTTTTTTCATTTTACTTGAATCCTCACACTCATTACTCTCGGGTTATATTTTGAGGTATCTCATGAGCGAGCAACGGATGACAACTTTAATATCGAAAGCCCCCTTTCTGCCCAGCGCTTTAAAAAATTTAGCGCAAAAAAATCTGGCCAAAGCAGAAACCGAAATTCGAAGGTGGCTGCAGGACCGCGGCCTACCAATTTCGCCGGCTGATTTAGCGGCATTGATTGAAAATGTTTCGCCGAGCGCCTCTCAAGGAGTCTTAAGCTACGCGTTAGACTTCATTCGTCCTTTAGCTTTAGGAATGGGTCTGAAAATCGCCCGACTTTCTGACACACAAGTTGAAGTCAGCATCCCGTTTCGCCTAAAAAATCAAACCGAAAACCACGAGATAGATGAGTCCGTCTGCACGGTCGCGGCCATTGAAGCGGCTCGCAATTTGTGGCGCCGGCATGCGCCGATTGGAAATCTTGAAATCCGAGTTTTAGAAATGCGTTTCAAAAAGCATCGTTTGATTCAAGAGTCTTGTCGGGCCCGCATGGAACTTTCTGAATCTTTGCGGGAAAAAGTCTTAGCGCAGTTGCGCCGCCAAAGAGTCAGCGAATGCGAAAATAACATCGCTCTTTTTGATGACAAGGACCAAAAGGTGGCAGAAATTTCGGCACGCCTGGAACTGAAGTGGACTCCAGCCCTAAATTCCACTAAGGATTAAAGAGTGGAAACATTAGAAACTCACCTGTCTTCTGACTCAGCTGAATTTAAAGCTAACTTTAGTGCCCTGAGCGCCATTGTTGAAAAATGGCGGGCTAAAGTCGACCTTGCAAAAATGGGCGGCGGTGCTGAAGCGTCTGCCAAGCATAAAGCCAGGGGCAAATTAACGCCAAGGGAACGAGTGCAGGGTCTTTTGGATGCAGGCACAACATTTTTAGAATTTTCACAGCTGGCGGCCGACGGTTTGTACGATAATCAAGCACCCGCTGCTGGAGTTATCACCGGAATTGGCGTGATCCACGGGACCGAGTGCATGATTGTGGCTAACGATGCCACGGTCAAAGGTGGAACCTACTTTCCAATGACTGTAAAAAAACATTTACGAGCTCAAGAGATCGCCATGGAAAATGGCTTACCCTGTATTTATTTAGTGGATAGCGGCGGCGCATTCCTTCCTTTGCAGTCTGAAGTTTTTCCGGATCGTGATCACTTTGGCCGGATTTTTTATAATCAAGCCCGCATGTCAGCGGCGGGAATTCCACAAATTTCAGTCGTTATGGGTTCGTGCACGGCGGGTGGGGCTTACGTTCCTGCCATGAGCGATGAAAATGTTATCGTCAAAGACACGGGCACGATTTTTTTAGGTGGACCGCCTTTGGTCAAAGCAGCGACCGGGGAAGAAGTCAGTGCACAAGATTTAGGAGGCGCGCAAGTGCACTCTGAAATCAGTGGTGTCACGGATCATATGGCGGAAAATGACGAGCACGCGATTGAAATCACGCGCAATATCGTTGCCCATTTAAATCATCAGAAAAAAGTTCAAATGAAGTTGGCCCCGATTGAGGAGCCTTTGTTTAATCCTAAAGAAATTTATGGTGTTATTCCGGCTGACAGTAAAAAGCCTTTTGACGTTCGTGAAGTGATTGCGCGAATTGTGGATGGCAGTCGATTTCATGAATTTAAACCTTTGTATGGAAATACATTGGTCACAGGCTTTGCTCATATTTTTGGAATGCCAGTGGGAATCATTGCTAATAACGGCGTTCTTTTCAGCGAAAGCGCCTTAAAGGCCACGCATTTTATTGAGCTTTGTGAGCAGCGTGAAGTGCCTTTGATCTTTCTGCAAAATATCACGGGTTTTATGGTGGGTCGAAAATATGAAAATGAAGGCATTGCCAAGCACGGTGCAAAAATGGTCATGGCGGTCAGCAATGCACGCGTGCCAAAATTTACAGTTGTGATCGGTGGGTCTTACGGCGCCGGCAATTACGGTATGTGCGGGCGGGCTTTTCAGCCACGACA
Source organism: Pseudobdellovibrionaceae bacterium (assembly GCA_043779185.1). Lineage (GTDB taxonomy): Bacteria > Bdellovibrionota > Bdellovibrionia > Bdellovibrionales > Bdellovibrionaceae > JAYWDA01. The sequence continues at coordinate 74,287 of JAYWEQ010000156.1, forward strand.
ACTTTGGATGTGGCCGAATGCTAAAATTTCTGTCATGGGCGGCGAACAAGCATCAAATGTTTTACTGACTGTAAAAATGGATCAGATGGCGGCCAAGGGACAAAAAATGTCGACCGCGGAACAACAAGAATTTAGAAAACCAACTTTGGAAAAATACGAGCAAGAAAGTTCGGCCTATTTTTCAACGGCCCGAATTTGGGATGATGGAATTATAGATCCAGCTGAAACCCGCAAAGTCTTAGCTTTGGGTTTATCGGCTAGTCTTAACAAGCCTTGGGGACCAGCTTCTCAGGGTGTTTTAAGGATGTAATGATATCTTCAATTGTGGTCACTGAACTGGATCGAATGGTCTATATAAAATTAAATCGGCCTGATTTGCGAAATGCTTTTGATCCCGACATGATTCAGAAGATCGAAGATATTTTTATTGGTTTGAATGAAAGAAAAGATTTATCTGCCGTGGCTTTGTTAGGCGAAGGCAAAGTATTTTGTGCAGGAGCTGACTTAAACTGGATGAAGGCGATGGTGAAATATTCCCTGGAACAAAATCGCCAAGACTCAAGCCAGTTGTTTTCGATGTTTGAAGCTGTGGCCCGATGTCACCTGCCAATTTTAGGATTTGTCCACGGTGCTGCGGTGGGTGGCGCCATGGGATTACTGGCGTGTTGTGATTATGTGATCGCTGAAGAAAAGACGCAGTTTTGTTTCAGTGAAGTGAAGTTGGGTTTAGCTCCGGCAGTGATCAGTCCATTTGTGGCTCGCAAAGCCCATCTTGGGTTGGTTCGACCGTGGATGCTGTCGGGAAAAGTTTTTGATTCTATCGAAGCTCAGCGAATGGGTTTAGTTCAAGAAATTGTTCCCGATGGAAAAGGCCTCAGTCTTTTGCCCAAAAAAATGCAAATGTTTTCAGAATCAGGGCCTGAAGCCGCCCGCGAAATTAAAAAGTTACTTTTTGATCTCCCCAGTTTGACTTGGGAACAACAAAAAGAAAGAACGACCCGTTTGATTGCCGAAAGACGTGTCAGCAGTGAAGGACAAGAAGGTTTGAAAAGCTTTCTTGAAAAAAGGGAACCTTCCTGGAGGGACATTTGATCGGAAAAATCAAAAAAGTCGCCATCGCCAATCGCGGTGAAGTGGCGGTTCGAATTATTCGCGCCTGTGAAGAGCTGGGTCTTGAAACTGTGCTCCTGCATTCAGAAGTCGATGTGCAAAGTCGAGCTTATCGAATGGCCGATAAAAAAATCTGCATCGGCCCTGCCGCAACAAATGAGAGTTATTTAAATATTCAAGCCAATATTAACGGTGCTTTGGCCGGCGGTGCAGATGCTTTGCACCCGGGCTTTGGTTTTTTATCAGAAAATGCTGATTTTGCTCAAGCCTGTAAAGAAGCCGGAATTATTTTTATCGGTCCTGAACCTGAAACCATCCGCAGGCTGGGAGATAAAGTTAAATTTAAAGAGCTGGCCCAAAAAGCAGGCTTGCCCCTAGTTCCGGGTTATCAAGGATCTGACCAAAGCGTCGCCGTGTTGATATCTGAGTGTGAAAAAATTGGTTTTCCTGTGATTGTCAAAGCGGCCGCCGGGGGCGGCGGTCGAGGAATGAAGCTGATCACTTCAAAAGTTGAAGCTAAAGATCAGATTGAATCTGCGCAGCGGGAAGCTCTATCAGCTTTTGGTTCGGCGCAAGTTTTTATCGAAAAATATTTAGATCGTGCAAAGCACATTGAATTTCAAATTTTTGGGGATTCCAGTGGTCAGGTTGTTCATCTTTTTGACCGGGAATGTTCCGTCCAGCGTCGACATCAAAAAATTATTGAAGAGGCCTTATCACCGTCATTGACGGATGATTTGCGAAGGCAGATGGGGCAAGTGGCGGTGACAATTGCTGAGCTTGGTCGTTACAAAGGGGCCGGCACCGTTGAATTTTTACTGCAAGATAATGAATTTTATTTACTTGAGGTCAATACGCGGTTGCAAGTTGAACACCCAGTGACCGAACTTGTGATGGGCGTTGATTTAGTTAAAGCGCAGATTCTAACGGCTGCGGGCGAATATGTTTTTGATTCTCATAAAATTCGTGCGCCTAGGGGTCATTCCATAGAATGCCGCTTGTACGCTGAAAATCCTTATTTGGGTGGGATGCCAAGTACGGGTGTCTTAGGATCGGTGATTTGGCCCGATGGCCCTGGTCGTCGTTTTGAATATGGTTTTGAAGAAAACGATGAGATCACTTCTTATTACGATCCAATGATTGCAAAAGTGATCACCTGGGACGAAAATCGGCCTCGATGTATTCAAAAAATGATTCGAGTTCTTCATGACTCAGTGATTTTTGGAGTCAGAACCAACATTCCTTATTTAATTCAAATTTTAAGTCATCCCGAATTTATCAAGGGCACGATGACAACACGATTTATTGAAAAATATTTTAGCCAAGCTCTGAAAGAAGAAAAAATCACAGACTTTGAAAAACAAATCGTTGATCAGGTCCTCCCTATCGCCAAATCAAAAAATCTCTTGGTCGGAACTTCTGGCGTTATTACGCCTTCTCCATGGTCCCATTTTATCGCGGCACCTAAGGGAGACAAATAATGGAAGTCTGGCTTCAGGTCGCTGGCCAACAAGTGAAAGTGAATGCGCAATGGTTGCAACAGCAACTTTGGGTTCATTTCAATGGGAAAACTTTTGTTGTGGAAAGTAACTCAGGGAAAAAAAATTCAAGTGGCAGAGGGACTGTTGCTAGCTCTGACACAGTCAAAGCTCCGATGCCCGGGAAGATCACAAAAATTTTCGTCAAAGCCGGGGACGCTGCGATAAAAGGCGACGCGCTGATTGTGATGGAAGCCATGAAAATGGAATACACTCTAAAGGCTGAAATAAATGGTTTGATTCAAAAAATCGAAATTCAAGTCGGGGACCAGGTGCCATTAGGCAAAACTTTGATTAAGATTGATCCAGGAACTTAATTCTATGGCAGAAAAAGTCAGTCTTGTTGAAATGGGTTTGCGCGATGGACTTCAGAACGAAAAGACTCTGATCGATGTCCCGACTCGAATTGAAATGGCCCTGCGCTTAGCAAAAGCGGGAGCTCGTCGAATTGAGCTTGGTTCTTTTGTTCGCTCTGACTGGATTCCCCAAATGGCCGGCAGCAAAGAAGTTGTGACCGCCGTTTTAAAGTTGCAAAAAAAAGGTCAGATCGCAAAGGAAGTTGTTTTTTCTGCTTTGGTTCCCAATGAGCACGGTTTTAACGATGCTTTAGCTTCAGGTATTAAAGAGATCGCCATTTTTGCAGCTTGCTCAGAATCTTTTTCTAAGAAAAATATCAACTGCAGTATCGAAGAAAGTTTTGCTCGCTTTTTGCCAGTCATGGCTCTGGCAAAAAAGCATAAAATTAAAGTTCGTGGTTACTTAAGTGTTTGCTTTGGTTGTCCCTTTGAAGGATCTGTGCCCGAAGCGCGTGTGGTGAAGCTAGCCCATAAAATGTTTAAAATGGGAGCTTACGAAATCTCTATTGGAGACACAATTGGTGTCGCCCACATTGGGCAAGTTGAAAGCCTGCTTAAAAAATTGAAAAAGAAAATTCCCTTGAAAAATATTGCAGGCCATTTTCACGACACTCGTGGACAGGCTTTGGCCAATATTGAACGCGCTTATCAATTGGGCGTTAGAACCTTTGATTCAAGTCTTGGCGGCTTGGGCGGTTGCCCTTATGCGCCTGGAGCCACCGGTAATGTTGCGACTGAGGACGTGGTTTATATGTTTCATGGTTTTAAGGTAAAAACCGGATTAAATCTTCAAAGCTTAGTAGATATGAATCCTTGGATGTCTGAAAAAGTGCAGCATGAACTTCCTTCGCGGGTCGGAAGAATTGGAATTCTTAAACCAAAAGGGAAAGCACTTTGAAATATTTCTGGATTTTTTGTTTTTTATTATCTGCCTGTGTTCATTCTAAAAACCAAACGGGGTCGGTAGCAGTCGATACCAATAAAATTGCTATTTTAAATAAGCCGAAAAATATTGCAGAAATATTTAAAACTAACTTTGAAAATCCAGACGCCGCTATGATTGATTTATTAGAGGCCTGTTCAAAGGACGCTTGTGATTCCAGCAATGAAAGATCCATTGCAAGTCGCCTAAAATCTTTACACCTGGCGCTGAGGGATAAAAATTCTGCTCAAGTGATCGCTAACTCAGGCCGTGTCGTTGAGGATTTTCATCGGATGATCGCCAGTTATACGGATCAGCGCGAATATATTATTCCAGTGACTTTTCAAGCCTGGTTTTTAGCCGGTGCGATTTATCCTTACTCGAAACCGGTCTCTCAGGCCTTATTTGCAGAGGTTAAAGCCATCCGAAAAATTTTAGATCTTCGAAGTCCGAAGCCTGTAGGATATCTTTTCTTAGTTGCTTTGGAAGTTGAATATCAAGCGGGTCATTTGATTGATAGAGTCCAAGCCTATAAGAAGTGTATTGATGCTGAGCCCAGTAATCGGCGTTGCCAAGAGGCCTATTTGCGGGTGTCGGCACAGTCGCCTTTAGCCATTAAAACTTCAGAGACCAACTTAGCTAAAGAATGTCGTCCCGAAGTTGATAAATCAGGATTTACCTTAAGAGTTGGCACGAGCAGCCTGACGAAATATTTTTCTGGGCCCAAACCATTTTATGGAAAAAAATATTATATTGATCGCCAAGATTTATTGGGAGTGAGCGAAATTGAAACTATTTATTGGACAAAAAAAGGGGCCTCTTTGTCCATTGCGATCACTGATTCGGGGGCCAGAAAAGTAAAAGCCGCTTTGGGGCAATTTAAAAACAAAGGCCTTTTGCTGATGAAGAAAGAAATGATTTTTGCAGCGGCTCCTTTGTCTGCCGCCTTCAAAGATCAACCCAAAGAAATCAAGTTTTTAATGGTTGATAAAAAAGGCTTGAATGATTTTGTCAAAAAATGCCCCTGATCCTGTTGTCGTTTAAAAAGGGAATGGTTATTGCTAATTAGCGGTGTGAAATGCTATCCCGAGCCGCTCTTATTATCTCTAATGTCTTCCTATTGGCCCTCTTCGCTTGGGTCCTTGTGGCCAGTCGTCGGCCCCTATGTATTGATTCCAAGCTTGTTGATAAAATTGACATCATAACTAGCAGGGGTTCAGAAATCGCCTACGCCTGTGGGGCTCGAAGATCAGTTCCTTTCAGCCCCTATTTGAATGAAATGTTGCCCTTTATTAAAGAGCGGTTGCAAGATGCGGAAATCACCCTCAAAGGTATTGGTCCTTTGCACAAGCCTGTACGCTTGGAAATTAGCCTGGCTCAGCCATGGATTTTTGCAGTTAATGACCATTCGATCGTATTAGGTGAAAAACTTTTTTTATCAGAGGGTCACCTTGAAAAAGCAATCTTCAAGGTTTGGTACCGTGAGCGCGAGTCCTCCACTTTTGCCTATTCACAGTTAGCTGAAGAGTCGATCACCGATTTTCTTCTTTATCTTACAAAATCTGAGATCAATATTGAAGACCGTATGAAAGGCTATCGAACAAAAACAAATGCTGTTCGCTGGCCACAAGTCATTAAAACGCCCGCCTCTTATTGTGAATCTCCGTGGAAAACTTCTGAGCATTATCAGTCGTGCTTATTTGCTAAAAATAATGAAGACGCTTTATCTGAGAATTTAATGGAGCTTTCCCTGAGACCCTTGGTGACGTCAGCATTGATTGATTCTTATCAACAGCTCTCTTTTTTCGGAAAAAATGAAATGATCCAAAATTTTTCTGCTTTTGTGTCCTCTGAAAGGAAGCCACCTTTAAATATCATCGGGGCTTTGTGGGAATCCCATCCTTCCCCCATTTTAATGAGTCGTGAAGTCCTTAAGGAAATTCAAGAGTACATGTTTCGAGCCTCAGAAACTCAGTCCCATGCTAGTTATAAGTTATTGGTTTCTCATTTTACTGAAAACTTAAGAAAGAAGGGATTTCAAGATGCGTCTTCAGAAGTCTTTTTTGACTTTATTTATGAGGCTGACCAATTGGTTGATAAAAGTTCGCCATTGTTTAAGCAATTACAAAAAGTCAGCGAAAACAATAAAGATCTGCAAATTGCTTTAGTGGATCCAAAACACATTTGGTTTTTGCCATCCAATGATTCTTTAGAGCGCGGGCTTTTCGTTCAAATCCGCTCCCATCAGCGCATCGTTGAAAAATGTGGACCCTTCGATTTTGCTTTTGTGACAGACTATGCGCCCACAGTGGATAAACTTTTAGTCATTGATTCTTGTAAAAAGAAATCTCCGCAACAGATTCAAGCCTATCTTGAAGAGGGAGCCGAAGGTTTTGCTCGAAACAATAAAGGCATTTCCTTTGTCCAATTTCATATGCCTTCGCTCATGATTAAAAGCGATGAGATCCCACCAAAAACAAATATTGTTGCTCTGATGCAAAACAGAGACGTCAACAGTCCCATTTTGCAAACCTTGGGTTGGCAAGAGCTTCTGTGGGAAAAAGGCGTGGACGCGTATCGGCCCAAAGCACAGATCGAAGCCATCCAGTGGTTCCGATTTTAAAAGATCAACAGTGATCTAAACTAAACCAACCTCTTCGCAAAAACTTGCAAAGGGTAAAACCCGGCAGTTTTTATCTGCAATATAGTCCTTGGTCCCAAGATGAACTTGATAAAACATGGGAATATTTGTGCGTTCTTTAAAATATTTAATATGCTTTGATAGGCTGCCTTCGCCAGTTTTACATTCAACTGAAAAAAGAGGCCGCTTATTTTTTATAACAACAAAATCTATTTCTCGGTTGTCAGTATCCTTGATATACCGCAGCTCCATGACATCGCCCTCTGTGTCTTCGTGGAAATGACAAAACTTAAGCAAGTGTGATGCGACTAAGTTTTCGAAACGAGCTCCTGCACTTTCAATAGCGCTCCAATCCCAAAGATATAATTTCTTTTCTTTTTTGACCGCTCGAATTTTTGTCGATCCAAACGGCGCTATTCGATAACAATAATAAACTTTTTCTAAAATTTCTAACCAGTGGCTGACGGTGTGAGGACTGACCTGCAAGTCTTCAGACAAAGACTTAACGGATAAAATTGAACCCACTCGGTCTGGCAAAGATTCGGCTAAACTTTCGATCAAATCAAACTCGCGGATAGATTCCAAATCGCGAATATCGTCATCAACCAATCGATGAAGGCGCTCTCTGTGCCATAACTTAAGTCTTCGCTCAGTGCCTGAAAACAGGGGCTCTGGGAAGCCACCCATTTTTAATAGTTCTTTAAGATCAGATTTGTTTTTCAGAAGTTTGAGCTCATTGTAACTAAAGGGATGGAGCCGAAGGTATCGATAGCGACCAAGGAGTGAATCTCCGCCCCGTCTGTAATAGTCCAGGCGTGCCGATCCAGTGATAAGAAAGTTTTGATCCTCCGGCCGCTTATCGTAGAAGCCCTTCACCAAATTTCGCCAACCTTTAAATTTATGGACCTCATCAATCACAATCAGCGAAGAACTTGGAATCTCTCCCTTTTTAAGTTTTGCCTTGGATGTCAAATCATCCCAATTCAAATAATTTGGATTGGTTCGATGACTTGGATTTAAAAAATTGAGACAAAGGGTTGTTTTTCCAACCTGACGAGGTCCCCCCAGAAAAACCATTCTTTCAGCCAGAAATTCAACAATAAAAGGACTCAAATACCTGTCTTTTTTATGCATACAACTGCATTATACTCATGAGTATAATGCAGTCAAGTGCATTGCGTGGGGCCTGTTCGGTGGCCGGTAGAAAAGCCTAAGCCTTACCAACTGCCCCACTTAAGTGTGCGTAGCGCAGACTAACGCCTCAAGGTTACTTTGTTATTTTAGGTGTTTAAATGATTCGTTTGGCCGCAAGGAGA
>JAYWEQ010000157.1:0-23920 GCA_043779185.1 Pseudobdellovibrionaceae bacterium
GGAATTCGTTTGGCCGCAAGGAGATGATAAGCCTCTAGAAAAACTGAACTTATTCGACGCGCGAGTTAAAGCAAGCACACTTAAGTGGGGCAGTTTCTAAGCCTAAGGCTTGCGTAGCAACACGTAGTTGATCTGGATGCCTTGTTTGGTAAAAATTTTTTCAAAGCCGGTCATAAAATTTTCTGAAGCTTTTTCAGACTGATGCAAATTTTGAGTTTGAAATTCGATTTTGTAAGGGCTTTCTTTAATTTCTTCCATGGCCCATAAAAAATATTCGCGGGAATCGGTTTTAAATTCTAAAAAAGATCCAGGTCGCTGAAGTTTGTACAGCAAGCCCAGGTGATAACGATTGACGATCCGATTCCTTGGCTTCTTAGGGCTTGTCCATGGGTCAGGAAAATGAATAAAAACATGATTTAATTCTTCGCCTTCAAAAAGATCGCTCATATTGAAAGCATGATATCTTGCGATCGCGACATTTTTACGGCCACCCAGCGTGGCTCGGCGGATGGATTGAATCAGCGGTTTATACTTCAGCTCTAGACCCAGTAAATTTCGTTTTGCTTGCGATTCAGCACGGTGGGCAAAAAAGAACCCATTGCCAGTGCCAATTTCAAGATCCATCGGTGCTTCAGGGGCGGCTTTAAATACTTTTTCACGCCAGTGACCTTTGAATAAAGGAGCTCTTTCTTCATTGAAAGCCACATGCGAAAATTCACCGTCCAATGCGATGGTGTAAGCATTGGGTCGCGGTAAAGTGCGCGTAATGTTAATGTCACGTCTGTTCTGGAAGGCTTCCATCGGGCTCATTTGTTATTTGAGGCCCTTGTATCAAATTGGTGACCGAAAAGGAATACAATTGTTCAAACTTAGCAGCTCGAATGGGACAATCAGAAACATCACACTGACGACAAAAACTGCGTTTGCAAGGATCTAAGTGAAATGCAAATTCTCCGTCATAGGGATAAAGCTCTACGACCGCCTGTTCAAGATGATGAGTCAATTCATGCGCTTTAGAAACATGCCAGTATTCAGGCACCACTAAGTGGGCATCAATATGATGAAAACTGCCCGAGCGAATGGCTCGAACATTATGAATATTTATGATGCCTTCTGTTCTTTGTTCGCCGATCAATTTTGAAAGAATTTCAAGAGACTTTACATCAATCGCGTCGACCAACCCAGCCACAGAAGTCAGCACAATCTTATAACCTTCATACATCAGATGCAGGCCCACACCAAAAGCAATCAATGCATCCGCCATCGGCCATCCCGTAGCCTTTACAATCAGCAATCCTAAGATCACACCAACAGTTGTTATCACATCTGAAAAAAGATGCGCCCCACTGGCTATCAAGGTTTCTGATTTTTCGCGGCGACCCACCCGTCGCAAATAAAGCCCGACGGTCAAATTAACCCCGGTCGCGACGGCAATATAAAAAATCCCTGTATCAATCGCCTTAATTTCCCCGTGTCCTGTCAGTGCTTTGATGCTTTCGGCAAAGATCACTAGGGCTGCAAAAAAAATCATTCCACCTTCGAAAGCGGCTGAAAAAAATTCTGATTTTCCATGTCCGTAAGGATGATCTTCATCGGCCGGTTGGGACGAATAACCAATCACAAAAACGGCGATCAGCGCGGTCAGAACATTGACGATACTTTCAAGAGCATCCGATAAAATAGCCGTCGATTTAGTTTGCTGGAAGGCATAAACCTTAAGGCCTAAAACCACGAAGCTTGTAAGGAAAGAAATAAAGGCAGCTTTTTTTCGGGCTTTAAAATCAATGGATGATTGCAAGGACATAGGATCACTATAAAAAGCCACTCTGTTGAGTCAACTTAAGAATGCTTTTTTTAGATTTAGCTGGCGCTTTTCTTTCTAGAATTACTTTTTGAAGCGGCGGGCTCGGCCGGTGTGGCGGCCCTTGATCCCGTCGGACTGAGGACTCTTATGTTACTTTCAGCTTCGAAATAGCAAACCCGATTACGACCCAGGCGTTTGGCTTCATAAAGAGCATGATCGGCACGGCGAACCATTTCGCGGGCATTGATTTTTTCAGACTCGGGATGGGTGGTAAAACCAATTGAAATCGTCAAACGAATGGCATCTTCGCCATTAATAAAATTTTTAGCTTCAATACTTTGACGAAGGCGTTCACAAAACAGCAAGGCGCCTTCATAATTGACCTCGGTGAGTACCACTAAAAACTCGTCGCCACCGTACCTTGCGGCAATATCAGTGTTGCGGGTATTTTCTTTAATAATTTTTCCAACTTCGGTCAAAACATGGCTGCCGAAAAGATGATCATGGCCGTCATTCACGGTTTTAAAAAAATCCATATCCATCATCACACAGACGACGCCGCGATTGAACCTGCGGGCTCGCTCGATTTCAAATTCCAAACGCTGATAAAGCGAGCGCATATTGAAAAGACCCGTCAGGTCATCGGTATCGACAAGCTCTTTTAATTTTTCATTGGCGTAGACCAATTGCTCGTGCAAATCACGGATGCGAAGATGGGTTCTGATCCGAGCTAGAAGCTCTAAAGGCACAAATGGTTTAATAATATAATCGTCAGCCCCGGCATCTAAGCACATGATGATCGCTTCCGTCGACGAGTCTTCAGAAATGATCAGGCAAGAGGTATGAGTTAGTTTTTGACGAATTTTACTTAAAGACTGCATGCCCCCGCGATTGGTGGCCAAGTCCAAAAGGGCAATATGCGGCGTCCAGCTTTCTATCAGCTGGAGACCTTCTTGAACACTCTGGGCTCCGCGGGCGTCATAACCTTCCCAACGAAGGGGCTCCAGGAGGATGTTCAAGCTATCTAAATCTTCATCGATCACCAAGATTCGACGACTTCGAGGTGATCTTACGACCGCTTCACTTACCATAACAATATACGTATCGCGGCAATGGTCGAATCCATTGAGTCGAGATTTTGAATTTGATATTTGTTTCTACAGACTCTTGACCAGGTTTTACGAAGAACCGGCCGAAGGTCAATCATTCGCTAAGCAAAAAGAATATGAGGACCCTATGACATACAAGCCCCTGGACACCGAATCCGCATGGCAAAAACGCTGGGATGAGAAAAAGACTTTCCAAGCCGATAACAAATCGACTCGACCAAAGTACTTTGCTTTAGATATGTTTCCTTATCCCTCAGGATCAGGTCTGCACATTGGCCACATTGCCTCGTACACGCCGACCGATATTATTTCTAGGTATAAACGCGCCCAAGGATTTAACGTCCTTCATCCCATGGGTTACGATGCCTTTGGATTGCCGGCGGAACAGTACGCCATTCAAACTGGTGTGCATCCTTCGAAAACAACAGACCAAGCGATTGAAACTTTTCGCCGGCAGCTAAAATCTTTTGGCTTTAGCTTTGACTGGAGTCGCGAAATTTCGACCTGTGATCCAAAATTTTATAAATGGACGCAATATATTTTTACCAAACTTCATGACCGAGGCTTGGCCTATCAAAAAGAAGTGCCGGTCAACTGGTGCCCCGCTTTAAGAACCGTCCTTGCCAACGAAGAAGTGGTTGATGGAAAAAGTGAACGCGGAGGTCATCCCGTTTTTCGGCAGCCCATGAAACAGTGGATGCTAAAGATCACTGATTATGCCGAAAGATTATTGCATGACCTTGATAAAGTGGATTGGCCTCATCGTACAAAAGAGGGTCAAAGAAACTGGATTGGAAAGTCTGAAGGCGCACAAGTGACTTTTAAAATTCAAGGTCACGATTTAAAAACTCATGAGGTCTCGGTCTTCACCACCCGGCCTGATACGTTATATGGCGTCACTTTTATGGTCCTTGCACCCGAACATCCATTAATTCCTTTGATTGTAAAAAATGAGAAAAAACTAGCGGTTGAGGCCTATCTTAAAAAATCGGCTGGCAAAAGTGAGGTTGATCGCAAAGCGGCCACCGAAAAGACCGGTGAAATGACCGGTGCTTTCGCCCAACATCCTTTAGATCACAACATTAAAATTCCAATTTATACCAGCGATTATGTTTTGATGGATTATGGAACCGGCGCCATCATGGGCGTTCCCGGACACGATGCCAGAGATTTCGAATTTGCTAAAAAATTCAATCTTTCAATTGTTCGAGTTCTTGAAAGCTCAGGGGAGCTTCCTTTCGAAGGCGATGGCAAATTGATCAACAGCCACTTTTTGAATGGCTTAGAAAAAAACGATGCGATTCATCGCATGACTGAACATTTACAAGAAAAAGGCCTTGGTCAAAAAGAAATTCAGTATAAATTTCGCGACTGGCTTTTCAGTCGCCAAAGATACTGGGGCGAACCATTTCCAGTTGTGCATTTTCCCAAAAAAGGACTTAAGACTTTACCAAAAAATGAGCTTCCTGTGCTTTTACCAGAAGTCAGTGACTATCAACCCTCAGAAAAAGGCGAAGCGCCGCTGGCTCGTAATAAATCTTGGATGGAATACACAGATAAAGATGGTGAAAAAGGTTTTCGAGAAACTGATACCATGCCGGGCTCAGCCGGTTCGTCTTGGTACTTCTTAAGGTACACCGATCCCTTGAACGAGCAGGACCCTTTTTCTTTTGAAGCCCAAAAATATTGGATGCCCGTTGATCTGTATGTGGGTGGGGCTGAACATACTGTCGGTCACCTCTTGTACGCGCGGTTTTGGCAAAAAGTTTTATTTGATGCTGGCATTGTTTCCCACGAAGAACCTTTTAAAAAATTGGCTCATCAAGGACTTATTTTAGGAACTGATGGCGAAAAAATTTCGAAATCCCGTGGCAATTTCGTCAATCTGGATGATTTGCACGGTAAATACGGGGCTGACATTTTACGAACTTACATCAGCTTCCTAGGTCCCATGGATAAAGATAAGCCTTGGTCTGATAAGGGCATCGATGGGGTTCGCCGCTTTTTGGACCGAGTTTGGCGAATGGTCGCTAGCGACGAAGGGCAGTGTCACGCCACCGAAGGGCCGCTTCCCATTGAAGCCGAAAAAATTCTGCATAAGACCATTAAAAAGGTCACCGACGATATTGAAAATATGGGATTTAACACTGCGATCAGCGCCATGATGATTTTAGTTAACGAGCTTTACCGGCTGGAAATCAAACCCAAAGCCGCTTTAAAGCCACTGGTGCAACTGTTGATGCCTTTTGCTCCGCATATGGCCGAAGAAATGTGGACCATTTTGGGGGAAAAAGACTTTGTATCCCTCGCGCCATGGCCAAAATTTGATGCGGCCTTGGTCACCGACGATACAGCGACTTTGGGAGTGCAAGTGAACGGTAAGATGCGTGGAATCATCGAAATCGCCATTGATGCTTCCGAAAAAACCGCTTTGGAAGAGGCCCAGAAGATTCCTACGGTGCTGGCCGCCCTGGGAGGAAAAAATATTGATAAAGTTATTTACAAATCCGGGAAAATATTGAATCTGATAGTTAAATAATTCGGTTAAATAATTCGGTTAAATAATGAAGTTAAATAATCCGTGGGGAAGAACTGATGTCAGAATCTTGGAGTGTTGAAAAAAGTGCGTCCCTTTATGGTATTAACAACTGGGGAAGCGGTTATTTTAAAATCAACTCTCAGGGAAATGTTATTGTCACCCCATCTGGGGGCCAAGGTCCCCAAGTTGATTTGTATGAACTGACGCAAGATCTTTTGGATCGTGGAATTCGAATTCCCATCATGATTCGCTTCCAGGATATTATTAAAGCTCGGGTTGAACTGTTGCATGGCTGCTTCCAAAAAGCATTTATCGATCACGGCTACAAAGGCCAATACTGTGGTGTTTATCCGATCAAAGTGAACCAGCAAAAACATTTAGTGCAAGAGCTGGTAAAATTTGGAAAAGATTTACGCCTGGGTCTTGAGTGCGGCTCTAAACCTGAACTTTTGGTCGTTTTAGCTTTGATGAACACTCCTAACGCTGTGATTATCTGCAATGGTTTCAAAGACGTTGAATACATCGAAACCGCTCTGCTTTCGCAAAAATTAGGACGCAACACCATCATCGTTGTTGATCGTCGCGAAGAGCTTCCGATGATTATTGCCGCTGCGAAAAAACTTAACACCCGTCCACAAATTGGCTTCCGTGCAAAATTAAATACGCAAGGCGCCGGTAAATGGGTGGATTCTTCCGGTGCCCGATCGAAGTTTGGACTGACAGCTGTTGAAATCGTCGAGGGTGTCGAGCTTCTGAAAAAAGAAGGCATGCTGGATTGCTTGCAATTGCTGCATTATCATATTGGCTCGCAAGTGCCTTCGATCTCTAGCATAAAATCTTCTTTAAAAGAGGGCGCACGATTTTTCACAGAACTTTATTCCATGGGCGCAGAACTTAAGTACATCGATGTCGGTGGCGGTCTGGGCGTTGATTACGACGGCACTGGAAATTCTGATAGCTCGATCAATTACAGTGAACAAGAATATGCCAACGACGTGGTTTCGACCCTGCAAGCGTTGTGTGATGAAAAGGGAATTCCACATCCAAATATTGTCACAGAATCTGGCCGGGCCTTGGTGGCCCATCACTCGGTTTTGGTTTTTAATGTCATGGGCGTTAATAATTTATTCCGTCATACGCCTCCCCGTCCTGCTGTCAAAACAGACCCGCGGATCATGCAAGACATGCAGTACATTTATGAAAAAGTGAATCGCGACAATATCAACGAATGCTTCAATGATTTGACTCAGTCCAAAGATGAAACTTTGCAATTATTCACCTATGGCGTGGTTTCTTTGGAACAACGCGCTTGGTGCGAAAGCATGTACTTTGCTATTTCAACAAAAATGCTTTCAATCGCAAAAGTGACACCGGACTGCGAAGATATTCGGGCTCGGCTTTCACAAGAATTATGTGACACTTATTTTTGCAATTTTTCGGTGTTTCAATCGGTTCCTGATTCTTGGGCTGTGGGACAGGTTTTCCCCGTCATGCCCATTCATCGTTTAAATGAAGAGCCCACAACATCAGCCACTTTGGCCGATTTAACCTGTGATTCAGACGGTAAGATTGAAAAATTCATCGACACGATCACCGGTGATTTTAAAGACACCATTCAGCTGCACAATTATGAACATGGTCAGCCTTATTATGTGGGTGTCTTTTTAACGGGTGCTTATCAAGAAATCTTAGGCGACCTTCATAATCTTTTTGGCGATACCGATGCCGTGCATATTTCCTTAAGCGAGGCCGGCTACACGATTGATCATTATGTGCCAGGCGATACCGTGACTGAAGTTCTGACTTACGTTCAGTACGGTCGCACTGAAATGGTCGATAGTGTTCGTCAAGCCACGGAAGAAAGCATCCAAAAAGGCACGATCACAAAACAAGAAGCAAAACTGCTCATCAAACATTATGAAGAGGGTTTGTCAGGTTATACATATCTGGAAGAAGCCGAATAAAAAAATATCGACGGCTTGGATTTTTCAACATGGAAGTTAAAAATCTAAGAAGTCCTTGATGGCCGCTTTAATAATTTCCTGGAGGGCTTCAGGAATTTCGCCAAGATCCTTTTTGAAAAGCTGGATGTCCCAGGCAAGAATTTGTTCGATCAAAGCTTCACTTTCTTTTTCTAGACCGCAGGTCCCTTGAGGGATTCGAACTCGGATAGGAAACGTGTCTTCTGTTTGAAGATTTGTCGTCAATGGAATCACCAATGAAGAACCTAAGCCTGCCGCGCAAAACTCTGAAGGTTGAATACAAAGACAGGGACGCTGTTTTCCGGGCTTTGTTCCAATTCTTGGCTCTAGATCAAGAATATACAGATGCCACTTTTTAGGTAAAATCACGGCAAATTCTTAAAACGATGAAGACGTTTAAAATCCTTTAAAACTTCAAGGCCGGAATTTCCAACAATTTTTGCGGCCTTTTCCCACCTTTTTATTCGTTCCGTTCTTGAAACATCTGCTTCTAAAAGAATAAGGGCAGTTCGGACAACTTCAATCTTAGTTTTTGCGCCCATTTTTTGTTTCAGTTTCTCTATGCGGGCATCATCTTCAAGTTGAATCATTAAGGGTTTTCCCATAGGCCTCCAGTATACTTTCTAGTATATCATAAAGTATATCCTATCGCAAGATGGATTAAGTATTTGAAATTAATGGCTTATACGGAATATTTAGAGTCAAAAGCGTCGCGGATCGCAAGACCGATATTAATTAACATAGTCAATGTGATCAGCAGGGCTCCGGATGGTGCCCATACAAGCCATTCGGCGATGGTAAAATATTTTTGGGCTTGGCCCAACAGCTCTCCCCAACTTGGCGTTGGCGGAATCAATCCCAATCCCAGATAATCTAAATACGCGAGTGAAATAACATTCGCAGCAATCGTAAAAGGCGCAAAGGTCACAATCGGCGTCAGGGCATTTGGAAAAATATGTTTTGCAATAATTCGCCAGTGGCTAGAGCCAATCGCTCGCGCGGCTTCAACGTACTCGCGCTTTCTAAGCGATAAAAATTGGGCTCGCATATAACCAGAAATCGACGTCCATCCAAAAATCACATTGATCAGAATAAGCAAAGGAAGCGTCGGCGAAAACAAAGCAACGGCCGTGATGATGACAAAGAAGGCCGGCATGCTTTCAACCACTTCAACGATTCTTGAGCCGACTAGGTCGACTCGGCCGCCGGCATAACCCATAAAGGCTCCGGCCAAGCAGCCTGATAAGTAAGAAAGAAACCAAACTGATAATGCGTAAGCCAGCGTGTAGCGCAAACCATAAATAAGCCGAGTTAAAACATCCCGGCCGCGATCATCCGTTCCAAACCAATTTTGTTTGGAGGGCGGCGCCGGATATTCAGAAAGGGCTTTATTGCTTTCGAATGGATCCCACTGAATGATCGGCCAAATCCACCAATCCCCTTCGTTAAGCTTTAGAGCGCGGTAATCCGTGATGACCTCATCTTCGATTCCAAAAACAGAAGGATGATAATCCTTCACTAAAGGAAAATAAATTTCGCCATGATATTTCATCACGTGAGGACGATTATTCACCCAAAGTTCAGCGGTGCAACTAAGAAAAATTAATCCCAAGATCACAAAAACTGAAAAGATCGCAACTTTATCTTTTTTAAATCGACGGTAGCGTCTGATATTTAATTCATTGGTGATTAAATACTTTTCAACCAATCCCATTATTTAAAATCGATTCTTGGATCAATCAGGACATACACAATATCGCTGAACAGACGACCCAACAGCAAAACGACCGAAGATAAAAAGGTCAGACCCATCACCACATTGTAATCTCGGGTTAACGCGGATTTGTAACCAAGCAAACCAATCCCGTCCAAATTAAAAATCGTTTCAATAATTAAAGATCCTGCCAAGAACACACTAAAAAATCCGCCAAGGCCCGTGGCCACAGGGATTAAAGCGTTTCTTAAAGCATGTTTAAAGATCACTGTTTTTTCGCGAACGCCTTTGGCGCGCGCGGTTCTGATGTAATCTGATTTGATCACATCTAGCATTGAATTTCGCGTTAGCATGGTCAGCTCGGTAAAGCCCCCCAGCATATAGCAAATGATCGGCAGGATAAAGTGATGAGCCCGATCTAAGATCTGAGCCACGACGGACATTGATTCGTAACTATCTGACTTTAAGCCACCGATGGGAAACCAACTGAAATGACTGCTGCCTGCGAAAAATACGATCAAAAAAATTCCCAGCACAAGCGAAGGAACCGCGTAAGCGAAATAGAGAAGCAATCCTGAAATTCGGTCGAGGGGTCCACCGGCTTTAATCGCTTTCATAACGCCAAGAGGAATACAGATTAAATAGGTAAGGAGTAATGACACCACTCCAAATTGTAAGGACACCGGAAACTTACTGGCGATGACATCAATCACGGGCTCTTCGTAGGTAAAGCTATTGCCGAAATCAAGATTTGAAATATTTTTTAACCAAATCCAATACCGAATATGAACTGGCTTATCAAAACCGTATTGCTTTTTCAAAGCAGCCACGACCTCTTCATTAACTCCAGAGGTGCGTCCGCCCCCATTTGTGCTGCCGCCACCTTCTCCGCCGCCACGGCCAAAGCGGATCGCCTGAAGCTTTTGCTCCACGGGTCCACCAGGCGCCATATTTATTAAAAAGAATGTCAGGACTGTGATCCCTAAAAAGGTGGGGATCAGTAAAAGCAGTCGCCTAAAAATATACATCAACACTTAAGAATTACCTCTAAGGTTTCAGCCACCAAGTTTTATAACCTATTTCGTACTTAAATGTGTCCGCCGGCTGTTGAACTCGACCGGAAACTGCATAGAGATCAAATTTATCATTAAATAACCAAGCATAAGGCGCATCGCCCGCAATTTTTTCGTACACGGTCCGAAGCATTTTCATCCGTTTTGCACGATCTACAGTCATACGCGCTTCATCGATCAGCTTATCCACTTCTGGATTTTTATAATAAATAAAGTTTGAGCCGCCGGGAACGGCACTGCTGGAATGCCAAATTTGCTTGGGATCCCAATCAATATCGCCTCCGCCCCACGCCATGGCTACAGCATCAAAATTGCCTTCATCCACCAGCTTTAAAAATGAATTCCATTCAAGATACTTGATTTCCATTTCGATGCCGGCTTTTTTCAGGTCTTCTTTGTACATGGTCCAATATTTTTCAGAGTCTTTATTGGCGTGAATCAAAGCAAACCGGAATTCAACTTTTTTACCGTTCACCATTTTATCAAGAATGCCGTTTTTATCAGTGTCTTTCCAACCTGATTTCGTCAGAAGCTCAGTGGCCTTTTTAGGATCATAGCCAAGGGCTTTGACTGTGGTTGGTGAGTATTCACTTTTGTTATAGATAGGTCCTCGGCAAAGTTCAGCTAAATCATATTTAAATTTATGATTCATCTCTTCACGGTTCAGGAGGTGAGCTAACGCCACACGGACATTTTTATCTTGAAACATTTCACGTCGAAAATTCCAGCCAATAAAGCCGGTTGATTTCGGTCCTGAATTTTCTACTTTTTTCTTAAAAATAGTTTTGTCCCATGGCGCACCTTCGGTCTTTTTCACATAAGACTCAGGGCGAAGATCGACGTAGTCTAAGTCGCCTTTTTTTGCGTGCTCTAAGAGAACATTCTCTTCTAAGTAAAAACGGAGATTGGCGGCCGCAAAGTTATAAAAACCTTTTAATTCAGGCACCTGAAATCCGTACCATTTATCAAATCGCTTCAATAAAATATTTTGCCCACGTTCAAATTTTTCTAATGAGTAAGGTCCCGCGCCGACATAAGTGCGGGTCATCTTTTGGGACTTTTCTACATCTCCGTAGACGTGTTTAGGAATAATCTCTGTATCAACAAATACGTCAAAGTTTTTAAAGTACGTGTCTTTCGCGGTGATTTTCACAGTTGTTGCATCGATGACTTCTACTTTGGAAAGACCGTCGTAATAAGGAAGCAAATGTTGAGCTTTATATTTAGGATCAAAAATCGCGTCGAAGCTAAACTTAACGTCTTCAGCGGTCACAGGTTTGCCATCATGAAAGAAGGCATTTTTTCTTAGAAAAAACGTATAGCTTTTTCCGTCTTTTGAAATTTCATATTTTTCAGCCAGTCGTGGCTTCCACTCATAGGTCTCTGGGTCACGGGCTAGCAAAGTGTCGCCCAACCAGCGTCGAACGTCCGCAGACGCCAGATCAGTGCTCATGATCGGATGAATCATAGAAGGCTCGCCAACCAGATTCATATTAAAAGTGCCGCCCACAGGCGCCGCAGGATTTGGCTTAGCCGCTCCTGCCAGAATTGACGTTAGAAAAAGACCTAAAAACAGAACAAGTTGTCGCTTCATTCATTCCTCCGTTACAAACACTGATGCCGTCACTTAAAAGATATCTGAAATCTAGCTACTATAAGGTCGCAACGAACCACTTGCCCGGGTCGCCACGACGGCCTTAACTTGGGGGAATCACGGTAAATAATCAAGTTTAATGCAATGGGCTTTATGCCTTGCACAAGTTTTCAGAAACAGGTGTCAATTCAGGCTGGCTTAATTTAAAAAAGTCATAATCAAAACAGAGGCTTAATCCATGGAAAAAAATAATTTATCCGATCCCAATGCCGCTATTTCTGCCGACTTCGGCATCTTTGGTTTACCGGTCAAAGAGGCCGAAGCCGATGTTGTCCTGGTTCCAGTTCCTTGGGAAGTAACGACGTCTTATGGAGCTGGTGCTTCCTGGGGCCCTCAGCTGATCCGCAAAGGAAGTGAGCAAGTTGACCTTTTTGATTTTGAAACTGGGAAAGCCTATGAAGTTGGATACTTTATGCAGGAATTTCCAACTGCACTTAAAAAATCAAATGATAAGTTTAAAGCCAAAGCCCAAGAGCTGATCGGATTGATCAATAGCCAAAGCTCTGATCAAAAAAAGATGGATCAACTGCGATCTGACGTGAATGGCGCTTGCGAAAAAATGACAGATTGGGTTTACACTCATTGCCAGCAGATTCTGGCCAAGGGTCAAGGGCTTGGACTTGTGGGCGGCGATCACTCGACACCTTTTGGCGCTCTGCGAGCTGTGTCTGAAAATTGCCAAGGAGAATTCGGCATCTTACATATTGATGCCCATGCGGATTTGCGAAAAGCTTATCAAGGATTTACACACTCGCATGCGTCCATTATGAATAACGTCATGAATGCCCCTTGGAAGCCCGCCAAGCTTGTGCAGATTGGGATCCGAGATTTTTGCGAAGAAGAGTTTGATCTGATTGATTCCCGCGAAGACATTCGCACTTTTTTTGATCTGGAATTAAAAAGCCGGTTATTTGAAGGCGCTTCCTGGAAAGATCTTTGCGAAGAAATTATTTCTGAACTGCCGCAAAATGTTTATATCTCGTTTGATATTGATGGTCTTGATCCTTCTTTTTGTCCGCACACAGGAACACCTGTTCCTGGAGGATTGCAAATCGATCAGATCTATTATTTGTTTAATCATCTGTATCGATCGGGAAGAAATATTATTGGCTTTGACGTCAATGAAGTTTCCAGCGGCGGAGTTTCTCCTGAAAGCGCCGACCCCTGGGATGGCAACGTCGGAGCGCGAGTTCTTTATAAACTTTGCGGTTGGCTGGCTCTCAGTCGCCAGCGCATGCGCGATAAAGGCTAAATTGCTGTTAAAACAGCGTTATGAATTTCGGGCTTCAGTAAACATTTTTTACCAGCTCGTACAATCTGTTGGCTTAGATCAATATTTAAAGCCAGTGAATACATCTTGCCCGAGATCACATGGGTGCGTGAGGCTAGACGGACTTTAAATCCCGAAGATTGGGCACTAGGAGTTTTTAAATCGTAAGCAACGTTATCAGACCCGAGGACTAGATTTCCTGAAGGATTCAAGATGATTCTGATTTCGCTGACATCGCCGCTGGAAGACGCCTGTAAATTCACAGCCGCTTTCGCAATGGATACAAAGTGATCGGCATCAATCAAACTAAAGGAAGCACCATCGCTGGTGACAAGATCGACGTTTAACATCACGTCTGAAGCCGTCATATCGCGACAGATTGCCGGTTGAACGGGGTCATTAACAACGACAACAGGATCAGGCACTGGAACAGTTGCGCTAGAAGCGACAGGTGCACCACCTGTCGCAGGGGCTCCGATTTCCAATGAATTTGAAAGAGGTGCCTTTGCCTCCGACGAGACTTGCGATATCTGACCCGGCTGACCACAGTTTTGAAAACCTAATAAAATTAATCCAGTCATTAAGACAGAGCTAATAACGATGCTCATTTGTTTCACAAATCCCCCTAAATATGATATAGGTTAGCACTTCTTTCAGAGGTATTAAAAAAAATTAGCGCATTTCTCGAGATGAGACGAAACACAAAACGTTTCTCGTTTTGATTCACCCGATAGGTTGATTAAAATAAGGCGACCTGAACGCTTCATAATTTACTTACGCTTTACTATCCATAAATTCATCCTTGTATTTATGGACTTTTCATCCTTAAATACAAGGATGATTAAAAGACAAATGATGTCCTCAATAATTGAGGCCATCAATAGCAACCCGGCCGTAGGACTTTTGGGTCCCAGACAAGTTGGCAAAACCACTTTAGCTCTAGAGATCGGACAAACAAGACCTAGTATCTATCTTGATTTAGAATCTGATTCGGATCGTAATAAGCTGAGCCATCCCGAACTTTATTTATTAGAGCATACCGATAAACTTGTTATATTGGACGAGATCCAAAGATATCCCGACCTTTTTAAAATTTTACGCTGTCTTATTGATAAGGGCCGACGGAAAGGCCGACGAACAGGGCAGTTTTTACTCTTAGGCTCTGCTTCCCTCGATTTACTACGGCAATCGGGGGAATCACTTGCTGGTCGAATTTCTTATCTTGAATTAACCCCGCTGCAACCCCTTGAGGTCACGGATAAAACTGAAAAACTTTGGCTGCGTGGAGGTTTTCCAGATAGTTTTTTATCACAAAGTGATCAAAAAAGTTTAACCTGGAGAGCCAACTTCATTCGAACCTACTTAGAGCGAGATATTCCACAGCTTGGACCAAGAATACCGGCAGAAACCTTACGACGCTTCTGGATCATGCTCGCGCATCGCCAAAGCACACTTCTAAATGCTGCCGAAATTTCTAAATCTTTAGGTGTTGATGGGAAAACTGTCGCCAAATATCTCGATCTGTTAGTAGATCTCTTGCTTGTTCGTAGACTTCAACCTTGGCATGGAAATCTCAGCAAACGACTTGTAAAATCGCCAAAAGTTTTTATTCGAGATAGTGGCCTTTGCCATGCCCTGCTTAATATTAGAGACAAAGAGACACTTCTTTCTCATCCCATTGCTGGTGCCAGTTGGGAGTCATTCATAATAGAAAGTTTAATATCAGCAGCGCCCTTTGGCACGAACGCTTCATTTTTTAGAACTGCGGCTGGTGCTGAAATTGATTTGATTTTGGATTTACCCAACAGCCGTCGTATTGCTATTGAAATCAAACGAAGCCTCTCGCCAAAACTTGAAAAAGGCTTTCATATTGCTTGCGAAGATCTTAAGCCTGATATGCAATTTGTTGTTTATCCAGGAAAAGAAACTTATCCCTTATCAAAAAATGTTCAGGCCTTATCGCTGAGTTCAATTCATAAAATTATAAAAGCGTCAGGGTGCTAAAGTGACCAAATCATCTGCAGCATCTTTTTTACCGAGCGTAGCTTCTTATCGAGCTTCGCTGCCTACCGAGCGTACCGCTTATTCACAGATTCGCGGATCTCGGCGCCTTCGATGCTGAGGCGGGTCCATGGAATGGCTCTTAGTCTTTCGGCTTCGATCATCTCTTCGGTTTCTTCGCAAATTCCGAAGCTGCCGTTTTCAACTCGGGCTAAAGCACTTTCGATCTCAATCAGTTGAGTTCGCAGACGATCGTGCATATTTAAGAATTCTTGTTCCGCCAACACCCGCACTGTCTGATCGGCTTCGTCGCCACCCTTGTCATCGTTGGTGTCTAGATTAAAACGAGCCTCTTTCACTCTATTCAGAATCTCACTCTTCGTGTGGAGGAGCCGCTCTTTGCACTCTTTCACAAGTTTTTCAGATACTGGTTTCATTCTCATCCCCCTAGGTGCCAATTCGATAAGTGCCAATTTGGAACTGACTCATTAAGTATGAAGCATGAATTTTTTGCAACAAAAAATCTTACATTAACTTAAACATGACCAAGTTATTGTAATACTTAGGGAATATACGTCCAAAATTAAGAAGCACAGCGTCTTTTAGGGCTGACCTTAAATTAGCTGTTTAGAAAAGTAGCATAAAATGAAAGGATTTGAGCCTCAAAAGCATTGTTCGAGACCCGGGGACCTGGATGAAGGGCTAGCCTATTTTCGTAAGCAGGTGGCAATTCGGACGTTTAAATCAGCCGTGGCCTCGTCTAAAGTCTGGGCCTGTTCCTTGCCTTTTTCGCCTCTTTTATTAAGGGCGTTGGCTGTATTTTTCATATTATGAATCACTCGCATCGGCGCCGGTCGATTGTAAAAGCTTAGCTGTGTTGATGTTTCATCGATCGATTTAGCCGCCGAGATATGATTCTCTGCAAGGCCCATAATAATTTGATTTTGAGCCTTTCGAAGCAACTGTAATTCGCTGACAATTTCGCGACAAGACGTCGACGCTTGTGCCGAATTCACCGCAAAAAAGATCGCCATTAAAGACACCGCTGAAATCCAAACTAACTTCATAACCACCCCGATGAATTGCCTAGGTTGCTTGGCTCTGGTTGAAGCGATCAAATAGGAATGGGACCTACTGCTTTTCGAGGGGGACTCTAGCTTCAACCAAGAATGCCAAGTGCCTAAGACACGGCTAACTATAGCAAGGTTGGGACCAAGTCGGCGGGAACATTAAGGCTATTTTAAGACTCAGAATCGATAAATTTTTCAAACTCGTCTTTAACTTTGTCACTGCAATAGGGCCGCAAAAGCCTAGCAACATGGCGACGGCCACGCACGACACTGTTTTTGCCAGGTTGCCGTTCGGCACTTTCAAAAAACTGCAGGAAGGTTGTCGCCATTGCCAAAAGAGACTCCGACACATAAACTAATTCGTGTTTGTCTGAGAGCTGAATCATGATGCCTTGTTTGACCCAACGCCTATAAAGAATTTGCATCAATTGCATCATTTTTGCCAGATGGGTTCGCCATTTTCTAGCTAAGATGATATCTTTACGCCGAAGAGAGTACATTTCACGATGGAAAAAACGATACTTCCAATAAAGCTCAAAATTAAGATCGACAAATTGCAAAGGCGACATCTTGGTGATTTGCCGAGGCCGCCACATGGCATAAGTTTCTGAACACATGCGCTGAAAAAGTTCTAGGATAATTTCTTCTTTATTGGCGTAATGAAAGTATAAATTGCCGGGGCTGATGTTCATGGCCTTGGCAATGTGATTTGTCGTCACAGGACTGACGCCTTGCCGGTTGAAAAGTTCGATCGATTGCAAAAGAATCTTTTCTTTAGTCTTCATCACCATTTCATATCTGCAAGACCTTGGCTTTGTCACTCATCAATTACCCTAGATCTGGACTGGGTTTGCGCGAATCTTTCCACATTCGGTGTCTACAGGGGGCCGAGCCTGTGATTTTTTCGACTCAGGTCTTGAAACAGGAATTTTAATAATGCTAGAATAATTTTATGATACATCCTAAAAAGAAATTATCACGCCGAAAAAAGGTCCAGCGAATTTTTATGATCGCGGCCGTGATCACCGGAGTGACCCTCTTATTCAATAGTCGACCCACGGTGGAAGAAAAAGTCCAAATTAAAATTAAAAACCACCTTGAATATCGCGTGCAGCTGGCCGAGACCTTGGCCGAGTCCGTTCGCCATGAATCTTACCCTGAAAAAATCAATATGAAGTGGGACGGCTTTCCGATGGATTTGTCCGTTCAATATACTTTTGATTCTGAACTGCAGGCGGCGGCAGACAAACTGTTGAAACAGTACAAACCAGATTATGGTTCGATTGTCTTAATGGACGCAGCGACGGGGAAAATTTTAGCCTTAGCTAATTTTCAAAGGGATGCCGACGACAAACCTAATCTTGCCTTAAAAGCCTCTTACCCCGCCGCTTCAATTTTTAAAGTTGTGACTGCCACAGCCGCCATCGATAAAGCGGGCGTTCACCCTTCAGATACAATTCGCTTCAATGGTGGGAACTACACCCTATATAAGAAAAATGTACTTTCAGATAAAATCACAAAGTGGACTCGTTCGATCAGCTTGAAAGAGGCTTTTGCAAAATCAATTAACACGGCTTTTGGTCGACTGAGTTTAGAGAGGCTAAATCCGGATCAAATTAATGATTACGCCAAACGGTATATGTTCAATCAAAAAATTCCGTCGGATATTCCCGTTGATATGGGTGTCGCCTATGTGCCCCAAGAAAAAGGCTTTGAACTGACAGAAGTAGCCTCTGGTTATAATAAGATGAATCGCATGAGTCCCATCCAGGGCGCGATGATTGCCGGCACGATTGTCAATGACGGTCGTATGGTCGTTCCATATATTGTCGATAATCTAAAAGATCCTCAGGGCCAAACGGTTTACCAAGCAGAGCTTGTCGATAGCGGACCGATTATGACCACAAACTCGGCAGAGCAAGTGCGGGAATTGATGGAGCAAACAATTATTTCTGGAACCTCACGAAAAACATTCCGGGATTTGATGCGCAATCGTAAGTTTAAAGATATCGAGATGGGCGGAAAAACCGGTCATTACACTGGTGATAACCCCAAGGGCAAAGTCGACTGGTTTATTGGCTATGCGTTTGACGATAATCGTAAGATTTCAGTGGCGGCCCTGACCGTGAACAAAAAGTTTTGGACCGTGAAGTCTTCTTATTTGGGTCAGACGATGATTCGAAAATATTTTGAACCTATGATCAAAGAAAAATTAGCTAATAACGGTCATTGAGTTAAAATTCCAAGGTGGCAACAACGGGGCAATGATCTGACCCCTCGACCTGATCTAAAATATCAGCTGATTTTAAATATTTCTGCAAGCCCTTGGTGATGCAGATATAATCGATTCTCCAGCCGCGATTTGAAATTCTGGCAAGCTCTCTGTAGGACCACCAACTGTAACGGTCTTTATCGGAAGGGTGCAGGGATCTAAAGGTATCGACAAATCCCAGATCAATAAACTGATCAAACCAAGCTCGCTCTTCGGGCAAAAAACCACTTTCTTTTGATAGTCGAACAGGATCGTAAATATCAATTTCATGATGAGCCACATTGTAATCGCCAACGACGATCACTTCTCGACCCTTTTTTATTTCAGCTTTTAAATGCAGGTTTAGATCTTTTAGAAATTTTTGTTTAAAGTCGTGACGGACTTCGCCCGATCCACCATTGGGGAAATAAATATTATAAATATCGAACTTTTCATAATCCGATTTAATCACTCGCCCTTCAGCTTCGTATTCTGGATAACCAAAACCCTTTTCGCAATGAACTGGGTGCTGATGGGAAAAGGTGGCGACGCCAGAATAGCCTTTTCGAATTGCCGAAGACCAACAGGAAAAATCATATCCTAAAGTTTGAGTGGCGTTGTCGACTTGATCTTTATTGGCCTTTACTTCTTGGAGGCAAAAAATATCGGGTTTTTCGATGTGAACGAAGTCCTGCAGTCCTTTTTTGTAACAAGCCCGGATGCCGTTGACGTTCCAAGAGATAATTTTCATGTGGACACCTCAATTAACTGCGGCCAAAATAGCTTAATTTCTAAAGGGACACAATGCTTGAAATGTCTTTAAAATCTAAATTTATCCAGCACTTGGAAAACCAATATGAGGGCCTAAAATCCAAACCCTTGGCGGACCTTGTCTCTGAGAATCTACTGTGTCCTTTTGACATCCAACTTCCCCCTTCAGTTTTAAAACAAGGGCAGGATTTTATTTCGGCTTGCTTCCAGCTGCGCCAACGAAAAGAGTACGCAGAATTCATGGCACCAAAGGCACAGGCGCTGGGACTTAAAGCTCCCGGCAATTATGGAATTATGATGAGTTATGATTTCCATCTGGATGAAACCGGAACCCTTAAGCTGATCGAGATAAATACGAACGCGGCTTTTTTAGGGCTGGGCTATCATATGTATTTAATGCGGCAAAAAAACCTGCCTGTCGCCAATTTCAAAATTGAAAATATTCGAGAATGTATTTTACACGAGCTTCGCCTGTTTGGATCTACACCGAATTTACCCTCTGTTGTTATCACAGATGAAAAACCAAATGAGCAAAGATTATTTGTCGAATTTTTAGTCTACCAAGAACTGTTTAAAAGCTGGGGCTGGCCGACCGAGATTCGCGATTGCAGAATGGCGTTATCAGACCCCAAGCCTGATTTTATTTATAACCGGTACACCGATTTTTATTTTGAAAATCCGCTGTCCGGTGATTTGAAAAAATCTTTTCTTGCCAAGTCAGTTTGTTTTTCACCACACCCCTACGAATATTTTTTGCTGGCTGATAAAGAACGACTGACCGACTGGTCCTCGGGATTTTTAGAGACCTTGCCGGATTTTGAAAGCCAAGCCAGTGTCATTAAAAAACATTTGCTGAGCAGTCGACCTGTCACCCCTGAAAATAAAGAATTGATCTGGAGCGAAAGAAAAAAGTTATTTTTTAAACCCATGCAAGAGCATGGCTCTAAAGGCAGCTTTAAAGGTGGCAATATTTCTAAGACAGCTTTTGAAAACTTAATTCAAAAACGCACATTGGCCCAACAATACGTTGTTGCTCCAGAAGTTGAATGCCCCATGACTGACGGCCCTCAAAAATTTAAATACGATCTCAGGTTTTATGCCTATCAAGGACAATTACAGCTGGTCTTAGCAAGACTTTACCAGGGACAAACAACAAATTTACGCACGCCTGGCGGTGGATTCGCCTGCGTGCTTTTTGAATAAATCAGTCAAAGTCATAAATGATTGATAAGTACTGCTGACTATCAGATTGCTTTTGCGAATAAACAATTTCATATTGTTGTGATTTTAATTGATAGATTTTTATGTGATATCCTAAAGAAGCCAAAGTTTTTTCAAAATCAGCGGATGAGCTAAGGGCCAAACTGCGAATATTCCAAGGTGATAACAACGTGTTGTCAGCAAGAACCTGGAATTGCCAGAAGATGTTTTTTTCTTTCGAAGCCTCGCCGGTATGAATTAACGTCGGACCCATCATGCTAAATCTTGTTTTCAAGGGTAGCTCGGAACTGCCACAGACAACCTTAGGTTTTGATTTTGAATTAGAATTAGAATTAGAATTTACAAAAGACTGAAACGATTGAACCTTCACTAACGAACCTTCGACACTTCTTGATTCAATTGAAAAATGGACTTCGCGCGCAACAAGGACTCCCTTAGGAAGCGATGCTAAGTCAGTCTTCAGTTCCATTTTATTGGCCGCAGATTTAGACAAGGGCTCTTTTTCACAAACCGGCAGCGCCAGGGCAAAATTTTCTTTGAAATTGAGTGTCGGCTTAGCGGCCCAGCTAAGCGCTGTAGATAAAAATAAACCCGCTAATGTCAGACTAAACCCATTCATAAAGATCCTCCGCACTGTTCAGAAGCAATTAGGATGCCTTTCCATCGGCGCGCACGGATGATTCAGAAAGTAGAAGTTGAAATAAATTTAATGTCTGCGCAAAAATTGTCACTCGCTGTCTTAAAATGGGACTTATATCTAGAAATGACTCTTATGTTCCCCAGAATCCTAAAATCTTCGCCAAGATAGCCGATAGGTTGAGGTACTGTTAATTCAACAGTCTTAAGGAGATTTTTGGAGAGATGACCGCCAAGTACTCTGTGAACCGCAAGACTTTTTATGATTCGTTTGACCAGTTGGATGGTTCTCATCCTTGGATGGAAGTGGTTCCCGAAGGTTTTGTTTCCTACCGCGTGCGTGAACTGGGTGTTGGAAAAGTTCTTTACTTCAATTTTGTTTTAGCAAAAGAGATGGGCTTGATTGCCAGTGATCATCCGCACGTTTTATGCGCCGAGCTTGAACGAAAAATCCTACAAACTTTTTCAATTCAAATTATTAACGAGTACGATGAGCTGACAAAAAGAAAAATTAAACCTGAAACCATCAAGCCGCAAAAATATATGGCGACTCGCTATTTACAACTTCAACACAGTAACAAACAAGGCAAAACCTCGGGCGATGGACGGGGAATTTGGAATGGCACTGTTCTTAATAAAGGAACTCGCTGGGAT
Organism: Pseudobdellovibrionaceae bacterium; assembly: GCA_043779185.1. Classification (GTDB taxonomy): domain Bacteria; phylum Bdellovibrionota; class Bdellovibrionia; order Bdellovibrionales; family Bdellovibrionaceae; genus JAYWDA01. The sequence goes on from JAYWEQ010000157.1 coordinate 21,750, forward strand.
GTTTCAAGTCGCGGCACCGGTGTCACTTGTTTAGCGCCTGGCGCTGTTGAAGCCAATCGGCCTCTTAAAACTGGTGGAACACAATTTGGTTATGGCTGCGGACAAGCTGAACTGGATGAATTATTTGGCGCTGCTATCCTTGCTGAATCAATGCATCTGCAAGGCATCAAGACCGAGCGCGTCCTTTGCTTGATCGATCTTGGTAAAGGCATGGGCATTGGTGTCAGAGCGGCTCCTAATTTACTGAGGCCCGCTCATTTATTTTTATATTTGAAGCAAGAGCGCCATGCGGAACTTCAAGCGGCAACAGATTATTTTATTAAGCGCCAACTGGACAACAGCGCTTGGTCATTCACTAAAGGGCACAATAAATACGATGAAATGTGTGAAAAAATTTGCGAAAGCTTTGCCACATTTACGGCTTATCTAGATACTGACTACGTTTTTGCATGGTTAGATTGGGATGGCGACAACGTCTTAGCGGACGCTGGAATTATTGATTACGGAAGCGTCAGGCAATTTGGGTTACGCCATGATAATTACCGCTATGACGACATTGAGCGGTTTTCAACCAATCTTAATGAACAAAGGTTGAAGGCCCGCTTGATGGTTCAGGTTTTTGTGCAAATGACGGATTATCTTAAAACTAAAAAAAAGAAGCCACTTAAAGACTTTGCGAATCATCCGATCGTGCAAAAATTTAATTCCATTTTCAAAAGAAAACGTTCAGAGCGTTTACTTTATCGGATGGGTTTTTCACCAGCAGATAGAAGTTTAATCTTAGATCTTCACCCTGAAATGTTTTTGCAATTTGATAAAGAGTACAGCTATCTTGAGCGTGCCAAGATCAGCGGAACTCAGGAAAAAGTGGCCGATGGAGTCAATCATCCTCCTTTGTTTAATATGCGCATTCTGATGCGCGAGCTGCCTCGGTTTTTGCTAACCAGTTACGCGCAAGAAAAAACTTTGTCGGCGGCCATGATGAATGAAGAAAAGTTTTTCCGAATGATTTTATCTTGCTATGCAAAACCAAATGATTTGCAAATGACCGAACAACAAAAAAGTCATATCCAACGCTTTCAAAATATTTTTAAAGAAATGATCAAAGTGACGGCTGGTCGTAAAAAAATGGATCGTGTCATAAAAGAGCTTTCAGACCGGGCGATCTGTTTAAATTCCGACAACCGCATCACCGGCAATGCCTTGATTGGAATTGTCGACGAGATCATGCTTTCACAGCGCAAGGGTCTGCCGCCTCGACAAATCCAAAAGCTTATTGATCGCTTAGTTTTAAGCCATGTGGGGTTCCCAGAAATGCCTCTGAGCCGCTTTTATGAAGGCCCCGAGGGCACGCCCAGCACAAATGATCTTTATGAGAGAATTCTTGGTATTGTTTTAGAAAATCGTGAAACCATTTAGTTCATTCGTGTGAACGAATTTGAATTTCCTGTTATTTGATTTTTGACCCAATTTTTGATCAATGGATAGTCTTCATCAATAAAGTTATGTTCTTTATCGAGCTCGACAAAATTAACCGGAAAACCCACTGATTTTAACTTTAAAGCGCCCTCTTTGGTTTTAGCTAATGGCAAAACATCGTCTTTATGACCATGCGTAAAAAGCCATGGTGTTTTTCGAACTTTCGAAGTCAGCCGAGTTTTCCAATAAGGGAAGAATTCAAAATAACCACTGACCCCAATCACACCGCCTAATTTCTTGGGCCAGTGCAAGGCCAGATCAGCACTGACCAGGCAACCTTGCGAGAATCCGAGAAGAAAAATATCTTCGCTTTTCCATCCTTGAGTTTCTAATTCGCTGAGTAACTGTAACAGTTTTTCGCGAATTCGAATCACACCCTGCTTCAGATAAGGCGGTTCGCCATACCACGAGTATCCATCAAGAAATTTCTTGGGCGCATTTAAAAGCAGGAAATTGACGTTATCCATATCCAGCTCTTGATTAAATTTCTTAAATGGCCGCAAGCTGTCGCCCTTGCCATGCAAGACAATCATCAAGCGCTTTGAAGAGCGCTGGGCCGGAATAAAATACGACTTAAAAAGATTCGTCGTTATCAAAAGTAACTCCTGCGATGGCTTGAGTGCAGAACAAAGCTTGCTCGGCTTTAAATAATTGGTTGTCATCGGCCCCTAACGCCGAAATCGGCTGACAAG
>JAYWEQ010000158.1:0-5530 GCA_043779185.1 Pseudobdellovibrionaceae bacterium
TATTAAGCACGAAATTGAAAGCTTCAACATGGATCATGATAAAACTAAAATCGTTTATCAAATCAATGACGGCGGCTACACCAAAATAAAGGGTCTGGAAGCGGATCGTTTTACTGACCTTCAATTTCCTGAATTTAAAGGGGCCGAGCATATTTTTTCTGGATCTTTTTCGCAGGATGGAAAAGATTTAATGCTGGGAATTTCTTATGCGCAAGCGCCCAGGTCAAATTTTTCTTATAATTTTACCAGCGGAAAACTAACTTCATGGGTCAAGGCCAGCGGCCCGGAAGTTGATGTTAAGAAGTTTGTGCGCTCTGAATTAGAATATTATTCAAGCCGTGACGGTGTGCAGATTCCGATGTTTGTTCGTAGACCCGCACAGTGTGTAAATAAAAGTTGTCCTGTGGTTGTTCATTTTCACGGCGGCCCCGAAGGCCAAAGCATTCCTGGATTTTCGCCTTACTTACAACTTTTTGTGGATGCTGGTTTTGTTTTTGTGGAACCCAATGTTCGAGGCAGCGCCGGCTATGGAAAGACTTGGATTGATTCAGATAACAAAGAAAAACGTCTCAATGTGATCACCGATATCGAGGATGCGGCTCGGTTTATAAAATCAAAATGGGCTTACGGCGGTGTGGTTCCCAAAGTTGGCGTCATGGGCGGCAGTTATGGCGGTTACTCGACATTGATGGCGATGACCAAGTTTGCCGGAGCTTATGATGCTGGCGTTGCGATCGTCGGCATGAGCAACCTTTATACTTTTTTGCAGAATACAGCTCCTTACCGCCGCATATTACGAACTTCCGAGTACGGGGATCCTGAAACTCAGAAAGACATCTTGCTAAAACTAAGTCCGATCACTTATTTGGATCAGGTCAAATCGCCGTTGATGATCATTCAAGGTGCCAATGACCCGCGTGTGCCTGTGGGTGAAGCGATCCAGATTCAAGAAGCCTTGCAGAAGAAAAATATCCCGTCACAGCTGATTATTTTTCCTGATGAAGGTCATGGGAGTCAGAAAAAAGAAAACCAGGCCCTAGAGCGAGGTCATACTTTGCAATTTTTAATCAATCACTTGATGGGTTCTTTGTAGAAGGAGCTCCGGGATTTTTTTTAAAATTAGGTCCATGTCCGAGATTTGCAGCCGATCGTCCGAAAACTTAGGTCAAGGATCCGCTTCCTTAGCGCGAGTTTACTTATTCATGGGCTCCGTAGCGGAGCCTAACTAAAGAATCAAAACTCAAAAGCAAAGGATAGCTGCGTTATTTAATTTACAATTTAAAATACTCCTTGCGAGGTGTTTTTATGGCTCCCAATGAGCACATGTTCAAAAATAAATTTGCTTTTGATTCCGTCGGCATTTGTTAATAAAACTCTTCCCTGAGCCAAAATATGCGCCTTATACATGGCAAATTTTGAAAGTCTTAGATGGTTCATTGCACGGAAGAAAACCTAAATTTACGCTCAAAAATTCCATGGTATGGTCTTTTTAGTTTTTTCTAAAAAGGAGATAAAAATGCAACCAACTTCCACTGAAGCGCAAGATCGAAATACAAACTTAACAATTGAAACTGATTCTGATCTTAATCTGAAATATATTTCTGATGCTGATCTTCTATTTAGAACTGAAAATTTTGTTAAAACTGAGCGTAAGATTATGCACTTGGTATTATCGCATATTTTAGAAATTATGAACCGTAAGCTTTATGCAGAACTTGGCTTTGATAGCATGTACACAATGATGATTAAAAAGTATGGCTACTCAGAAGCATCCGCAATACGCAGAATTGATGCCGCTAAACTGTTAAAATCAGTGCCTGATGTCGCTGAACGCCTTAAGTCTGGAACACTTAATTTGTCTCAAGCCTGCTTACTTCAAAAGTGTTTAGAGTCCGATGCAAAAAAAGGCGAAGTAACTTCTGCTTTAAAAACCCAGGACATCTTAGAAAAACTTGAATCTCGTAACGGTTTTGAAACAAGACAAGTTTTAGCTAGAGAATTTGATATACCTTTAAAATCTCAAGACACTGTTAGACCGCAAAAAGATGAATCAGTTCGCCTAGAAATTACTTTGACCAAAGATCAATTCGAAGAGCTTAAACAAGCAAAGAATTTCCTTTCGCATGTTGTTCATAATGGATCATGGGCGGAAGTTATTACGGCACTGGCATCAAAGTTGAATAAATCTAAAATGGGAAATCCCAATAAAGCGCCATCGCGCTCCGCTACGGAGTTTAAAAATTCGAAAGCGCAGAAGATAACGTTAAATGTATCAAAACAAAAGCGTGAGCTGATTTCGGCTCACCTCAAAAGAGAGGTCTTCAAGGAAGCGGATGCCTGCTGCCAATATCAAAGTCCAGATGGAAAACGCTGCGGATCTCATTTTCAAATTCAGATTGATCATATGACGCCTGTTGCCTGGGGAGGATCCAGTTCAACAGATAATTTGCGCTTGTTTTGCAGGACTCACAACTTGCTATTGGCGCAGCAGATGCGGCTAATGCAATGACTGAGGATTCTTAAGCTAGAAAAATTCCGGACTTTGATCCAGGCCAATTTATGTTTGGGATTAACTCGGATTTCTAAGTTGTGATAAGATTTTTCCATATCCAAAGGAAAAACTATGCGCACAAACTTGAATGTTCGTTTATCTTCGAAAGCTTTAATTTTACTGCCGTTTCTGGCGATTCTTGGATTGGTCACGGGTTGCTCTAGCGGCAAAGAAACCATGCACCTTCCAGGCAGTCCGGTTGAATTTGAATTTGAAAAATCTGACAAGCCCGAAGTTTTTGCGACTTATAACAAAGACACTGTTTCGTTTGAACAGATCACGACTCAAAATCCGGTGTACAAAGATTTTAAAAATCAGGAAAATTTAATTCGCTTAGAATTTATTTTACGCAAGTTTGCGGCCAGCACTCAGAAAATGAATGATCCGGAATTAGATCTTTATTTATCAGAAGCAACAAAGTCCCCTGCTGAGCTAGCAAAGTCTTGGGGTCTTGTTTTAAATCCAAAAGCAAAAATACAATTTAAAAAAACTCCGCCGGATAAAGATGTGATTGCCCAGTGGGGTGATCAACAAGTTCGCGCCCAGGATGTTGAAAAAGCCAGTGTTCGATTAGCGCTGATTAAATCTCGAGCCTTTCATGAAAACTTAAGTCGTCTGAAGGGAATTTTGGTTCGCAGAGCCTTGCTGGATGCGGCTCACGCAGAGAAGTTAGAAATTGATGGCTACATAAAAAAACATATTTCTGCTGACAGCAAACCCGTCACCGAAGCTGAATTTGAAGCTTTCTTAAATCAAGCTAATATCAAGCGTGCTGATATCACAAAAGAACAGACCGAGTCTTTGCAAAATGTCGCTATGGAAAAACGCGATAACACCCTGATTGAACAATACGTTGTTAAGAACTTGATGAAAGGAACCATTAAGGTTCACGAATTCCCACCCGCTTTCCAAGTTAAAGTTCCCGGTGATTGGGAAACTATTTGGGGAGTGAACGATGCGCCCATCAGCGTTCTTTATTTTGGTGATTTAGTCTGCGGGCCTTGCCGCCAAGCTTTAGACAGCGTGATTAAAGTTCAAAATGATTACAACGGGCATATTCGAACCGGTTTTCATTTCTTATTTTCTAGCAATGATCGTGATTCCCGTATGGTGGCCGAAGCGGCGCTTTGCACCCACAGCCAAGGTAAAAAATATTTCAAAAAATTTGCGGAAATTTATGCGACGAATCCTCCTGGAGTTGACGAAGCTTCCATCAACGACACAGTTCAAAAGATTGGCGCAAATTCTGAGGCCTTTAAAAAATGTTTCTTAAGTCGTGAACACCAAGCTTTGCTCAATCAGCACCTGGATTTTTCTGGCAGCATGGGTGTTTCACAACCTGCTGTGCTTGTTGACGGCGAGCCTTTGGAAGGTGTTATCAGCCAAGGCGACTTACGGGAAATCATTGACCGTAAAATCCAAACCAAAAGCTCTACTTTAGGGGCTTTCTGGCGACGGATTAAGGCCGTTTTTACGGCTGGATAACCTTTAAAAAAATGTCCTATTTATGCTAATCAAGACAAATAAATGTCCTATTTAATTGTAATAAGGACATAAATATTGTAATATTGTCCTGATTATCGATCTGGGAGCAAGTATGTCTGGAAAAAAAAATATAGAAGAACTCATCCTCAAGCTTCTTTCTGAGCAGGGGGAGGTCAGCATTCGGTCCATCGCCAGAGCTGGGGACTTTTCGGAAACTAACGATACTGACCGAAAAGCGATCCGCAGAGCCTTGCTTAGCCTGGAGGAGCAAGGTCAGCTTGCTCCAAAGGGTGCCGGGCGTTCGCGAGTCTATGTGAAGGCGGCCCAAGTCCCTTTGACTGCAGCCGCTGAGGCCCCGCCCTTTAAAGACATCACGCTTTCGGCTGAGTCGGAAGCCCTGCTTCGACACGTTTCTCAGTCACTCACGGCGCGAACTCCGATAGGTTACAATCAAGATTTTTTGCGATCCTACAAGCCGAATGAAACTTTCTATTTGAGCAGGACCCAGCGTAAGAGCTTGCATTCCATAGGACGCGTGGAGGTACAGACTCGGCCGGCGGGAACCTACGCGCGAAATATCATGAACAGGCTTCTTATTGATCTGTCATGGAATTCAAGCCGCCTTGAAGGGAACACCTATTCACTTCTTGAAACCAAGCGATTGATCGAACTGGGTGAAAGTGCTGCCGGGAAAGATGCGTCTGAAGCGCAAATGATCCTCAACCACAAGGCTGCCATCGAATACGTCGTCGAATCTGCCGAGTCAGAAGATATTTCTTTTCATGAAATGTGTAGCATTCATGCGCTTTTATCAGAAAACCTTTTAGGTGATCCAAGCGCGTCAGGCCGAGTGAGAACGATGGCCGTTGGTATCGGCGGAACAACGTACATGCCACTCGAAAACCCGCACATTCTCAAAGAATGCTTCGATCTTTTCATTGAAAAACTCAACCTCATTGAGGATCAATTCGAACAATCTTTTTTCTCATTGATCCAACTGTCTTACATGCAGGCATTTGAGGACGTGAATAAACGAACCGCGCGACTTGTGGCGAACATTCCGCTCATCAAAAAAAACTTAAGGCCACTCTCGTTCACTGACGTGAATCAAGAAGCCTACATTAAAGCGCTTCTTGGGATTTATGAGAAGAACGATATCAGCCTTCTGCGGGATCTCTACGTTTGGGCCTACACGCGCTCGTCGCAGCGATATTCAGCAGTTCAACAAGCAATGGGAGAGCCCAACTTGTTGAAATTAAAATACCGTACCTTGATTCAGGAGATCATTCGTTCGATCATTCTTGAAAAAGTGGATGGCGCGCGGGTCGTTCATAAAATTCAAAATTTAATTGAAACAAAGAAACTTCCCGAAGCTGATCGCTCAGAGCTTTTCAAGATGATCGAAATTGAGATCATGAGTTTGCACGATGGCAACATCGCAAGATTCAAAATCCGCCCCAACGAATATCAAGCATGGAAGGATTTGCAGTGATG
>JAYWEQ010000159.1:0-2820 GCA_043779185.1 Pseudobdellovibrionaceae bacterium
TTGATGAATCCATGATTACGGGTGAGCCCATACCTGTTGAGAAAACGAATGGTGAAAAAGTAATCGGAGGTACGATCAACGCCACTGGCTCCTTCTTAATAAAGGCAGAAAAAGTTGGCTCAGATACCCTCCTTTCGCAAATTGTAAAAATGGTTTCAGAAGCGCAAAGGTCACGAGCCCCCATTCAAAAACTAGTCGATACAGTTGCCGGATATTTTGTCCCTGCAGTTATTTTGACTGCACTTATTACTTTTATAATTTGGTTTTTTGTAGGACCAGAGCCACGCTTTACTTATGGGCTAGTGAATGCGATTGCAGTTTTGATAATTGCCTGTCCCTGTGCTTTAGGACTAGCGACTCCGATGTCTATTATGGTTGGCACCGGCAAAGGAGCTAGGCTCGGAATTCTAATAAAAAATGCCGAAGCTCTCGAGATCCTGGCAAAAGTAAATACGATTGTTGTTGATAAGACTGGAACGCTGACAGAAGGACGGCCAAGCCTAGTTGCTGTTCAGATTATATCAACGGCATTATCTGAATTAGATATTTTAATGATTGCCGCGGCTTTAGAAAAATCAAGCGAACATCCCCTCGCACAGGCCATTATTAAGGGTGCGCAAGATCGCGGGATACAAAAATTGCCAAGCATTGAAAAATTCAATTCCATTCCGGGCAAAGGTATCCAAGGAATGGTCAACGGAACCGAATATTTTATTGGCAATCAAATCTTTCTGAAAGAAAAATCTGTTGAACTAAGTGCACAACTCAGTGCGATAGAAAAACTCAGGTCACAGGGCCAAACAGTCATGCTTCTGGCGAGCGACAAACAACTTCTTGCGCTCATCGCTGTTGCCGATAAAATCAAAGATTCAGCTCAACAAGCAATCAACGAACTTCAATCACAAGGAATCGAAGTGATCATGCTCACTGGTGATAACCAAACCACAGCAGAGGCGGTCGGCGAAAGTCTTGGTATTACGAAAATAATATCCGATGTTCTACCTCATCAAAAAAAAGAAGCCATTGAAAAACTCCAGCGAGAAGGGCGCATCGTCGCAATGGCCGGCGACGGCGTGAACGACGCCCCGGCACTGGCACAAGCCCATGTCGGAATTGCAATGGGCCACGGCACTGACGTCGCTATCGAAAGCGCTGGGATCACCTTACTAAAGGGAGATCTTAAAGGGATCGTCAAAGCTCGGAACCTAAGTACCGAGACAATGAAAAACATCAAGCAAAATTTATTCTTCGCTTTTATATATAATTCTGTTGGCGTGCCAATTGCGGCGGGAGTTCTATTTCCATTTTTTGGAATTCTACTCAGTCCGATGCTCGCGAGCACTGCTATGGCATTCAGTTCGGTTTCAGTGATTGCGAATGCACTAAGACTTAATCGCAAGATGATTTAATCGATAATATAGAATCGTTACCTCGGAGCAAATAACCAAAAGCTGAAGGCCCTCATTCTCAAATCATTTAGAGTTCGTAAATTTTCAAGAGAACATAGAAGGATTTTAAAAAATGAATAGCACCAGAAATACACTAGGTTCTTCAATAACTAAAAATGGCGAGGAGTCTAGCGAGTGGTATCACTGCGACCGATGGGGAGTCATCTGAAGTCCAAATGGCTCTTTTCTTGAGTTCATTTTTAAAAACTGCGATAACATCTCCGTAACGGTTTGGATCGCCAGTTTCACGATCAAACATTGGCACTGTAGCCAAATTTACAATCATTGATTTCGGGTGCAGCGATAACCAAGATGCCCTCTCTACGCTCGTCAATGTTGCATCTGCTGCTGGCAGAACGCTGAGCGAAGACCCTGCTGTCCATTGCTCTACGCGCTCTCGCCATGAAGTATTGAGGTTGGTTGAATTGCTTGTGCCCGTTTCGAATAAGGTGAGAAATCCGTTTTTTCGGATGCTTTCTATCCCGGCCGTATTATCAAGTTGGTTGCGATCGTGACTGCTAAAAAATAACATCAGCTCGTTTGCAGGATCCATTAAATCTACAGAAATAAAGTCTGCTTTTGAAATGAGTTTGTTAGCCGCTTTCATTCTCGCTCTTCGGTTCGCAATTATACTTTCGACAACTTCACTGGGAGTGTGTGTCTGGAAAAGCGCAAGACTAAGCCCCTCTCCCTTCAACTGAGTGAAAGTACTTTGAATAGGTGAAACGGCGCTAAACAGCTGATCACAAGTTTCAGCAGCCTCTGAGTTTTTCGCGCCAGAAATTATGACAAGCGCGACAATGAAAGTTCTTTTTATGCCCATCATATTTATCGACCGAAGAAAACTAGCAATAAATGAAACAAAAAAATTTTTAAACTTTATATTTCTCATATGGAGTGAATCAAAGCAGAATTCAGGCCAATCCCAAAGTTAAAGCACTTATGATTCGTTGATTACTTGAGACGTAAAAAGTCACTTTGCACAAACGAAAGCCTGTTACGGGCAAAACTTAATCTCTGAGAGCCGCCCTCAGGTCGTCATTATAGAGGCTTTTGTTAGTGACACAGGGATCGGTCGCGAAAGGGCGTTTTAATGATTCTCGGTTCATCCCCAGGCGCCCGAAGACAAAACCAATTCCTAGCTTAGAAATCCCTAGCGGTACTTATTGACCAAGCTGAAATTAAAAGTCGCCTTTTGTAGCACGACCTAATTTTGCTCGGCCATTTTATCTGCGGTTCCGCGATCACTCAGTGGCTTGATGAGATTTGTTTTCGATACAGCGACCGTCGATGAAAAAGAAAATCTCGCAGGCGTTTTACGCATATATGGCGCCATTTTTTCTCGATAAACTTTTATTGTGTGAGATTTTTT
>JAYWEQ010000160.1:0-23803 GCA_043779185.1 Pseudobdellovibrionaceae bacterium
GCCGTTCATTTTTTATCAAAAATCCCAAGAGAAAAGAGGCATTTATGAATCACTACGGAGTCATTTTACGAAAGCTCAGAGAATTGAATCAACTTACAATTAAACAAGCCGCTCGACAGATAGAGAGAAGCTCAGGATGGATCAGCGAAATAGAAAATGGCAAAGGGGCCGCGCGCCTTAAGGCCAATGAATTTGAAAAAATCGTCGAGGCATACAATGGCGAAGAGTATCGAAAGCAATTTGGCGGTTGGATTACTCGTGCAAAGCTTCAGGATCAAGCGCCAAGAGAAGTTTCATTCAATGGTCCAATATTAAAATATCTTCGCACCAAGGCAAAATTAACCATCGAACAGGCCGCTAAAAAATCAGGCCTATCAAAAGGACATCTGTCTGACATGGAAAACGGAGTGAAGCGACTTCCAGATGATCTGCGCGACAAGCTAATGCGAATTTACGGATATAGCCCAGCCAGCTTTCGTAATTTTACAGATGCAGATAAGCGCGCAAAGAATATTCCTATTCGTTTCAAGCTTAACCTTTTGCTTAGAAAGCTCAATGAATCTGAAGTTGAAAAAGTTTTTGCCTTCGTATTTGAACAGGTTTGTATCCAATCGAATTAATAACAATTTTTAAGAAGGAGTCACAAAATGAAAGAAATTATCGGAGCAGCAATCTTGATAGTCGGTTTGTATGGAGGAACAAAAGCTCTTAAGGAAATTCACGATACAGTTAGAAGAGCTGCGCTGGAGAAGGCGGCAAAGGGTTTGCCGCCACTCACTGCTTTCACGAAAAATTTAAAAAAGTAAAAATGGTGGTTCTTGTCTGCGAGACGAGTTTTCATTCGATCAAAAAATATCACTTAGAAACCCAAAACAATAACCAATCATTTGTATAAATTAGAATTCGTTCTGATATTTTTAAATCCTAGCTTTGACTTGGTCTGACGCCCAGTTGGAAATAATGGCACTTAAATCCGGTAAATTCGAAAACTCAGAAGTGCGGTTCTTTAGTAGAGAGTTTGGTCGGTTTTCTTGAGCTTAAATGGCTGCAATTTGGCTTTTTGACATTCATCCAGTTTACTAGCTAGAGCAGTTTGGGCGGAAGACCACCAGCTCCGCAATCTTTTCAGCCTACTCTCAAACTACTTCCGCGGGATTTGTTAACACAGTAGGTAGAAGCAAAACTCCCGGCTGGTCACGTTAGCCAAATTAAATAGACACCTTAACCCGCTCAACTTAACATATTAAGTATGAGAAAATGGCATCGTTGGCTGAGTATTCCTGCACTTATATTTTTAATTGTTGTTTCAATCTCTGGACTTATTTTACAAGTGCAGGGCTTTCTTAATGAAGATGAAGAAAAAACAGAACAGCTAGAAAATCAGAAATCAAAAATACTGCTGAGCTCAGCACTAAATTATTCAGGTACTGTAGAAGCGGCCCAAAAAATTCTTATAAGCAAAACTGGTGATGTCGTAATCAAAAAAATTGAAATCGAATTCAGGCAGGATCCTTCAGTAGTGTCAGTTTATACAGACGAAAAAATTCCTAAAATATTTCAAATTGATGCCAAATCTGGTCAGATTATTTCAGAAAAATTAGATAATTCAGATAAATTTTGGATTAAACTTCACTCTGGAGAATTATACGGCGACTTTGGAAGAAGCACTGGCATTTTTTCTGGATTGGCACTTTTATTTTTTTCGATCAGTGGTTTTTGGATTTATTTCCAAATGTACAAGCGCCGACCGAAGCAAGGACCACTATGGAAAAGAATCTTTTGGTAAACTATATGGCTAAGAAAGTTTTATTCGCTTTTATTTTTTTAATGAGTCCACTTTGTTATGCGGCTATTGAAACTACGGGGTCTTATTCAATCACGAGTAATGTCTCTGCTGAAAATTCGAAAAAATATTATTTTTCTCATAAATTTCAATTTAATCTAAAACCTGAAGGGTCTAAGCATTCATTTGAACTTAGAGATGAAAATTATTTAGAAGCTTCGTTTCACGGATCAGATCCAAACGAAGTTATTGTTGAGAATAAAGCAGAGACCCAGCTTAATTATAATTATGCTATAAATGAAAATTTATCTTGGTTTGTTGGTGGATTACACCATTCTAATTATACAATCAGAGACACATATGGTTGGTATTTGACTGGCCTAAGTGCAAGCGTGTCACCGCTAGACCTAACTTCAATTACAGCTAGCCTAACGGCAAATCAAAGAGCACAAGGCGGTCGTATTTTTTATGATGCATCTTTTGGTGTTGAAAACACTATTCACCCAATGTTTACACTATTTGCATCTTTTCATAGGTACGAAAATTTTGGTGAGACCGATATTTCTCCGTCGAAAAAGTTGGAATATGAACTCGGAGTAAATCACAGACCTTCGGGACGATTTTCTTTTGGGTTGTCTTATTTTAAACATACACAAGACGATGACAGCCTGGATACATTTTCTGCCTATCGTCTTAGGTCGACTTACTTATTTTGATAGGTATATTGAATTCAAAATCAAAGGTGAAGAATTGGATTTTCTCTTTGAACGAATTTTTCTGCATTGGCCCATGAATAGGCTGAACTAAATTTCGTAAGATCATGTCGACTATTTTAGTACGCCCACTAAAATAGTCAAATCACAACCCAAACAACTGATCGCTTCCATTGACCAACGGCGACACAAAGAAAGCCAGCGCAAATTCCAAGAGCCTCGTTGTCCGCAGTCTTGGGCCCTGGACCCTTCGAAGGTGAGTTCGATTCAAGAGCAAATTTTAACGGAACAACTGCCGAACGCGACGAACATCAACAGCCAAATTCATCAAGCGATCATGATAGGTCTCAAGCTTATGAACCACCTGAGAGTAATCTTTTTCTTTACGAACAAAGTTTTTAAGTTCCTTCAAAGCATTTCGCGCTCCTTCAATCGAAAAACGATCACGGTGCAAAAGCTTACGAATCAAAAAAGCATTTTCAACATCTTTGCGCGTGTACATGCGCTGATTGTTAGACGCTTTTTTAGGCTTTAGAATTTCAAATTCGCTCTCCCAGTAACGAAGCACATACTGCTTGATCCCAAGAAGTTCGGCGACGTCGCCGATTTTAAAACCCATTTTATCAGGAATCGTATTGATCTCTTCCAGCAATTTATCATCACATAGCGCGGCCGGCAGGCTCAGTGGCTGGCTTGTCGTTAAAGGGGCCTCGACACTTTCAATGAAATTAAGATCATTCAAAGAAAGTTCAGAGTCAGTGCCCACTTCATTACTCTCGGTCTTCGTAGTCGCTGTCATCATCATCCTCATCATCTTTTAGATGTGCGTACTCTTCGCCGTTCAACATGGCTTTTAACACCTGTGAAGGTCTAAAGGTCAAAACACTGCGAGCCGAAATTTTAATCTGCTCACCGGTTTGTGGGTTTCTTCCGACACGCTCATTTTTTTCACGCACGACAAAATTTCCAAAACCAGAAATTTTAACCTTCTCGCCTTTTTGCAAAACGTCTTTCAACGTACCAAAAACAAGCTCCACCAGCTCTGATGCTTCTTTTTTTGAAAAGCCGATTTTTTGATAAACTTTTTCGACAATATCCGCTTTCGTGACTGTCGATTTTCCTAGATTTTGACTGGCCATAAGCACTTCACTCCTTGAAATAACTTCGCTTAAAAAAAGCCTAACAACTTGTTGATAACAATCAACTTTTTTATCGTATTGTAAGAGCAAACTGGTTTTTTAGACCCTCAATGACCTTATTCTGTAGCTCGCCCAGCTGATTTTCTTGCAGCGTTCCATTTTTATCTTGAATAAAGATTCTAAAAGCCACGGATTTTTGACCGGCTTCAAGTTTATCGCCTTCATACAAATCAAAGATTTCAGTTCTTAAATGCAAGGGGCCTACTAGCTTCTTCATTTCTTTCAGAATCTCTCCGACTTTTAAATGTTTCGGCATCACAAAGGCAAAATCGCGCTGAACGACGGGCATCTTTGAAATACTTTCGATCCGGTAAGCCGTCGATGGATGGTGAAGTAATCTCTCTAGATCAATCTCGGCTAAAGCGGCTGGCACCCGCACTTTATCGTCATCCAAGTTGGCAGGATGAAGGGACCCAATAAAGCCAATTTTTTTACCCTCAACCAACAACTGGGCAAATTGCCCACGATGAATAAAGGCCGGCACCTCGCCCCGATCGGAAGGTGTGTGCCATGAATAGGAATGAATCTGTAGATTTGATAGCATATTTTCTAAAGCGGCCTTCAGTTCAAAAACTAAAGGCGTCTTAACTTCTTTAGTCCAAAGACTTTCTTCCTGACCCCAAGCGATCAGCGCAAGATGCTGGTTTTCGCCGTAACTTTGATCGGGCTTCAGCCAAAAAGTGCTTCCGGTTTCAAAAAGCTTTCCTGCTTCATTGGACTGATGAAAGTTTTGAACTAAATTTTTATACAACCCGTAACTTAAACAGGTGCGCATAACATTCAGTTCATCTGATAAAGGATTTTTTAAAGTGATTTCTTGTTCCGTCGCATTTAATCCGGCAGAAGTTAAACCGCGAACTCCTTTTAAAAATTGTTTCTGACCTTTAGAGCTTGTAAAAGAAAAATTGAAAGCCTGATGAAAGCCACTGGCTCGCACCAGCTCGCTGATTTTTTGTTGTAATAAAAAACCAGGATCATGCTGAGCAGGAACCTCTGCAAAAAGCGGTAAAGTTTCTGGAATAAAATGATAACCTTCCAGCCGGGCGTACTCTTCGACCAAATCCATTTCGTGCTCCAAATCAACACGAAATGTTGGCGGCGTGACAGAAAATTGCCCCGCCATCATCAGCTCAACTTCACAACCCAGGCGCTTCATATAGTCGACAAATTTTTCCTGTTTTGCCTCAAAGCCCAAACGATCCGTCACAGTTTGAATATCAATCGTGATCGGATTTTTCTTCACTGGCTGAGGATAAAAATCATGATGATCTGAATAAGCTTCCCCACCTGCGATTTGCAAAATTAATTCAGCAGCACGGTCCAAGGCCCGTAAGGCGCCCTCTGGGTCTACGCCCCGACTGAACCTGTAGGCCGAATCGGTGTCGATTCCAAAACTGCGCGATGTTTTACGAACGCTCATAGGTAAAAAATAAGCTGACTCTAGAAAAAGAGTTGTGGTTTTTTCTGACACGCCCGAATTCAACCCACCAATGGTCCCCGCCACACACAGAGCTCGCTCCGTGTCCCGAATCGTCAATTCGCCACCTAAAAACTTTAAATCTGTGCCCGTCAGTGTCGCAAACTTTTCGCCGGGATTGGCACGATCAACAATCACAGTGTGACCCGTGATCGCTGTCGCATCAAAGGCATGCAGGGGCTGCCCTAATTCCATCATGACAAAATTAGTGACATCGACAATATTATTAATTGAATTGAGGCCGACAGACTCCAGGCGACTTTTTAACCATGCCGGCGAAGCCTCGACACGGATCCCTTTGATAAATCGTCCTGTGTAACGCAGACATAAATCAGCGGCTTTAACTTCTAATTGAATTTGTTTTTTTGTCGACTCAGGAATTAATTTAAAAACTGGATTGATGGGCTTTAATTCTTTTTTTAGTAAACAGGCTATTTCCCGGGCCAAGCCATAATGACTCAGGCAATCGGCCCGGTTCGGTGTGACCTTTAATTCAAAGTTCACATCATCAAGCCCGGCATATTCGGCGTAGGGTTTTCCGATCGGGGCATCGGTTGGCAAAATAACAATGCCGTCCCCTTGTGGAGGTAATCCCAACTCTTTGTACGAGCAAAGCATACCGCCCGATTCAACGCCCCGAATGGTTGAATTCTTAATTGCAAAACCGCCTGGCAAGATCGCGCCTGGCAAAGCAACAATCACCCGGTCATTAGACTGGTGATTTTGCGCGCCACAAACAATTTGATGAACAACACCTTCACCCGTTGTCACACGACAGACACTGAGTTTATCAGCATCCGGGTGCTTGGCTTTTTCAAGAATCACACCGACCACGACGTGCGATAAATCTTTTCCTTGCTGGGTGATTTCTTCGACCTCTAGACCCGCTTGAGTTAAAATTTCACCCAGCTCCTCAGGTTTTCTGAAATAGTCTTTGATATCGACGTAATCATTAAGCCATTTTAAACTTATTTTCATATCGTAAACTGTCCTAGGAAGCGAACGTCATTTTCTGGAAAAAGTCGGATGTCTTCAACGCCGTATTTGATAATGGCCATCCGCTCAATGCCGAAACCAAAGGCAAAACCTTGCCAGCGCGGATATTCAATTTTTGTGAAACCAAAGACCTTCGGATTGACCAAACCGCAACCGCCAATCTCAATCCATCCACTTTGTTTGCACAGCGAACAGCCTTTGCCTTTGCACATGGGACAAGAGCAATCGATTTCAGCCGACGGCTCCGTGAACGGAAAATAGCTGGGACGAAATCTAGTTTTCAATCCTGGGCCAAAGAATTCGCGGACAAAAAATGCAATGGTGCCTTTTAAATCGGCCATTGAAACTTTACGGTCAACACACAAAGCTTCGATTTGATGAAAGCTGGGTAAATGGGAAATATCACTGTCACATCTAAAGACAGGGCCCCATCCTAGAACCCTTAAAGGTGGATTTTCACTTTCCATGGCATGAATCTGGATGGGACTTGTGTGCGTGCGAAGCACATGGGTCTCATCAACGAAAAAAGTATCTTGCATATCCCGCGCCGGATGATTGGCGGGAATATTCAAGGCCTCAAAATTATAAAAATCTTTTTCTATCAATGGACCCTGACGGATCGAGTATCCCAGACGCGACATCACTTTGAAAATCTCATCGGTGACAAGATGGATGGGGTGTTTTTTTCCAAGCTTCCGAGGCGCTGCCGGTAAAGTCAGGTCCAACTCTTCGCCCTGCATTTTTTGATCAAGCTCTTTATGCTTTAAATTGGTCTCGATTTCACTATAAGCTTTTTCCAAGTGGTCTTTAACTTCGTTCACCTTTTTTCCAAAGGCGGGGCGCTCGTCTTTAGACAGTTTTCCCATGTCTTTCATGACTTCGGTGATCTGCCCGTTTTTCCCCAGGTAATGAACCTTGAAATCATAAAGTTCTTTGGTGCTGGTCGCCTTTTGAAAGTGAGCCAAGGCATCGTTTTTAAGCTGTTCCAGTCGTTCTTGTATCATCGTTCCAATATCCCTAAAGGTTGTAGTATTTTCAAGATCTTAGCTCTTGCCGGAATGCATAAAAAAGGTTAAAAGTCGCTCTCTATGGCCCACAAGAATAAAGACAACGTCAGCCCTTACAAAGAGCGCCAGCCGCAGGGCCCCCGCAGTCTTAAGGGCAAGCACGAAAAGCCTGAAAAAATATACGACCTTGAAGAGGCCAATGACAGATTGGCCGATATTTTTAAAAATCATCATTTTGACGTCGTCAATCACGAGCAAAGAAAAGCTCTGGCCAGGTTTTATCAGCTTTTAATGGAGCAACAGCAGACACAAAACTTCACACGGCTTCTTAAGCTTCGTGATATCGCCATCAAACATTTTATCGATAGCCTTGTGATTCTGAATCATACATCCTTGAAATTTCCACTTTTGGATATGGGGACAGGTCCGGGTCTTCCAGGAATTCCTTTAAAAATTATTTTCCCCGAAGAAAAAATCTTGCTGGCTGAAGGCGTTCAAAAAAGGGTCGAATTCTTAAAAACCGTCCGCCAAGAGATGAACTTAAAAAACCTTGAAATCATTGGGCGCAATATCGGCCCTGATTTTATGTATCCCCTGCAGGGCGTGATCACCCGAGCTGTTGAAGATATCAGGAATTCATTAAAAAATATCCAAAACTGTTTAGAGGTCGGCGGTCGAGTTTATTTTATGAAGGGTCCCAACGTCGACCCTGAAATTAAATCAGCCGTCGAAGAGTGGGGCCGTCATTTCGAGCTGGTAGAGGACATCCATTACTCTTTGCCAGAAACGACGCATGAGCGCCGCCTGGTGATTTTTGAAAAGTTTAAACATACAGAAATCAACGAGGACGAAGAGTGATCCGTCCGATCCAATCCCCCCAAAACGAAAATTTTAAAATCTGGAAACTTCTATCGACCAGCAAAGGCATTCGCAAACACCAGTGCTTTTTTTTGATGGGCGAAAAGCTGATCAACGAGTTTTTAAAAAAACCCAACTTCGAAATTATGGGCGAGGTCATGGGCCCCGATCACCGAATGCTGCTTGAGGGAAAAGCGTTTGACCAAGTTCCGAAGTATCGAATGTCGCAAGAAATGTTTGATGAAATTGACGTCGTCGGAACGCATTTTAATTTATTGCTATTAAAAGAACCTGAAATTTCAACGGTGGAAATTTCTCAGCCAAAAAACTTGCAGCTGATTTTGCCTCTAGGAGATCCGACGAATCTTGGCGCTTCAATCAGGTCGGCTTGTGCTTTTGGGGTCGAAAAGATTTTACTGACTGAAGAGGCCAGTCATCCCTTCCATCCCAAAGCAGTGAAATCCTCTGCTGGGGCTTGCTTGAAAATGAGCTTTGCAAAACTCAGTGGCGGACTGAAGGCCACTCTTGACCGCATTCCTTCAGACTCCAGTTTCGTTCTTGACCAAAAAGGCCAAGACATTTCGAAATTCAAATGGCCGCAGAATTTATTTCTTCTTGTCGGCGAAGAGGGTCCCGGACTTCCTGCTCACAGACTACCAGTGCTTTCTCTTTCCACTCAAAAAGTAGAATCGCTCAACGCGGCTGTCACCGTTAGCATTGCCTGCTACTCCTATCAAAATTACACTTTCACTGCAGGCAGGCCCTCTCGACCCCAATGTTAGACGTCGGGACATTGCGCCGAACCCGAGTTACAATTCTTTGCGCCTGAATACGGCTAAAACCAAGACCCTGAATGCAAAAGCCCCGCAAAGATTTATAGCCAACTCGAACATAAGTCCGGTCTTGATCTATCTTATAAAGAAGTTGAACCAGTTCATTTTCTGAATCATGAACTTGATCGGCAATTTCTAGTGCAGACTGAATTGATCTTCGAATCGAATCAAGATCTGAAGCAAAAAATCGATGACGGGTCATAAAGAAATCTCCATGCCATCAATCAATGCAAAAATTAAACAGAGTTAGAAAACTAGAAGAAACAAGTTCCGACCAAACTAATAACCGAGACCCGATCGCCGCAGCAAGACCACGTTCAAGGTCGGGAACACAAGACCTCTCAAACAACCTTAAAGTTCTACTTTTTGACAAAGTCCTTACTTGATCAGACCTATACCTGTATTTTGAATGGCTAAATCGCAGGCGTAAGTGTCGGTATCTTGAGAAAAAAAACATCGATAAGATTTCCCATTTTTAAAATAAATCGTGGGACCTGCCTCGCCTTGATTATTTTTGCCTTCAACCGTGAGCGCCTTATAGAGCGCTTTTGCAGAGTCTCCATCAATTCGAAGAAAGCTGAACTTGTCTTGAATGGTCACTTCTGAGGTGCCCGTGATGGCAGCAGGATTGCGCTGAAGACTTGGCGTTTTTGTTTTAGCAAAGCTTAAAGATCCGAAAATAAAAATCAAACCTAGTATTAAACGCATTTCGATCTCCTTTATGTTTAGAAACTTTTAGAAGCAGGGAATTAATTTTTCTTTCAGTTCAGCCGGCGGCTCTTGATCCCACAAGCTTAAAATATAACCCCCGCCTCCGGAGCCTGTGGGCTTCACAGCCAAAGCCCCTTGATCCTGAAGCCAAGTCATATGTTTTTCAGCGGCTCCCTCGGTCAGACCCCATTGATGAAAACAAGTCGCGGCTTGATCAATTCCTTCCGCCAACATGTCAATGTTATCGGCCTCATTGGAAGATAAAGCCGCTGTACAAGTCTGCACAGACCTGCGCATCTCGCGATCAATTTTTTCGCCTAGATGAGGATGTGCACTTATTAAGTTCTTAACCTTCGTCACACAATCAAGTGTAACCCCTCGTTTTTCACTATAAGAGATGTAAGCCCGAGGTTGCCAGGCCGGACTAAAATCGATGCGCTCTTTTCCGCGAGTAAATATTAAAGGCTGCGCCGAAAGGGCCACCGCAATATCAACACCACTGCTTTCGCCATGAAAAATATTTTCAAGTTGGCGCGAAAATTCATAAACTTCGGCAGTCTCCACATAGCCTAAACTTTCAAACCACCGGGTCATAGCGACACAAAACGCCGCCGAAGCCCCCATCCCCGCACCGACAGGAATTCCATTGCGCAACTGCAGCTCACCGCTGAGCGAGTTGCGCGAGATTTTTTTTAATTCACAAACTCGTTCTAACACACCCCAAAATAAAAGCTGCAGCTCTTCACCATGGGGCCCCAGAAGTTCCAACTTCAAACCTTCATTACTTGGTTTATAAGATAAGTCCAGATGACGACTGAGCAAAGGAAACACCAAGGCGGGGCAGCCCCTCAAAACCGCGTGCTCGCCGGACATAATCCATTTTCCGCAGGTTCTGGTTTCAAAGCTTTTGTTTTCTAAAATCATTATTTATCACTCACTGGCTAAAACTTGGTTTTTTTCAGAAAAATAGTGCTTCATTTTCAAAAATATAGTTCTTTGATTTTCCCTGAAAAGCAAATGGATATTAGGGCCTGCGTCCATGGTCACGAGCGGCCCGTCTTTTTTATACAGCCACACCTTTTGGCAATCATCTAATACTTTCTTGGATTTATCATTTCTGTAAGAAAAGGCCGGCTGGCTTGTTTCAAAAAGCTGGTGCATATCTTCGAACTCATCCCAAACAATTTGAAAGGCTGTTGCCCATTGATCTTTTTTGAGAGCACTTAACAAGCCCTCTGTACGGGCCGAAACTCGCGCTTCGCGGCCCTGAAATAAAGGGCTGGTTGCAACTCGCAGATGGGCCTCGGATGACGACACTTCCTTTTTTTCCGCATCGATGAGTACCACTAAATGCAGAAGCTTTTTGTACGGCAGTTCAATCGGTTCGATCTGATCACCATTCCACAAGCACCAAGGCGAAAAAAAAGACCGGCAACTGGAGCCCGACCCTAAACGACTTAAACGGGCTAATTCGACAGCTGAGTCTTGGCGATCATAAAAACGGGCCATGGCTAAGGTCAAAGCGGCAAAACTTGAAGCTGAACTTGCAATCCCACAGTCAGCTGGAAAATTATTCGCTGATTCAATTTTTAAAAATCCATCGACCTGCCAAAGACTTTTTAATCGTTCAACATGTTTCAAAAATTTAGCTTGCCCTTTTTCGGACAAAACTAAGTTTTGTAATCCCGGCCCAACTAACGGCACCCATTGGTTGCAAGACATCGGCGATGGTGAAATCTTCACGACGGACTTCAGATGCGGTAAAGTGTATGACATCGACGGATTGGTCGCCTGATTCACAGAGGCATCGATTTTTCCCATATATTTAATCAGCGCGATATTTGAAAAACCATCCGCCTGAGCGGTTTTATGTTCTAAGCTCAAGAAAATATTCCTGCGTTGTAGGGTTCAATGGTCATTTCTGATTCAACCTGAAGGTCTAAGCCTTTTGAAATATGATGCCTAGAAAAATAAGGCTTTTTTTCTTCTTTTAATAAAGCTTCAAATAAAACGGCTTTTGATTTTTCAACAAGCGCTAAAACCACATCGGCCCCTAAGGCCCCGCAGCCCTTGGTGGCGACAACTCCTGGAATGGCACTTAAGACCTTTAAATATTCTTCCGTGTTCGCAAACACCCATCCACGGCCCTGCAGTTCTTTTGAAACTAAGTGCAAACCGGCGATCAGTTCAGATTTATTTTCACCGATGAAAGCGCTTTGAATCCGCCGAACAAAGGAATCTAAAATATCGGTCTTAAAACCTGCTAGATCTTGCAAATGATGGTGGGTCGCGATTTTTTGACCGGTAGGAATTAAGTAAAATTCTAAATCTGAAAAAGGCCACTTTAATGAGGTGATCAGCTTTTGCCGTTTTTCAAAAAATGTAAAACCGCCCTTCAGCTGACCAATCAGGTCAGCGCCGGAAGGAGCCAATCCCTGCCCATCCCAAGCCATATCTTTGTAGCTTTCTAACATCCGGGCCACCATCGGATAGTTTAGGTTTTCATGATCAAAATCGCTTTCCTGATCAGAATCCTGTGATCCCTGCCAATGCAGAAGGCGGTAAGCCGCCAAAAACTGAGCCGTCGAAGCGCCCCAGCCACCCTGCCCCCGATGCGGGTCAAAAAATTCTAGATCGAACTGATTAAAAAATAATGAGTGCTGTTGAATTAATTTTCCAGCCGGAGAATCCTTATTAATTCCTGTCGTCCAACCGGCTCCAGGCCGAACTCGTAATTCAAATCTTGGCGCTGTCGCAATGATAATGGCCGGACCGCCATTCAAGGCCGAGTACTCACCGGCAAAAAAGCTTTTACTTGGAACGCTGATCACTAAGGACATAATGACCTCATTACATTTTATTGCTGATGCGCCTGGGACGCGCGCATTTCTTTTAATACTTCCACCGCATGGCTCAAGGACACTCGTTTACTATGGGCTAAAATTTCTTCTAATCTTTTTTGCAAGAGCGGCAATTCTTTTTCTTGCGCACCCGCCCCTAAGGATAAATTTTTAATATGCAATTTCATATGACCTTCGATAATTCCTACGGTGGTCAAAGCTCGAAGGGCTCCTAAATTTTGGACAAGCCCGACGGCGGCCATAACTCGGGATAATTCATTCGCGGATCCAGGATTAAGCAGTCGTAAACACATTGAAGCCGTTGGATGCAAGGTTGTCATACCTCCGACTGTCCCAACGATCAGTGGCGCCTCAAACACGCCAACAAGCTCTGTGCCTTCCACCGTCCAACGAGTGATGCTGCGATACTGACCATCTCGGGCCGCATAGGCATGAATTCCAGCTTCAACAGCGCGCCAGTCATTACCCGTCGCAATTAAAATCGGGTCAATTCCATTCAGAACACCTTTGTTATTGGTGGCGGCTCGGTAGGGATCGGCTTGAGCGAACAAAGAGGCTTCGGCAATTTTTTGCGCAAGCTCTTGATCTATATTTTTCATCCGAACAGTGGCTCGAGTTAATTTTGTATCGACTAAGTTTGAAAGGATACACATCGTCACTTTTTCTTCAGTGATGGCTTCAATGGGCAGCCGCAAAAACTCACAAACTTGATTGATGATATTAGCGCCCATGGCGTCACACGGATTCATATGAACGTGCACCACGCCCATAAATCCGCCCTCGGGCCGCGGAATCGTTCGCACTGAAATATCCGTCACACCACCGCCACGACGAACTAAGCCAAAGGCCACTTCGCGATTCGATTGCTCGATCAGATCATTTTTTTGCGCTAATATTTTTGTTTTGAAATCTTCAGGACTTGCGACTTTAGCCACTTGTATCTGACCAATAATATCTTGGCCGATCGTTTCCGTTTCAATGCTGCCATTTTCGCGAACCCATTTGGCTGTTTTGCTGGCCGCTGCAACGATCGACGTTTCTTCGACAGCCATGGGAATCACAAAATCTTTGCCATCGATATTAAAGTTCGTAGCGACGCCCAAGGGAATTTGAAAATAACCAATGACATTTTCGATAAAGTTTTCGCCCAACGAAAAATCTTGCAGGCCACCTTTTTTTAAAAATTCAATGTCAGCTTTTTCTAACAGGCCCGTTTCAAGCAAAGCCTTCAATCGCTGATCGCGATCTAATTTGGAAAATCCTTTGAAAATGTCTTTTAAATCCTTGGATTTATGTCCTGATGCCATTTCCAAACCTTCTTTCGCTGAATTTCTTCAATACTTTTACAGCCAGTACAGAATAAAGCGATTTTTAATTCGTAATCCAGTTGATCGGCTAATTTCTTAAGCTCTAAACCAGGATTCTTTTCATCCCTTTTATAAGCTTTTAACCAAGGATTTGCCAGGCCAATCAAGTCTGCACCCATGCTTAATAGTTTAGCAGCTTCCAGGCCATTTCGAACACCACCAGAGGCCCAAACCTGATATTTAACATGGGCCCTGTCGGCATTCAGCATGGATTGAACGGTGGACGTTCCCCAATTTGAGAAAGTCTGCGCCGCTTGTGCTTGCACACTATTTTCAGGCGCGCGCAAGCCTTCGATTCGACCCCAATGAGTCCCGCCATATCCACTTAAATCGACGGCGTAAACACCGGCTGATTCTAGGCGTTTTAAAGTTAATTCTGAAAATCCGCAGCCGACCTCTTTGATGATCACCGGCACAGAAAGCTTTCGGCAAAGTTCTTCTATTTTTTGAAGGCCGCCGGCAAAGTTAGGAGTGCCCTCCGGCTGTAAAACTTCCTGTAATGGATTAAGATGAATAAACATTCCAACGGCCTGCAAGCTATCAACAAGTTCTTGGACTAAATCAATCGGTGTTTGAATTAATTGGGCCAGGCCTAAGTTTCCAACCAGCAAAGCTTGCGGTGCTTTCTTTCGAAGAGCTTGCCATTCTTTGCGAGCCTCAGAGTCTCCCAGTTGTCTTCGCTGCGAACCCACGCCCATCAGAATTTGGCGATTCGAGCTTAACGTCGCTAAAGCTTGATTAAAATTTTCACCCTCTTCATGACCGGCGGTCATTGAGCTGATAAAAATTGGTGAGCTTAATTTTATTTTTTTAGTTTTTATATGAAAAGACGCCGAGATATCGACGTCTTTGAAATTGATTTCAGGCAAAGCCTCATGAATCAGTTCAATTTGATCCAGACCATGGGAACCTGCTTGGACCTGGGATTCCAGGGCCAAGCGCATATGATCTTTTTTACGGGATTCAAACTGAGTCAGGGACTCCACCCTAACCTCGATTACGCAGCAGCGGTCGAGGTCAAAGCATGCTTACAAAGAGTCGAAAAAGCAGTGATATCTTGAATAGCAAGGTCCGCCAAATTCTTACGATCGATCACGATGCCAGCTTTTGCAAGGCCGCCAATCAAACGAGAATAAGTTGTTCCATGCAGACGAGCCGCCGCATTGATTCTTTGATTCCAAAGAGCGCGCATTTGACGTTTGAACATCTTGCGACCTTTGAACATATAAGCCATTGCTCTGTCGTCTTTTTCACGAGCGTGAATATAACAACGAGAATTTGCTGAGTATCTACCTTTTGCTCTCTTCAAAACTTTTTTGTGTCGAGCGCGGTTTGTTTTACCGGATTTTACGCGAGCCATTTTCTATCTCCTTAAAACACTAGTGTGCGGCGAGTTTGGTACATGTTTGCATCATCCACATAGGTCACTTGACCTAAATGACGTTTCGATTTTGAACTCATGTGTGAGTTCAAGTGACGCATCTTTGTTTGTTTTCGCTTTACTTTTCCACTAGGGAGAAGACGAAGACGCTTCTTAGCACCGGAGTGCGTGCGCTGTTTCATAATTACCTTCCTCCAACAGGGCGGGTCCGGGAAAATCCCAGTCCTCTTTCGGGGCCGCTGCTAGCCATATTTGAACCATTGGTTTTAGGGTGACGCGCATCAAAAGGCAAGGGTTTGATACGAAATTCTTGCTAATTCGGAGTCTTTAATGGGGTTTAGGGTGGTTTAGAGCGAATAAAAGGGCTCTTTGAGTCGATCTGCCGGATTTTGAAACACATTTTTAGCCCGAGACTATGCA
This sequence comes from Pseudobdellovibrionaceae bacterium, assembly GCA_043779185.1. Classification (GTDB taxonomy): domain Bacteria; phylum Bdellovibrionota; class Bdellovibrionia; order Bdellovibrionales; family Bdellovibrionaceae; genus JAYWDA01. The sequence goes on from JAYWEQ010000160.1 coordinate 15,607, forward strand.
CTTGTTTTTATGTCCTGCTTTAGGCCAAAATTCACTGATCTCCTTGATACATATTATATTATGTGTATTATATTAAGCATGAGACTGAGCGAACTTAAATCGTTAAGGACTGCCAAGGGCTATACCCAATACGAGCTGGCCGAAAAAGCAGGCGTCAGTCTGCCGACGATTCAAAATATTGAAGCAGGACGAGCCAACCCTTCCCTTTCAAATATTGAACTAATACTTGGTGCCTTAGATGCCAGACTAGAGATCAAAATAAACTTACAGTCTTTTGATCTGCTTGATTTATTTAATATGGATTTAGAACGCTTTAAAAAAATTGATTTAAAAAAAATGCTTCTTCAGTTTTTTGAAAGTGCGAAAGAAAAACCATTTCAAGACCGCGACTTAGACTTAATGGCCGCTTTGCTAAGTGGTCTTTCGGCCCACTATCCCCTATGGATGAAGCAACAGAAATTTGATTCTGCGACTTTAAAGAAATGGCATTTACTTGAGAAAAAAATTGATCCCAGCCGTCTGATTAAATTCAGACGAATCTGGGTGGCTAAAATAAGTCAGGTGATTTGATGCTGAATTCAAAGATCTTAATAAAGATGGCTGAAAAAATGGTGGCCGAAGTCGCTGGCGACTGGCTGATCTTTGGTGGCAGTTCTTTATATCTGTTGGGAATTGATTCTAGATCTACAATGGATGTCGATGTGGCCTCCTTTGATACGTCTACCAATGATGACACTTTAAAACTTATGATGATTGCACAGGATTTAAAGCTCCCCGTCGAAACGATCAATCTGGCGGGCGCTTTTTTTCTTAACTCAATTCCTGGCTGGCAAAACCGCTGCACTGTTTTTCGTAAAGGAAAACGGGGGAAAGTTTTTATTCCTCAGCTTGCTTTGTATTTTGAACTTAAAGTAAAGCGAATGACTGAAAGCGACCTCTCTGACTGTCTGGCCTATTTAACATGGTGTCAGTCCCAACAAGTGAAATGGGACAATGATTTGTTATTGGAAATTTTAAGGAATGCTCTGTCCACCGCATCCGCAGAAGCTAAAAAAAGACTTCAAACTCTTATAAAATCTCTGCCGTCAAAATAGCACCGTGTCTTAAAAGATCATTTTTGGTGAATCTGCCGGAAAGCCATTGTTCAATTGTCTTTAAGAAGGAGACTTTATGAAAAGCTTATTTCTTTTAGCGGTTTTAGCCCTCATGCCAGGATTGGGTTATGCGATTCAAAACTCGTCGATTCCGCAGTACACCCACCCAGCCGCAAAATCATTTTGTGAAAGCTTAGCGAAAAGATTGCCGACCTCTCGCGAGATGGCACAGTTTGGTAAGGAACATGGCGCCCGGGGTTTGCTTGAACCGGCCGACTACAAAGGCCAAGATGGCTACAGCGAGATTCGTCGAACGACAGCCGCTTATAATGCCGAACTGGATTTTTATTACAACTCTGAGGGTTATGTTTCACCTGAGCCTGAGGAAACTAAACCTTGGCTGTGGACGTCTTCGTATGGCCCGCACAATATTGATTTTGCCTATGTTTTTAATTTAGAAACCGGCGCTTTTGATTTTGATGCACGGATTATGTTGAACGGCGTGCGCTGCCGGTAGTTTGTTTTTTGCGGTGGTGTTGGGCAAAATACCGGGACTGCCGCTCTAAGATTTCATGCTCAAGTTCCAGCTCTTCAATATTTTCTAAGATTCTCTTTTTTTCCAAGCGAAAGGGTTTCGTAACTTGGTTTTCAACCTTTTTATAATTTTTTAATTCAGAAAAATTCCAGGCTGGACCTTGCCTTGAATTTTTCTGTTCGCGAAGCAGCTCTTGCAGTTCTTTTTCTAATGATCTTGCCGCCGCATGAATTTCTGAAACGCTCAGCTCGTCATACTTTTTAAGTCTTAAAACAATTTTGTGATGAAGAGCTTCCAGGGATTGGGCGTCTTCTTTATCGTAAAAATGAACGACCTTATGCCAAAGTCCGCCCAGCCATGACTTAATTTCAGGTGTCACGTCTTCCGAAAATTGGTCGGGATGAATTTTGCGCACAATTTTTCGATACAATGCTTTTAATTTCAATCGCTCTTCTTCGGCTTTGTCACCTTGGCTGGGCCTTCTTCCTCGTGCCATCCGCCGGGGCGTTCTTCGAAAAGATCTTCTAAGTTGTGACCTAAGTTTTTTCGCGCCATCTGATTCAGATTTTTTTTCAAAGCTTGCGGCGCGAGCTTCCAGAATTTTTTTAACAGATCGCCGCGTGAGGCTTGCAGTAAGATCGCGATAGCATTCATTAAAAAAGAAGCGCCGTCTTCAGGATCGCGCAGGATTTCAGAAACCTGACTGTCCGTCAGTTTCTCGAAAAATCGCAGACGATCATCGTCATTATCTTGATGTCGCTCAGATTTTTCGGGGTCACCAGAGCCCCGGGACCTATGGTCTTCAAAGCTTTCTTCAGGTCCTAAATCATCTTCGATCAATTTTTTTCTTAAAGAGCGCGTCTTTTCGATCTCACTTTTTACTTTTGCATCCCCGGCTTCATGTCTTTCATTTTCTTCTTTAAGAATTAAATACGCCTGAGCCATGGAAACATCTTGATCGTTCACAATAAAAATCATGGTGTTATGAAATTCAATCAATTTGACATATTCTTCAGTCAAAGCTTCAAGCTCTTCGCGCAAGGGATGCGTTGTCAGGTTGTACCATTCCGTGAATAAAGGCTGATTGATATCATTAAACTTTTTCAAGGCGAGCTCGAAGTCTTCGATCTTCTTAAGCCAGATCTGCGCCTGTTCAGCCGCCTGTTTTTTCAAGGGGCCGTTATCAATAATCAGAAGAGAGGAGGGAGTTTTCTTTTCCCTTTCAAAGGTTTCCAACATCGAAAAGGTCTCCCATAGGGAGTGGTTGAAAACAACTTAAAAACCCCAGCTTTTCTAAAACTGAAAGCACTCTTTGACAGCTGAGGTTAACCCCCAGCTGATCTTCGACAAACCCTCTATTCCGCAGTTTCGCCGTCGTCGGCGTCGTCGCCACCGATGTCGGCTGCGGCCTTATGATCCTCTTCTGTTGGAGGAGCTTTTTTGGCGTACTCAGGATTTGCTTTTAAGAAATCTTTCACCTTCATTGCGTCGGGAGCTAGAATTAAAAACAACTGCTTCCCTTCCATTTTAGGGTGACTTTCAACGATGGAAAGATCGGCCACGTAAGCAATCGCTTTTCTCATCATTTTTTGACCCAGTTCTTGATGGGCTAATTCGCGGCCTAAAAATCGCATATTGATTTTTACTTTATCGCCGTGAATGAGAAATTTTCTAGCGTGGTTCATCTTGGTTTCGAAATCATGGTCATCAGTGCGTGGTCGCATCTGAACTTCTTTGACCGTGACGATGACTTGTTTTTTTCTAGCCGCGGCTTGTTTCTTTTTGTTTTCGTATTTCCACTTGCCGTAATCCATGATTTTGCAAGTCGGAGGCGTTGCCGTCGGCGCAATCTCCAGCAGATCTAAGCCTTTTTCCTCGGCGATACGAACCGCTTCATTGACGGTCATCACACCTAGCATGGTTCCTTCGTCATCGATCACGCGAATCTGGGCGGCTCGAATTTCACGGTTGACGCGAAGTCCGCCGTCTTTTTCTTTTTTTCCGCCGCGACTGAATGCACTGCCGCCACCCTTAAACTCTGGACCTTTGTTAAACTGACTAATGGCTAACCTCCTTGAAGGTTGTAGTAAGTCTTCGTTCGCTGATATCGCGAAGAAGTTTAGTTATAAAATCATCAACTGCCATGGCTGCGATATTTGTGCCATCACTCAGACGTAAAGAAATCGTTTTGTCCTCAGCTTCCTTGTCACCAATGACAAGCATGTAAGGAATTTTTTGCAGTTGAGCTTCACGGATTTTGAAATTCAGCTTTTCATTGCGAGCATCAAACTCGACTCGCACACCACGGGCCTGCAATTTTGCTTTTAAATCTTCACAGAATGGGTTCACTCGGTCTGTCACATTCAAAATGGATACTTGGATCGGCGCCATAAAAGCTGGCAGGTGACCTGCCACGTGCTCTAAATAAACGCCAATAAAGCGCTCTAAGGAACCTAAAATCGCTCGGTGAAGCATGACGGGCTGATGTTCTTTGTTATCTTCGCCTGTGTATTTTAGATCAAAAGCTTGCGGCATATTAAAATCTAGCTGCAAAGTCCCTAACTGCCACGGGCGTTTCAGGGCATCGACAAACATAATATCCAATTTTGGCCCGTAAAAGGCGCCATCACCGGGATTCACTTCATAAGGTAAGTTAAGATTTTTAAGAGCATTTTCTAAAGCCGATTCCGCCTTATCCCAAACTTCATCACCGCCCATGCGTTTTTCAGGCCGGGTCGATAAATAAATTTTGTAATTATCCATGCCCAAAGTTTTATAAATTTGCCCTAGCATTTCCATAAAGCTTTGAATTTCAGGCTGCAATTGATCAGCCCTAGAAAAAATATGAGCATCATCTTGGCAAAAAGTTCGAACTCTTGTCAGGCCATGCATCGCGCCTGACTTTTCGTATCTGTGTAATCTTCCAAAATCAGCCATCCGCAAAGGCAGTTCTCGGTAAGAATGCTTATCAGAGGCAAAAATCAAACAGTGCGAGGGGCAGTTCATCGGCTTTGACGAAAAGTCGCGCTCATCCACCCGTGTGAAATACATATTTTCTTTGTAGTTTGCATAGTGGCCGGAAGTTTTAAAAAGCTCGACATCGAAAATTTGCGGGGTGATGACTTCTTGATAATTATTTTCGCGGTACTTATCGCGCATTAGTTTTAATAATTCGTTGTAAATCACCGTGCCTTTCGGCAAGAAAAAAGGCGCCCCTGGTGACACTTCGTGGAACATAAAGAGTCCCATTTCTTTACCCAGTTTTCGGTGGTCACGTTTTTTAGCTTCTTCTAAATTATGAAGATGCTCGTCTAATTCCTTTTTATCCTTAAAAGCTGTCGCGTAAATCCGCTGCAACATCGGATTTTTTTCGTCGCCGCGCCAGTACGCGCCGGCCACTGATAAAAGTTTATAAGCTTTCAGCTGTCCCGTTTTTTGAATATGCGGTCCACGGCAAAGATCAAACCAATCGCCTTGATCATAAATGCTGATCTGCCCGTCTTCTAAGGCTTCAATCAATTCGACTTTAAAGCGCTCGCCCATTTTTTTAAATGTTTCGACGGCTTGGTTTTTAGAAATCATGCGCTTTGTGATCGGAAAATCGCTATCAACAATTTTCTTCATCTCTTTTTCGATTTTTTCAAAATGCTCTTCGGTGAAATGAAACGGAGAATCGAAATCGTAAAAAAATCCATTTTCAATCACAGGACCAATAGTCACTTTCACTTCAGGCCAAATTTTTTGTACCGCTTGCGCCATAATATGCGCCGCCGAATGCCTGATGACTTCGTTAGCATCAGCACTTTTGGTTGTCACAAGCTCAAGCTTAGTTCCATCTTTTAAGGGCAGTCGCAAATCTTGAATGTCTTTCGAGCCATTGATTTTGGCACCCAAAGTTTCCTTTGCCAGACGCTCGCCAATAGTTTGCGCGACTTCAAGAGCAGAAGGTTCGTGGTCGAAAGTTTTGACCGAATTATCGGGTAAAGAAATACGGATTTCAGACATTTGAAACCATTAAAATGAGGTGGTGGTCATTGAATTGGAGCTGATTTTAGAAAAGCTTTTCGCTGTAAGAAACATACATATAGTCTTAAGCGAGCCCCTAGAAAGGGTCAAGGATTTTTTGGCCCAACGCGCAATGGTGGCATAAGGATGAGTCAGCTACCGGGCGCCATTGAATTGCAGCTCGCCAATGTTGTATCGACCTCAGCTAACTTAGGATATCAGGTTCTTTTTTAGCAACTGCTATACTTGAGACTTTGGTGGGGCAGTTTCTAAGAACATGGTGCCTTAGTTTTTGTTCATTTAACTTTCCATAGAGCGCCACGCCCTCGCCCAACAAGGATCACTTTTTTATCTTTTTTTAAGTCATTCAAGACTTTTTTAATCATTTGAGCACTCACATGGGGACATTGTTGTTGGATTTCCCTTAAAGAAAAACTCCCAAGTTGCTTAAACACAGCCGCTTCTACGACCTCACCCTTCCCTGAAATTAAATGGCTACTGTTCTCAATATGATCAGTCATTTCTTTGTAAGCCTGCCTTAAAATTGATAAGTAGAAGTTAATCCATGGCAATGAATTGTGTTTTTGATGATGCCAACCTTGCGATGAAATTTTTAGTGCTTCATAATATGACTGTTTATTTTCTTCGACGATTCGCTCTAGGCTGACATATTTTCCTACGTTGAATCCTGCTTGATAAAGTGACAAAAGACTCAGGAGTCTAGAAACACGTCCATTGCCATCTCGAAAAGGATGGATACATAAAAAATCCAATATAAAAAGGCTCGAAACAATCAAGGCTGGCCGCTTTGAATTTGTCATTTCATTTTGATAGGACTCACAAAGGTTTTCCATTGCAGAATTTGTGTCCTTGGCGTTTGTTGGCACAAACCGCACAGATCTCTGTCCAAAAGGATCAAACTCAATGATTTCATTATTCTTTGTTTTCCAAAGACCTGCATCTCCAGCGCCTTCTTGTGCCAAATTATGAAGTTGGGCAATAATTTTCGAATTCATTTCTATGTTTTGATATTTTGAGTGTATCACCTCAAGGGCTCGGCGATAGCCCCTAATTTCTTCTTCAGGTCGGCTCCGAGGCTTTGTCCTGCCAAGAACAAGAGGCTTTAGCCTATCAGTAGAAACTTCGACTCCTTCTATTCGATTGGAAGACTCGGCACTTTGAATCAATGCCTGATCTTTGAGTGCCCTTAAGGATTCTGGCCTTTTCTTTTCCCAAAGCTGCTGCTGACCCTTTGCTTCCATACACTCTCCTAATAACCATGTTGTTCCCATAGGAAGATGAAGCGAGTCTAAATATTTCGGATCAAATGATTTGCGTGTCATTAGCTTATTATTAGCTTATTATTCAAGATTAGCTAATTAAAAAAGTATGACTTCAAAATGGTATCGATGACGCGAAGTCCGCCGTCTTTTTCTTTTTTCCCGCCGCGACTGAATGCACTGCCGCCACCCTTAAACTCTGGACCTTTGTTAAACTGACTAATGGCTAACCTCCTTGGAAGTAGGGAGCAAATTATTTAAGATTAGATTAGCCTTCGTTATTTTGCAGATCCAATAAAGCTAAAGGATCACATTCAAGTTTTGCCTTTGAAATTACTCCTGTGTCGCGATCAAACGTAATCGTGACGGGGCAAGTTGGGCTGAATGCCAGGGAGTACTGGTCTAACTTAGCCACTTCGACACTGGTGATCCTCACCTCAGGCAAGTAAGAACCCTTTGGGGTTGTAAATCGCATAGTTAACGGTTCGGTGTGAGGGTTTTCAAATTAAATGGCTTTAGCTTGAAGACTTAAAGCCGCGATCAATACTAAAATAACTTTTTTCATAAGAACTTCCTTCATTAGTTGCCAAATCTATTCATTAGTTCAATGTTTGAAAAAGTTCGTAAATCCATTTTATACACCCGCTACGGCTGTGAATTTGTTTATTTCCAATGATATAGCATGAGTTTTAAAAGAGAGTTTTTAAGGGTTTTATAATTGAAAGTAATTTGGACATGGGCGTCTTTAAACTAATTTTAAAGGCAGCCAGCCGCCGACTGTCAGCATCGTCTCGCACATTCATGGAGGACCTTGATTTAAAATATCTGTCTTCACAGGAAGGGCTTTAAAAACTCAAAAACCCTGTCAAATAATATTTTATTTATTTTTTCATTGTTTTACTTAAATCTAAATCTTCTTCCAATTTAATAAATTTTAAATTCAATGCCTTACCCAAGCTAAGACAGATTTTTTATGCCTCGAAGGAAAATAATTTGCATAGCCTATCAGAAAAATTTCGCCTCCTGAATCCTTTGCGTATCATCTTCAAAGACTGAATAGTAAACTGATGATGCCAAACTGCTGGCATTCATTTAAACGCCGTTCTAAACCCTTCTGAATACGAAGGCCCTTCTAAGTGACAATTTAAGGCCGGCATTTTGAGCTTTTTACTGTCTAGAATCCTGACAGTTTCATTCTGCACTCAAGCCGACTATGATCCCCCTTTACAGGGGAGACCTTTATGAAAACATTGGTACTGATCACTTTACTTACGGGCAGTCTT
>JAYWEQ010000161.1:0-12372 GCA_043779185.1 Pseudobdellovibrionaceae bacterium
ATGCCGAACACATAACCTTTTAGCCGCTGAACAGATGCGGTTGCATTAGGACAGCTCAAGTCTAATTAGCCCGCATCCCCACAAATTCCAGAAAGAGCGCGCGCTCTTTTTTTAGCGATTTTTACAGGGGGTGACGGCAATTGGCACTTTTTTTAGCTCTGTTGGATCTTAGCTCGAAATAATGGGCTTTCAGGCTGGCATGGTTTGCAATACATATCCTGGTAGGAGTGTCCCATGAAAACACAGTTTCAGAATATACTGATTATGATTTTATTAACCCTGGTTGGTTATAACAGTCATGCCGAGCTTTATTTGGTGAAGGAAAAGTGTCGGATCGCAGAGGATCGATTCTCCTTATCAACGGATTTAAAATCCTTGGTTGAAAATGGCATCAGTGAACACAAGTACTCATCAGTTCTTAAGATGAAGGGCCAAAAAGCCATGTCATTAAAGCCGCAATCGGAAATTGATGAGACGCCGATGTCCATTGGTTCAAGTTATACTTTAATCAATTCGTCTAAAGACAAAAAAATTCTTCTGACGATTCGCAAAGGTGTTGAAAAAACGAGCTTTAGCTCGTCAAAAGATACAGCTTGTGGTCCGGTGTTATCAATCAAAGAGTACAGCGTAAAAATTCGCGGACTTGAAAAACTTCCTGTGATGGCAACGATGACTTGCGATCAACGAAGTGTGTTTGTTTCTAACAAATGCGACAGCACGAAAAAAGTCGCCAAGGGCAATTAAAGTTAGTTCGGCAAAGGGCTTGGTTCCGAGTTGGAACCAAGGGCTGCTGCGCCTCGACCAAGGCTTAGGAAAAGACCCATAGTCATTTCATAAAAAAAGAGTCACAATAAAACCATGAATTCAATGGCCTGGTATAAAAAAATTGATTGGACTGTTTGTTTATTTCTGATTTTGACGCCGCTGTCAGTGGCGATTGCTTTACCCCTGTATATTTATTATTACAACTTCTCTTGGCGCTTGGCTTTATTTGCTTTGATTTTTGCGGCGCTGACAAACTTAAGTGTCACCGCCGGCTATCATCGACTATTTTCCCACAAAAGTTATGAGGCTCACTGGCTGACGAAGCTTTGGTTTTTATTAATTGGAGCCTCGGCTTTTCAAGGCTCGGCGCTCAAGTGGTGTTCGGATCATCGCAGGCATCATTCCCACGAAGACACCGAAAAAGATCCTTATAATATTCACCGTGGTTTTTGGTATGCCCATATGGGGTGGCTTTTTTTAAAAGAAAGTGTTCATCAGCCCATTCGCGCTGCGGATTTAGAAAAAGATCCTCTGGTGATGTGGCAGCACCGAAATTTTATTCCTTTGTCGATCTTCATGGGTTTTGTTTTTCCAACCATCGTTGGTTATTTCTTTGGCTCGCCTTTTGGGGGACTAATTGTTGGCGGCGCTTTAAGAATTTTTTTGACTCAGCAAAGTACATTTTTTGTGAATTCATTATCGCACACGCTGGGTAAAAGAACTTATTCAGAGGATATTTCTGCGCGGGATAGCCTGATCGTGGCGATTTTGACCCATGGTGAAGGCTACCATAATTTTCATCATAAATTTCAGTTTGATTATCGCAATGGTATTCGCTGGTATCATTGGGATCCGACGAAATGGACCATTCGATTTTTAAGTTTCGTGGGATTAGCTCGGAAACTAAAAAAGATTTCTCAGTTTGAAATATTAAAAGCACAAATTGCGATTGATGCTTTACGCCTCAGGCGCAAAGGTTGGTCTGATGAAAAAGTCGAACAAATGAAAGATAAGGTTTTAAAAAGCATGGCCCAGTACCGCCTGCTTAAAGAGGACTATGAGCGGCGTCGTTCCGAGGTGGCACAGGCTTCTCGGCAATGCTTAGAGCAGATTAAATGGGAGCTGCGGATTGCTCAGTTAGAATTTAAAATGTCGCTCAAACAGTGGCGTTGGGCTCAAAAAACTCCGGCCTGGTAGGCTTATGGACGACGATGTCAAAAAAGCTAAAGGCTTAACCAAAGATCAAGTCAAAGAAAAAGTCCGAGAGTTCCCGGTTCAAAGTGGCGTGTACTTAATGAAAAGTGCTGCCGAAAAAATTATTTACATCGGTAAAGCTAAAAATCTTCGCAACCGAGTTCGCAGTTATTTCACTGACAGCAAAGATCATTCAACTAAAACAAAATACCTGGTTCAAAATATATCTGATGTGGATTACATCATCACAAAAACCGAGGTCGAAGCTTTTTTACTAGAAGCTTCGCTGATCAAAAAGCATCGGCCCAAGTATAATATTCGATTGCGCGATGATAAAGCTTATCCTTATATTCGACTCAGTTGGAGTGACAATTACCCTAGGCTTTATCTAAGCCGGAAGGTGAAGCGCGATGGCAGCCTTTATTTTGGGCCCTACACTAGTGGTTTTGCGGTGCACGGGACCATTCGTTTTCTGAATCGCACTTTTAAAATTCGAGATTGCACCGACGCTGTTTTTAAAACACGAAAGCGCCCTTGTATGACCCATCAAATAGGTCGTTGCACGGCGCCTTGCGTGGATTATATTTCTGAAGGCGATTACAAAGTCGAGGTCGAAGGCGCTAAGTTATTTTTAAAGGGTCAAAATAAAAAGGTGATTAAAGCCCTGACCGAACGAATGAAAATGTCGGCTTCAGAAGAAAAATTTGAAGTGGCAGCCCGCTTACGGGACTCTTTAGAATCAGTGAAGGCCATTTTACAAAAGCAACATGTGATCAATGCCGATAGTGATGCCGATCAGGATGGCATCGGATTTTTTGGTGATGAGCGGGGCTGTTTGCTAGAAAGTATTCACGTCCGAGCGGGCCGCGTGATTGGCCGCAGATCGCATTTCTTGCCGCAATTAAATCCGGTCGATCCAGCAGAAGATCCACGCGAATGGATGGTGGATTTTTTAAATCAATATTACGATGAAAATTATATTCCAGACGAAGTCTTATTGCCGGTCGATATCGGCATGGATCTTTTTAAACTGATGCAGCAAGTTTTAAAAGAACGTTCAGGAAATGATGTGGTCGTTCGCTATGCGACCGATGAAAAGGGTCGGGCCTTAGTTGCGATGGCCAATGAAAATGCCGAAGCCTCATTTCAGAAGTATGTTTCGAAATCCGAAGAAAAACGCCGGGGCCTTGATGAAATTAAGGAAAAGCTTAGTCTTCCGGAGCGTCCGATGCGCATCGAATGCTATGATATTTCGACCTTGCAGGGCAAAGAGACCGTCGCTTCGCAAGTGGTTTTTGAAGAAGGCGTTCCAGCCAGGGAACATTATCGCAGGTACAAAATTAAGACCGTCGAAGGACAGAATGATTTTGCCTCGATGTATGAGGTCCTAGCGCGGCGATTTAAGCATATTGAATACGATGAACCCCAGTTGATTGTTGTCGATGGCGGCAAGGGGCAACTGTCCCAGGCCGTGAAAATTTTAGAAGAGCTTGGAAAGAAAAATATCCCTGTCGTGGGCTTAGCGAAAGCTCGGACGGAAAAGGACTTTCAAAAATCCGATGTCAGTTCGACGGAGGAGCGGTTTTTCCTACCGGGACGGGCGAATCCTGTGACCTTTCGTTCTAATTCTGAAGGGCTGCACATTCTGGCAGGGATTCGTGATGAGGCGCATCGATTCGCGATCAATTACCACCGCAAACTGAGGGAAGCCACCAGCCTTGAAAGCGAGCTTGATTATGTTGTCGGATTGGGCGAAAAGCGTAAACGAGCTTTACTGACCCGATTTGGATCCGTCGAGCAGATCAAGACGGCAGACCCCGAAGAGATCGCCAAGCTTGCGGGCTTTCATCGCGTGCTAGCCGAAAGAATTTTACTGCAACTGAACGAAGACGACAGTGAAAAAATATTAGATGAGGAAAAATGAGTGAGAATCCCTATTACGCTTATTTGAAATATGTCAGTGCCGTTTTGGGGGCGCCCCAGGTGCTGACCCAAACCATGGACGTCAATCTGCGCGATTCTTTTTTTCATCCCGATGAAAAGTTGGAGCTGGGACAAAAATGGGATGTGATTTTCGTTAACTCAATTTTTTCTTCATTGGAAAGTCTTTTTGAAGAAAGTCATCTAGAGCTTTTTCAAAAAATGTTAAAGGCGATGAGCTTAGAAAATAAAAGCGTCCTTTATGTCGACAGCCATTTAATGAACGACAAAGATATTTTGCGCCGTTTTTACAGTTACACTTTACCCGAGGTGATGGTGATTTTTAAAGATCATCCGGACACAAGTCATGGCCTGAGGTTGATTGATAACTCGGCCGTGATTGAAACCTACAGTCCCTATCATCTGCAGCATCATCCTGAATTTAAAAAAATCACTTGGAATCACTTACAAACGGTCATGACGCATTTGGGTCTTGAGCGTAGCAGCAAAAGCGTCAAGCCATCTAAAAACTAGACTAGGCAAGCCTTCCCTCTGACAGGTTAAATGAAACATCAAACTTTTGTTCTACGGATGGAACACCTATGTGGTTTTTTGTTTTCATATTTTTTAGCGCTCATGCATGGGGCAGTGACTGGGTGCGGGTCAAACTTTGGTCTGAGGACTTAGGCGCTTTTTCTGTGGAAGGCTCAATCCATCGATTGCAAGGCTTGGAATCGGTTTTAAAAACCGTGGCACTTCCGCAAAAGCAAACATTAAGCCTTCATTATGAAAAAACAGGTCAGCAGGGTCGCTGGGTCGTTGAAGGATTTAAAAATCATCCGTTGATCTTTAAAGAAAAATTTTTAACGATCGAAGGTCCCGATTTAAGGATCAATCATAAAAAAGTTCCTGAAAAAATAATTTTAGCATTTGAGAAAACATCGGTGCAAGTCATCGGTGTTTTGCCCTTAGAAAAATATGTGATGGGCGTGCTAGCCCATGAGATGCCCCTGCAATGGCCGCTTGAAACTTTAAAAGCCCAAGCCATTGCGGCCCGGTCTTACACCGTGGCCGTTATGAACGAGCGCTTGAAAAAAAATTATCATTTAGAATCCAGTGTGATGGATCAAGTGTACGGATTTTTAGGTGATGAGGAGCTGAGTTCAAAATATGATAAGGTGACGGAAGCCGTGCGCCTAACAAAAGGGCAGATCCTAATGTCCACTCAGAAAACAGTTTTAAAAGCCTATTACCACGCCGACTGTGGAGGCGAAACGGCCTCTGCCAAAGAAGCTTGGACGACCAAAGAGGAATTAGTTTCGGTGACCGATGCTTCATGCCCGCAAAACCCAAAAGCATTGTGGAATTTAAGTCTTTCGGATTCTGAAATTTATGATCGTCTTAAAAAATGGGCCCCCGTGGGGGCTCAAAAGGTCACCGAAATAAAGGCCATCGGTGTTCCAGGGCGAATGAGGGTGGCGCAAGTTGAGATGGCATGGGATCAAGGGGCTTCCCGCAAAATTGAAGCGGCCGCTTTTCGTGAGGCCATGGGATTTTTTGATTTTAAAAGCACTCAGTTCAAGGTTTTAACAAAAAACAACCAATGGCTTTTTGAGGGTCGGGGATTTGGTCATGGGGTCGGACTTTGTCAGTGGGGCAGTCGCTACCTAGCTCGGCAGGGTTGGGGCTTTGAAAAGATTTTGCAGCACTATTATCCAAAAGCAGAAATTAAGATCTTGGAAGGCACAATGGTTGGGCTTAGAAACCAAACACCACTCTAGCGGCAAAAAATGCAACGGCTCCAAAAGCGATCAAACTGTAAACTGTGGATGTCATGTTACCTACTCGTATCATCATAGTAAGCACATCTTCGGTTTTTTTCTAGCCGGCTTAAGTGGAATATTGCGGTGATCAAATAAAAGACAAAGGGGCTAAAAAAATGCCTCAATTTAAGACGACATCGTTCACAGTTTAGACACTTTTTTGTCCCACTCTGAGACATCTTAGGCCCAAGCAATGACTCAGCTTTTTTTGACAAGGGTCCTTGTTCTTTGGGCGAAGTGACAAAAATAGGACCTTCTTTTTTGGTTCGACACTTTTGGAAGTGTTAAAGGTTTTGACAAAGCGGCCAACTCTGCCGGTCCTTTCAATCACTTAGAGCAGTTTTTTTGGCTTCGGCATGAGCTTCGCACTCTTATTGGGTGGAGGCTGATTATGAAAACATCGAACTTATTACTTTTTGTACTGCTGATGGGCATTGCTCAAGGCTGTTCTAAAAAAGAAGATAAGGCAGAAGATTCAGCGGCGGCAGCAACGCCTGCGATCGGCAGCCCATTACTTCCAACTGTACCTAACGGCGTCGTCAGTTCAGATTCAACAACCGGCACAGTGCCATTTACACCGGTCAGCCGGGCCATGATGGAAAACTATATTGCTTCTCATCCTTTAAATAATCCAACAGGCTTCCGGATCAGTATGGCGATGAAGAACGCCGGCGAAAATCATTATGCTGGTGAAATTAGATTATCTTATGAAGATAACGGAACGACTCACACCGGAATTTTTACAGCTCCTGAAGGTCGAAACGAAAGCTATCCAAGCCTGGGTCAGAACCTGGATGTTGGAAAATATAAAGCTCAGTATAACTATTGGTTTCGGATGGGTGGTCGAACGGTGTTTCAAGGTCAGTTTCAAGATTCTTTTGGTGCAGTTGTTTTGATCATCGATAGCGCCATCAACTTAGGTGACGCGCAAGGCATGGGTAAAATTTCTGGAAGCCTTTGGTTTAAAAACTTCGCTTATTCCTTTGCTCCACAGTCGCAAGTCAGAAACTGCTGGTTTATTTATGACGGACCCTATGATTGCAAATCAACAACAGTGATTACAAAAAGCCAACTAGAGCCTTCGGATGGTTATCGCATGCTAGGAACATTTAGCGGTGTGGTGGCTTCACAGGCTTTCCAATAGGAATGAAGGAGGAGTTATGAAAAAATGGACGACTTATTTAAAATTGATAACGCTTGCGATCGTCGGAACTTCCCTGATCGCCTGTGGAAATAAAGACGATGATTCGCGGCGAAGCGGAAGCGGAGGCGGTGCTCTACCGATCGGCATTGGCGCTTGCAGCACCTGTGCTGGCTGGGGTGGCCAAGGGCAACTATTTCTGGGATCTGGTTACGGATCTGCGAGCTTTCCCATGGCAATGAGCATTGAACTTTTAGGGGATTCAACAGAGATCACTTATCTTAACTCTCTGCAAACCGACCCTTCGAAAACTTATGGAACCGTTTTGAACGGCGCGCGATTAGGGAATCAAACTTATTTAAGACAAGCGGCCATTAATGTCGGTGCGACGATTCCTACTGGTCAGTGTGTTTTGCCAGCTGGAACTTACAATTTAACGCCGACTTCAAATATGGGAAGTTATGCCGGTGGAAGTTTTGTGATTCCACAATTTGAAATGACCAATGGAAGCAGTCGATTTGTGATGTCTTTGCAACAAGGTGCGGTGGTGGCAGCCTATGTTGGTGGAAGGCCTACTGGTTTTGGCGCGCTGCTTGTCGTTCTTGCGGGTCCTAGCAAGTATAATCCAGCTCAAATGGTCAGTTGTAATGACCCTGGATTTCAACTGACTCAATAAATCCTGTCCCTGAATTAAAGTTCAACTCACAGCCCCTTGCGGGCTGTTATTCTTTTTGCTCTACTTTAGAGATGGAACTACCTCTATGGATAGAGTTTTTCGATGATCTTCAAAATGTCCGCGGACGATCGCAAAATACCGTCATGGCCTACCGACGCGATTTAGAACTCTGGCGCGATTATAAAAATGCAAATAATTCTGTGGCTGGGTTTTACGACTACATGAAAGACCATGATCTATCCACAAGGTCGCAGGCCCGAGTCATCTCAAGCTTAAGAACATACTTTCGGTTTTGTGAAGGCCGTGGCCTTAAATCTCCCGAGCTACGTGATCTGCGTCCTCCTAAAGTTAAAGTCGGACTTCCAAAACCTTTATCAGTGGCTGAATTTGATCAACTTTTTGAAGCCTGTATGGTTTCAGATCCGCATCGCACAGCTCGTAATCAGCTCACCCTGCTATTTTTGTATGGCCTGGGCTGCCGAGTGACCGAGCTGATTCAATTGGACCTGCGTGATTACAGCCCGACCGAGCGCTGGGTTAAAATTTTAGGCAAAGGGCAAAAAGAACGCCTGGTTCCTTTAACTGAGACTTTGGCTTTAACTTTAGAAGAGTACTTACGTGTCAGTCGTCCGATTTTAATGAAAGAGAATAGTGATTCAATACTTATCAATGACCGAGGACATCGTCCATCCCGGGTCGATGTGTGGCGTTGGCTAGCGGCTTGGTCGGTACGTGCGGGCTTTACAGAGCCGGTGAATCCGCATCGTTTTCGACATGGTTGTGCAACTGCCCTTTTAGAAGGTGGCGCTGATCTGCGTTCAATTCAAATCTTGCTGGGGCATGCCAGTATCCAAACCACTCAGATTTATACCAATGTGACCACTTCGACGCTTACAACTGCAGTCGAAGAGCATCATCCCTTGTCTCATCTTGAAGATTTAAAAGAGTAATGTCCGCGCTTCGTTAAGATGGGGACCTGTCGAGTTCTGAAATCCCATCTTTAAGTGAGTTCGGAATTTGCAAAATCGTTCGCCATGAAGGTGATGTCACTGGCCCGAGAGGGCTCAAAATTAATTCCTGTTGAAGTCGAACTCATTCTAATTCCCGGGCTGCCGCAGATTCATTTTTTGGGATTGCCAGACCAAGTGATTCGCGAAAGCATTCACCGAATTAAAAGTGCGATCCGGCAACAAGGCTTCGAGTTTCCAAAAACAAAACAAATCTTAGTCAATATTAGGCCTCAACATATTAAGAAAAGTTCGCGGGGAGTGGAGTTAGCCGTAGCGGCCGCCTTACTTTGGGAAACGGGCCAATTGCCAACGCCTTTAGCGCAAAATTATTTTTATGTTTACGGAGAGCTTGGTTTGAATGGTGAAGTTTTTCAGCCCGAGGACTTGCGAGAATTTGAAGGCACTCCTGATAGCACTGTCTTGACCGGCGCGGGTCCTGGATTGATGGGCTTTCAACGTTTGCGAATCGAATGTTTAAAAAATTTAAATCAACCTTCGGCAATGCCAGCAGATGTAGATTCGTTTCAACCCGTGCGGCCGACGGAAGCTTTGGATTTGATTTTTCCGGAAGAGCAAGCTCGGCTGTTGCAAATTTTAGCTCTTGGCAAGCACCATGCCTTGCTTGCGGGGCCATCGGGTTCAGGGAAAAGCACTTTGGCTAAAGCCGTGGTTAGTTTTTTAGAAGATCCTTCTAAAGAAGATTTGTGCCGGCGAAAAATAAATTGGTCACCTCTAAGGATCCCTCACCACAGTATTTCGGCCCTTTCGCTGGTCGGCGGCGGAGTTCCACCGAAGGCCGGTGAAATCACTCAAGCTGATGGCGGCCTGCTTGTCATGGATGAGCTGTTGGAATTTTCTCCGGCTTGTCAGGAGGCCTTACGTGAGCCTTTAGAAGAGGGCCTTGTGCGCGTTGTGCGCGGCTTAAAAAGTGAAACTTTTGCGTCCAAATTTCAACTTTTAGCGACGACCAATTTATGCCCCTGCGGGCAGTGGATTCCCGGTTCGGACTTGGCGTGCCGATTTGCCCGTCATAAGTGCACGTCTTATCAACAAAAGCTTTCAGGGCCATTTTTAGATCGATTTGACATCTTATTTTTTACCAAGAAATCAAATTCTTTTCATCCGTCAAAAAAAGCTTCCGATCAAGGAGTTCAAGGTCACGCCATTTTGGAAAGGGTTCAAGCCTGTAGACAGTGGCGCTCTGAAAAGGACTCGTCTTTGCTAGAGAGCGACCGCTTTGATTCATTCCTTCGTCAGAATCTGTGGCCCAAAGAATTTTCGTCTCGGAGGCGATTTAAAGCTGCCTACAAAGTGGCATTAACTTTAGCCGATCTTGATCAAAGTGTCGCGGTAAAGCCGTATCATGTTGACGAGGCCTTGCAACTGGCCGTCCATCCCTTTGATAAAATGAGTCAGGGCTTTTAATTTTTGAATTTGAATGAGGATCAAAGGTTGATCCTCATTCAAGGGTCCAGTAGATTGAAGGTCTGTGGAAGTGGAAACAATAGATACCGAATTAGGTCCCATATTAGTCAAACGGCGGAAAGGTCGCCGTCGGCTTTCGATTATTTTGCACCCCTTGCGACCGATCGAAGTGCGCTCTAATTTAAAAACATCAGAGCGGCAAATCACAGAATTTTTTCTCCAAAAAAGAGATTGGATTGAAAAAAATTTAAATAAATTCCATGCTCAAAAAGAAACCTATCCCGAAAAGAAAATTCAAGAGGGTGAATGCTTTCCGATCTTAGGAAAAGATCGGCGACTTAAATTTATTCAAAGTCCAGATCGAAAATTACGGAGCTGGGTTCAAGGCGAACAGATTATTTTTTCGGCCCTAGTAACACCCTTCGATGAAAAACTTTTCCGGCAAACTTTAAGAGACCTTTATAAAAAAATAGCCATCAGTTACCTTCAGCAAAGGGTCTCAGCCCTTTCACAAAGAATGCAGTGCTTGCCGTCTGAGCTCAGTTTTGGGGAGGCTAAAAATCTTTGGGGCAGTTGCCATCGTTCAGGCCATGTGCGGCTGAACTGGAAATTGATTGTGTTTGAGCCTGCAATAATTGATTACGTTGTTATTCATGAACTTGCCCACTTAAAGCATTTAGATCATTCGTCGCGTTTTTGGAATTTTGTTGAAATCTACGAACCTAATTATTGCGAAGTTCGGAAACAACTGAAAGAGTCCGAATTTAAAGTCGCATTTTTAGATAAATCAAAATTGCAAAATATAAAAGGGATGGGCTTATGAGTCAGGCCCTTTTAAAAAAAGCTGTCGAAGCCATTCATCAGCATGGTGTGTTGCTGACTTTTCCCATCAAGAATAAGAAAGAACCCCTGTCATTGTGGAGCACTTTGTATCCACGTTCCGAGATGAAATGGGAGTGGAATGAAGACAGTGATGCGCGAGTGGCGCAGCTGTGGCATCTTCGCGAGCAGCTTTCGCGAAGTCGGGACGTCGTTTATTCGAAATGGTATTTAGGACGAGCAACCTTTTTTTCATTGGAAGCGTTTGGACACCTTTTGTCTGTTCAGAAAGCTTATGAAAAAAGGGCTCAGTTAGCCTCCCGAGAAGCTCAAGAAATCATCGAGGCCCTAGAGATGGATTCACCGCTGTCGACTCGGCAAATTAAAGAGGTTGCAGAACTTAAGGGAAAAAGTTTTGAAGCGCTGTATAACCGGGTGATGAAAGAGCTTTGGTTGTCAGGACTTATTGTTGGTTTTGGGGAAATTGAGGACTCTAGTTTTCCATCGCTTGCGATCGGTGCGACCTCGGTTCTTTTTGAAGACGTTTGGAATCATGCCAAAAAATTAAAGCCCAAGGAATCAAAGCTCTGGCTTGAAAAAAAACTATCGAAAGAAAATGTCTTTTTTAAGGCCTTAGAAAAAAGGCTTAAAGACAATCATCTTTAAGCCCTTTATTAAAAATTAAGCTTCGCGAATTCGCTGATCAAAGACCCGCTCTTCGTGGCGATCATGCCGTAAATGCCGGTGATTTTCTTTCTCGACAATCAAAGAGAAGGTGTCCAAAGCTTCGCGGACGGCCTCTGTCAAAGTCACAGCACTTTTCTCGACAACTAAAGGATGAACCATGTTCTGTCCCGCGACAATTTTTACGGTGAAATGATTTTCACCAAATTGGAAAGGCGTTTTATGCATCGAAATTGTCGCCCGTGTTCGCAACAAAGCGGGGCGAGGGTGTTTAAAAATAACATCCCTTAATTCGTATTTGAGGTAGGCACGTAGGGATTCTGAGGAATCCATATTTCTGAATAGGACTTCGATCATCTGATCCTCCTTGGAGATTGTTTGTAGGATCATCTTACTCCCAAACCTTTCATTTGAGAGTGACGTTCTTGTATTAATTAGGACAGCTCTGCGACATAAGCCTAGAGCTTTATTTGTACTGCGACATAATATTGTGAAGCATTTTCAGCTGACCCTCGTATTCCGTAGCGTTATCTTTGTATTCTTGCACCGAAGAATTGAAGGCTTTTCGTCCCGCTGTCAATTGCGGCTCAATGTTCTCGCGATATAAAGAATACGTCGTGTTCGAATTCTCTTTGTAGAAAGCAATCATATCAAGTTTTGCGGCTTCATCTAAAAGCATTTGTTGGGTTGGCTTTTGATCTTGGAATGACTCCTGAACTTTTTGAATGGCTGCCGTGATATTTTTCAAATCATTTCTAAAAATTGTCTGAAACCAAATTTTCTGAGAATTGAAAACAGATGGATCTTGAATAATTGCCTGAGCTTCGCCATAAAAGGGCACAAGATCCGCTAAGTTGATAGTAGCTTTAGACTTAGGAGGTGCCGCTTGCATCACTCTTTCAATTATTTTCTTGG
>JAYWEQ010000162.1:0-3574 GCA_043779185.1 Pseudobdellovibrionaceae bacterium
CATAAGGACTCTTGTCGGAGATTGGGTCAGATTCGGCCCCGGCTGGCCCAGGGATACTTTAGCCAAGAGCCGAAAAGGCCTTTTATCCGTCTTAGCCTCTGCGATGGCAAATCCAGATCCAGAGATTGATCCGGCGAAAGCTCGTGAAGTTCGTCCTGATGCTATCATCGCGACAGGACGTTCGGACTATCCCAATCAAGTGAATAACGTTTTAGGATTTCCCTCTATTTTTCGTGGCGCCCTAGACACTCGATCGACCCAAATTAATGAGGACATGAAACTTGCGGCTGTTCACGCTCTGGCAACATTAGCCCGTGAAGAAGTTCCTGATCGCGTGTCCGATACTTACGGTGGAAAAAACTTTGCCTTTGGCCGAGATTACTTAATTCCCAAACCTTTCGACACTCGGGTTTTACTTTGGGTGGCACCCGCTGTTGCCAAAGCGGCAATGGCGTCTGGCGTGGCAACTCGCGACATCACCAATTGGGAAGAATATCATGACCGCTTAGAGGCCTATCAAGGTCCTTCTAAAGCTTTCATCCGTACAGCTATTCACCGCGTTCATAAAAACGCTTCTGGTGCACAAATTCCTAAAATTGTTTTTCCCGAAGGAAATTCTAATAAAGTTTTAAAAGCTTTAAAAATTTTAGTGGATGAACAAATTTGTCAGCCCATTTTATTGGGATCACCCGAGCGTGTTCGCGAAAAAATTCGAACTTTAGATTTAAAATCTTTAGAAAAAGTTCAGATCATTCAGCCTTCACTGGCTCCGCAATTTAAAAATTATGTCCAAGAGCTTTACAATAAGCGCCAAAGAAAAGGTGTTAATCTGAAAGGACGCCGCGAGATTTCTCCGCTTTTTAACCGCTATATTCCGTTGATAGATGAGCAGATCACTACAGATATTGTTGCGCTGATTGAAAGTAAAGTTCGTGCTGAGATCGCCGGTCCCGATAATTTGATCTTCGGATTCAAGAAAATGGAATTTTATATGGCCCTCTCGGGCATCCTAAAGGCCATGAATCTCAAGGATAAAGACGTACACTCATGTCGGCATACGTTTGCCACATGGTTAACCAGGATGTGTGGCGGCGACCGCCGCGTGAGCGAGGATGTGCTCGGCCATAGCTCGAGCGATGTAAATAAACGATACGTCCACTTAGCTGAAGAACTTGAAGCCAATCGAAGCAAAGTTAAGCCAGGACAGAAAATCGCAGTGAAGCGTCTTCAAGCCTGAATTTTAAGAGGAGCTGCGACGTATTCTCGTGTCGCTAAAATTTAGCTAAACTCGATTCTAACGACCGGTAACAATAGTAAATATTTAATAGTGAAGTTGCGAGCCAGTTTGCGGAGGTATTTCCGTGAACTGGCTTTTAGAGAGGTCTTTCTAAGATTGCGACTTCCTTTTGAAATGATGGTCTAGAGAGAGCACCCCCGGTCCTGCAAGTGCAAAGAAAAGACAAGTCATGATTTGAGCGTAGTCTGATCGAACCTCATGCAGCACTGCCCAGAAGCCAACTTGGGGAAGAGCCGGCGGAAGCGGAAGCGGAGAAGTTCCAAGATACAGAGCAACTTTAGTAGTGAGCACGGCTACAATCATCTGAAATATGAATGGAATGGATACAAATCTCGTAAATAGACCGAAAATCAATAAGAGTCCGCCGATGATTTCAAAACCTCCTACGAAGTTAGCTGAAAATTCAGGAAATGGAATTCCGATCTTAGTAAACCGTCCTACGCCTTGGTTGACATAGACGAACTTGAGAATTCCTTCCCACAAAAAGACACCGCCCGTCATCAGTCGAATCAATAAAATCGCGCTTGGACCCTCAACTGGTGGATTAGTCATCCACTGCCATAGTTTATTCATGTTATGCTCCTCGTAAATTAAATGGTTAATAAGCCCCATCGAAGACTCTTGGATAAGAGACTTATGAGTTTCAAAATTTATTCCATTATTTTGGGAATTTTTTGGGTTTGAGACAGGTCTATGGAATAGGACAAGAGGGAGAATCTGAGTGACTGAGAAGGATGAAGTTAAATTTCGACAGCTAATTCTGCCTCATTTCGAGGCGGCTTTCAATTTAGCTCGGTGGTTGACTAAAAGTGAGGTCGACGCTTCTGACGTCTTGCAAGACGCTTCGATCAAAGCTTTTCGTTATATCAACACGATGAAGTCAGAACATCCACGGGCTTGGTTTCTGCAAATAGTTCGGAATACTTCGTATACTTTGCTTAAGAGCAAAAAAATGTATGTCGAAATGGATTTTGAAAATGAGATCGAAGACACTAATCCGAATGCCGAAGAAATTTTGTCAGAGCACACCAGCGCTCTGGAACTCCATGAGGCGCTGAATGAATTGGCTGTGCCATACCGTGAGATTCTTATTTTGCGAGAGCTTGAAGAAATGAGTTACGAAGAGATTGCAGAAATGCTGCAAGTTCCACTGGGTACGGTCATGTCTAGGCTGGCAAGAGGGAGAGAATTGTTAAGGAAAAAGTTGATTTTGAAAGGAACCAAACTATGAAACCTACGGAAAAAGAGAAAGTTATTTCTCATCTTTTTAAAAAGCATCGCAATGAAATAAGTCATGCAATGCCAAGACATTTGAAAAGTAAGATTCTTGATGATCTTTTTAAAACGTCTAAAGAGCGTGTTTCTTTTCTTTCCTGGATGTCATTTGGTGGAGGGGCACTTGCCACTGTATTGGCTCTCATTATGGCATTTCAATTTGGAAAAATGTCCGCAATTGGTTCAGGCGGCCAAACCCTGACTGAAGAGGTTGTATCTTCGCATGTCCGGTCCTTGATGTCTTCTCAACACTTGTCCGATGTCGTTTCGACAGACCAGCATACGGTGAAACCTTGGTTTGAAGGTAAAATTGATTTTGGTCCAAATGTAAAAGACTGGGCTAAAGATGGATTTCCACTGATTGGGGGAAGACTTGATTATGTCGATGGCAGAGCTACAGCAGCCTTAGTCTACAAATCGAATCAGCATGTCATCAATGTGCTCCAGCATCCAGCTGCTGGAGCAGATTCTTCTGAGCCGCGCCTGAGAACCGTTCGGGGATATCAGATCTTTTCTTGGACAAAGGATGGTATGATCTACTGGGCTGTATCTGATGTAAATGCTGCTGATTTACAAAAATTTGTATATCTTTGGCTTTAACTTTGATCGGAAAATCATTTTTGGATACCATCCCTAACCTAAAATAAATCCAAAATCCGGTCCAAAGTTTTCAGGATAAAAGCGTCATTTCTTCATGTGGCAAATGACAAGGTAGGAACTTGAAGTCGCGGCTTCTGGGCATGAGATTTGTCCCTGAGGAAAAATACGACTCAGTAAGTGATTCAAATTTTGTTCGACTTTTTGACTGCGCACCAACATTTTGCTCAATTTAAACTTTAGAAACGTGTGTATGCCGATTTAAGAATCGCCAGCACCCTATAGAATTAGAACCTATTTAGAGCGAGTTCGGCGATTTAAAGTCTAAATTTAATCAGTTTTCCACATTTTTTTGTGTTTTAGCTGTAATAATTTATTTTTCTGTGGATAAGTTCGTATCTTTCA
>JAYWEQ010000163.1:0-34305 GCA_043779185.1 Pseudobdellovibrionaceae bacterium
GTTTCATATATTCATAGACTTAGCAAAAATCTGGCGAGCCTCTTCTTCGACTACAATCTGTTTCTGAGGATCACCATGGTCGGAAACTGGAATTTAAGATCTGTTATTGAAAGCCTTATCAAACCTACATATTTTGATAATTAGTCAGTTATTATAGATATTTAGATTGTGCTTAAATATTCATCAAAAGGCTGAAACCCTTGAAAACTAAACGGTCTAAGGTCCAGGGTTGGCAAGACTCAACATTAAATGTGGATAACTCTTTCTTGTTGGTGGCGCGCGGTCTGTGTCATACTTATTGGGAAGTTGAGGGCCCAGAATGAAAAGACATCTATTATTGAGTGCTGCTGCCAGTATGCTTGTGACATTCTTAAACTTTTCTGCGCTAGCGAAACCCAAGCCAGTGACGTCGGACGAGCTTTCCAAAGAAGCTTTGATGATTGAGCTGTCAGGGAAAGATTATAAAAAAATCAGTGAAGAAGCTTTGTACGCAGAAATTATTGGCGCTTATAAGAATGGCAATGAGGTCGCCTTGAAAACGCGCACTCAAACTTTTCTTAAAAGATTTCCACAAAGTCAGTTTGCCGATAATGCTCTTTACTTATCTGGGCTGATGGCTTTACAGAACAGAAGCTATCCGGAAGCGCTCCGTGATTTTCAAAAGATCAGTAAAAATTATCCGAATAGCAACAAAGCTGTGTCGGCTCAATTTTCAAAAGCGATCACGTACAAGCGATTGAACTTGCCAGCCGAATCAAAAAGGGTTTTTAAAGAAGTGATGGCAAAATATCCTGGCAGCCCCGAATCGTTTCGGGCTGAGGCGGAGTTAAAACTTTTTAATTAAATAAAGGGCGAAGATGCAAGGACGCTGTCTTCTGACTTTTCTCATTTTTTTGGCTCTTCCATTTTGTGCGCAGGCTCAGGACGATTCTTTTGCGCCTGAGTTAGATGCCGCGCCGGCAGTGGAATCGAATCCTCCAAGTTTTGAAACTGCACCCTCACCGTCAACCGAGTTCTCTCCACCGTCTGTTGAGCCTACGGCCGCTGATGTCCCGCCGACGATAAGTCCCAGCGCAGAACCGGATCCCACGAGTTCGCTAAGTCCAAAGTCAGCCACTTCAACGGGCAATGAATTTTCAGAATTCGAGGAATCAGGCGGCGCAACCCCACCTAAAGCCGCTCCGGATAAAACTTCTGTCGCTGAAAAAGTTGCTCCACAAAAAACCACTGTAAAAGTGACAACTTCCGAGCCCAAGCCGGCCCCAGAAGTGAAATCCAAGCCGATCCCGGTATCACCGGCGCCAACTCCAAAATTAAAAATGGTTCAGAAACCACAATCTGTTCCAGTTGAAAAGAAAACCAAGTTTTACTCAAGATCTGAGGTTCCTCCCATTCAAACAATGGGCGGGGACGAGCCTGATTTTTCAAAAGAAGAACAGTTGCATCGTACTTATGAAAAATACAACGCTCAACCCACTTCAGACACTTTGTGGGAAAAAGCGACCTCCGGTGGAAAAGCGCAAGTTTATAATGTGCAATCCGGAGATACTCTTTGGGATATTTCGCAAACTCTTTTTGGTGACAGTCAGTTTTGGCCAAAGGTTTGGTCGATAAACAATCAGACTTTTCCAAATCCCCATGAAATTACTCCAACAACGAAAATTCAATTTTTTAAAGGTGGCTTGAGTGAGGCGCCTTCAATGGCAGTTTCCATGCCAGAAAAACCTTTAGTCGTGGCACCGCCTTTGGCAAAAAATGAGTCTGATGTAGGCGGCCAGGCAAATGATGCCCCATTAGCTGCTTTTCCGGCGCCCTTTCGTAAAACTAAAATACTAAAGTTAATTCCGGAGAGCCTTCCCATTTATCGTCTGGGAGGAGTCAATAAGGCCAATTCACAAGTAGAAATTATTAACGGACGAAAGGCTTTCGTTGAGCCGATGGTTTCAATGAGCCATTATATTGCTGAAGGCGAATTGCCGGCTGTCGGCGTCGTGGTTGAAACCGAAAAGGGTGGTCAGACGGCTTCGGAATTTCAATATATTATTTTGCAAATGGATCAATTGGAAGGGAAAAACTTTCATATTGTGCGCGCTCTTGAGACAGTAAAGAACCCAAAAATTTCAAATGCCATTAGCGGCAAAATGATTGAAGTTCAGGGCGAAGTTGAAATTATAGAAAAAGTTGCTGATGATAAAAATTTTTACCGAGCCATTGTGAAAAAAGCGATTTTCCCTATTGCTGTTGGTGCGAAAGTATTAACGGGGCCATTGGCTTTGGTCGATGTTGTGCCAGGCCCGGTTCAAGCGGCTGTGGAAGCAACATTAATCGGTGGGCAGTACAGTGCTAACCGAAAATTATTTCCTCAATTTAGTTTTGTTTTTGTTGATGCCGGGTCCAATGGTGGAATGAAAGAGGGGCAAACCTTGAATGTGTTTGCAAATTTAAAAACAAGGAACGACAAAACGGTCGTGGAAAATAAAAATCGATGGGTCGGGCAAGTTAAGATTATAAAAACTTCGGAAAACTTTTCGACGGCTTATGTCACTGCGGCTTTTGAGGATCTTCAAACAGGTGATCATGTTGGTGGTGGAGCCACCCTGTCTAAAGCAGAAAAAATCAGTGATGAGGCCCAGGGCAAACCGGCCGATAATACAACAGAGCCAGCAGCTCCTGCAGACGCACCCCTCGAGCTCTAACTTTAAAATCCTAAATTCGGCCGCGACTTCAGCCAGGCATCGCGTGAGGACCCATTCCCTTGAGAATACTTTTTGCTCATTGAGTGGGAATGGAATGGCTGCATCAATTACTGCGAGTTCAAAATCAAAGTTGGTTTTATTATCACAAAGAATATTTCCGCCAAAAATGGAAAGTTCCCGGTGTTGATCGATACGCCGTTCTTCAGGAATGGTTTTTAGAATTCCCCGCCCTTCGAGAAAAAATCCAGAGTCCAATTTCAGAAGGCTGCGGTCATGAATTTCACTGGATCTTGTATGGCGCTGACGATTATCCTAATTGTTTTTATGCGATGATGGATGCACCGCTTATTCTTACAGTGATAGGTCACAAGCCATGGATGCAAAATCCCTGTTTGTCCGTCGTCGGCAGCCGTAAGCCAACGGCGGACTCATTGAAGTGGATGGATCAAGAACTTGGCGCTTTTGTCGCTCAGGAAAAGCCTGTGATTACCAGTGGTGGCGCCTTTGGTATCGACCAAGCGGCCCATGCCCTGGCATTAAGAAAAAAAAATCCGACAATGGCTATCTTGCCATCAGGCTTAGGGGCCATTTACCCAGAAGTTTTCAAAGATTGGACAAACACAATTGTTGAAACAGGAGGAAGTCTTATTTCCGAATATCCCTTGCAACAGAAAATGGCGAAGGGATTTTTTCATCACCGAAACAGACTGATAGCTCATATTGGAGTCGCCACCTTAGTGGTGCAAGCGGCGCTTAAAAGTGGAACCCTTATGACGGGCCATCTTGCGGCTGAAGCGGGTCGACCTCTTTGGGTCTTACCAGGTCATCCGCTTCAAAGTGCTTATCTTGGGAATTTAAAACTTTTGCAAGAAGGTGCGAGTCTTGTCACGAGTGCTGAAGATTTAAGCATATTTTTCCAGGTCGAAATTGGGCCTCTGAACACCCAGAGAGCATATGTAGTGGAAAATAAAATATTTTTAAACTAGCCCTAGTGGGGACCCTTTTAAAAAATTTAAACTTATTAAAAAGTGACAGTTGATGAAAAAAGGCATTGCCTTCTCTTCTGGGTTTCAATTAACCTTTATTTAAGGGAGGGGCGATGTGGTCAGGGATGACCGTGGTGGTAAGGATGCTACTGCATCGCTCATTTTTCTTGGGGACTTCAGTTCCAATTTCTTCTTAAAGTTTCAAAGCCAATTCCGCCAAAAATAAGATTAGGCAGCCACATAGCTAGTAAAGGTGGAAGTTTGCCATTTCTAGAAAGCCCTTCAAATGTGACGTAGATTCCCCAATAAACAATAATCAGAACTACGCACAGGATCATTCCACCTGCTTTTTGATTTCGACGATTGGTGTTCGTTCCCAAACCCACACCCACCGTGCCAAAGACGATACATAAAAAGGCAATGGCCCAGCGCTTGTGCCACTCCGTCATCAGCGTTCGCGAGTCTTCTTCATTCATATTTGTTTGGTTCAATGATTTTTTAAGCTCTGTTAATGTCATCGATTGCGGAGATTTTTCCCGCTCTTCGATTTTAATAGGATCAATTAATTTAATATCGTAGGAATCAAATTTAATTTTTGTGTGAGTCTCGGACTTTCGATGGATATCGCCATCATTCAGTCGTAGCAAAACATTTCGACCGGGGTTTTCAGGATCTGGAACAATCTTTCCGCTTTTTGCAATAATTGTTAAAGGCGAATTGATGTCCCGGGGGTCATAGATAAAAACCTTTTTTAAAGTTCCTTTTTCCGAGTCCACTTCATTGGCATAAACCACCATATCGAAAAAACCTTCAGAGAAAGTTCCGGCTTTGATGGCAATGGCGGGCTTGACACTGGCCGCGCGGCTGTACAGAACTTCAAATTTTCGATTTCCCCATGGCGCCAAATAAAATGATGTTTGTGCTGAAATCAGGGCGACAAAAAACGATAGAATTAAAGCCGGCGTTAAAATTGTGCTCATGCTAAGGCCTGAGGCCTTAATGGCAACAATTTCCGAATCATTACTCAAGCGACCGTAGGTCAATAGAACTGCAAATAATAAGCTCATAGGAAAAAGAGCCGGCAGCATCGAGATACAAATATAGCCGATGATTTCAGCCACCGTTGAAATTTCTAGGCCATGAGTGATCGCAAAATCCGTCAGCCTTAAGACTTGAAACATTAAGATAATAGAAACAAAAACGGCCATGCCAAGGATAAATCCCGGAAGCATTTCAAAAAATAAATAGCGGATGGTCAATAAGCCCTTCATCGTTGGACAGTATATCGCGCGACGAAACACTTCGGCATTGTTTTATTAGCGGGCCAAAGGTCGAGCTAGGATAGTTTTAATTTGCAAGCATTGACCCTTGTCCAGCAGCGCTCAAAAATAGGAGGTGGCCAAAATTTTATTGATCTATGACGACTATACCGAGCTTAATGCTGTTCAATTCACTCTTAAAAAAGTGGGTTTCGATTGCCTTGGAATCAGCACCGAGTTTAGCACCACTGAGCAGGTGATTTCTTTCAATCCAGATATTGTCGTCGCTTCTGGCCGTGGCCCTAAAGTTTCAACAGTCGGTGTTGGTCGGCGTTTAAAGGATATGCCGCGATGGACGGGAAAAGCTGTTTTGATTTTTCCCCCAGGCAATAAGCCAAAACCTGAAGATCTCATGAAGATTCGAATGGATATCGTTTTAGAAGCTCCCGTCGAAAATGTCCGGTTGATTCAGGTTCTTGCTAAACTGACAAACCAAGATGATCAGGTTTTGATTGAAAAATTAATTAAGACCATGGCGCAAGAAAACATTAGAAAAGATCCGAGCTTTATTGTCAGCAGTAAGCCTACGAACGAGACGGTTTATGTCGGCGGAAGTGCGGGCGAAAACAAAAATTCAGACCCTACTGTTAGCAGATCGAAGGCTCGAACTTCCGACAATGATTTAACTTTCAATGTAGCAGGTGTTCAAAACCCAACTCAGGAGGTTGCTCGCATTGGAAGCTTTCCCATGCCGGCGTCTGAAAATCCTGCCCTCGAAAAAGATAAAGCCTTAGGAAATTCAGCTTTTAATGATTTGAATCGTCGTGAGGAAGCCAGGGTTCGGCGGCGACCGCAGTTTTCCTTAAAGCCCGACCGAGAGCAGCAAGGGGAGCCGCAAGAAGACTTGAAAAATCGCTTTGCCGGTCCCCTGGCTGGCGAACCTGATAGCGCAAGCTTAAGTGATTTTGAAAAACAGGCTGAATCAGAAACCACCGAGCATCAAGATCTGCCAATCGACAAACAAGAGGTCAATTGGTCCGAGCTTGAAAATCAGCTTTTCCCAAAAAATTTGGGAAAAGAAAAAGGGCTTGATCCAGATTTTGGACAAAATGCTTTGCCAGGCCAATTGGGAATTCGAAACCAAGAGGCGGCTCTACCGCCTTTCAAAGAAACCTTGGATGAATCAGAATCGGCAGGCCCTCCTCAGATTCAAGAAGGATCAAAAAACCAGCCCTTGATGGTGCCTACAAGCCCTGATTTTGCAAAGCAAGTCCGTCACGCTGAAGCAGGTTTGGCTGGTAAAATAAAGGATTACCGGGAAATCAGTGGATCTTTAAGTCTTTCCAAAGAGTCGACTTTAAAGAAAACAAATTCTCGGAAAGCACAAATTGAGTTGATGAAAGACTGGAAACAGGTTGAACTTGATAAACAAGATGACCTGCGTCGTGAGTTTACAAAGGCTCTTTTCAAGAAGAAATAGTAAGTGGACTATTTACAGGAGGATCCATGGCCGCAAATGCAAAGCCCGTCACTGACTCATCGTTCGAAGCCGAAGTTTTAAAATCAATCACTCCTGTGCTGGTCGATTTCTGGGCTGAGTGGTGTGGGCCATGTCGCGCCCTAAGCCCGAAGCTTGAAGAAGTCGCAACTGAAATGGGCGGCAAAATAAAAATCGTCAAAGTGAATGTCGACGAAAACCAGGGAACTCCTGCCAAATACAATATCCGCGGTATCCCCACCTTATTGTTATTTAAAGGTGGAAATGAAGTGGGTCAATTGGTGGGCAATCATCCTAAAGACGCCATTGTGGATTTTTTAAATAAAAATATTTAAGAAATTAATATTGAATATCAAATTCAATAAATTGTTCGAAAAGGTCATAGATTTCCAGTCGGCAAAATTCGCGATTTTCTTGAATCAGCTTGAGCAGCTGATCAGGGAGAGTTGCATTGCCGATCAAATCGGAAAAATCTTTAAGATCCGAGGGCTTCATCGCCCGTCGGGACGTTAGAAAACATTTTCGCAAAGATTTTTTGTCATTTGCTGATATTTGCAAGCGAGCCAGGGTTTTATAAAATAAGCCCATTGGCTTCAGTTCCCAACCCAAGTCGCCACCCAATGTTTCGATTTTCAAATAAATTAAATAAGCCTGTTCCTGGGTGATCCAAGGCTGCCATTTTTCAGCCAAAGAGTTTAAAAAATCCAGGGGTGTGGTCCAAACGCCTTCTTTTAGTTTCTGAGCTTGATGCCAAGCTTGGTCCACCGACATCAGATTGATCGTCATCCCGCTGAAAGGGTCGACGTCTTTTTGCAATTGCAGAGTGACCTTGAAAGGCTCGATGGGCTCAAGGTTAAGACTTATGGTTGAGACAATTTTTAATTCAACAAACCAACTTCGACCAAATTGCAGAGTCGGAGAGGAAGTTATTTCCAACGGCGGCCTATTGAAAAATCAAAGAGTTGGTTTCAATATCAGAACCTTTTTTAAAAGTCTGGAGCCAACTAGTAAAAATCCCATTCGCGCGTTGTCGCTGAGAAAGGTCAGCAAGCAGTGGAGTCGCTGAATGATCCTGCTTCAGTTCTTTCAGTTTCACAATATACCGAGACGTTCCCGAGCGGACAAAAGACTTTAAATAAGGATCCTTGGTCGTTAAACCAGCCACTTTTTCAATTTCAAGGCCGGAGATTTTAGGAATCACTTGTGCGTCCAGACTGAAAAAACCTGTTTCTTCCCACTTGGCATTTAAGTTTTTAATTTCACTTTCAACTTGAGTCGGCTGGGAATTCAAAAGGGCTTCCAGCTCTTGCGACTTTTTTTGCCATTTTTCTTTGGCTAAAGATTCTTTAGCAAGACTTAATTGATAGTCTGCAAGGGTGGCTTCTTGCGCTGCCTTTTTTTCCAGAACCTTAATTAAGTGGTATCCGAAAGGACTTTTTACAACCTCAGAGACATGTCCTGGAGGAAGCGTAAATGCGATGTCTGCAAATTCTTTGACCATGGCATTGCGACCAAAATAGCCAAGATCACCCTTTTTTGACTTAGATCCCGGGTCTTCGCTGGTTTGGGAAGCCAAAGTTCCGAAATCTTCTTTTGTGGTTCGAACTTTAATGGCTTCAATTTTTGCTAATGCGGCCTTCTCTGAAGCGGGGTCGCCTGCTTTAAAAGCAATCAAGATATGCTGTGCGTGAACTTGCTCGGCCTGAGAAAGCTGAGTTTTTTTTAAGGCAAATTCACCTTCAATTTTTTTCTTAAAATCGTCAGCCAAGAGGGCTTTCTGGGCTTCTTCTGTGGAGACAGCTTGCGTCGCGGGCTTGTCATCATCAAACTTTACAAACTGTAAATTCATTTTGTAATTTTGGAGAGTTTTCTTCTTGTCAGCCTCTAAACTTAAAGTGCGACTTGAAGCTTCAAAAAGGCGAAATAAGCGGGCCGTGCCCAGCTGCTTTCGAATTTTGGCTTCAAACCCTCCGGGAGTTAGTCCCTGACTTTGCAAGTAAGCATCATAATTTTCGCGTTGAAATTGACCGTCTTTTTGGAAAGCGGGAATCTGTTGGGTGATTAAATCTTTAATTTCGGTATCTGTCGCCAAGATGCCAGCTTTGCGAGCGGCTTGTGCCATCAGTTCTCGGTCGATGAGCTCTTGCATTGCTTCCATCTTAAATTTTTTGCGCTGCTCGGGGTCAAAGGATTTGCCACCCATATACTGAGAATAGATTTGTGACATTTGCTGTTCTTTTTCTTCTGCCGCCATTTGGAAATCCATCAATGAAATAAAGCTTTCATTCACGCGGGCGGCGGAACCCATGCCTCCACTGAGGCGATTCGGAAGTCCAAAGAAAACAAAAACCATGATGATGGCTCCGAAGAGGATCATTGCAGTGATGTTTTTACCTGATAGTTTTCTTTTCAGCTTTTCCGCCATATTGTCGCTCATCCGAATCTCCTTTAGCAATGTTCCGTATTAGATCTGAAATGTTGATTTTTTCAAGTGGAAACTGTTGGAATCAAGGGATCTTTTTGCTACCGTGAGTTCTCCGAGGTGATCTTTGAATCCGTTTAACTTTGATATCAGAAAAATCATTTTAATTCTCCTCCTTTTACCCTTGCCCTTAATTTCAATCAATATGGAGCAGAAGCCTTTCGCTTCGAACTGGGTCTCGCAGCCCCTGGTCCTTCTCAGCACCTCGGCCCAAGAGCTTTTTTATGGCTTTAGCGAAGGCGTCCGCGGCACCACAGCCATGTACGTCAATCTGATCAATATAAAAAAACAAAGCGAAAAAATAATCAGTAAGAATCAAGAGCTTGAGGCTCGTTTACAGCAGCTCAGTGATTTGGAAATTGAGAACAGTCGCTTGAAAAATCTTTTGGATTTCAAGCAGAATACTAAAATGCAGATGAAATCCGCGCAAGTCATCGGTCTTGATTTGATGACAGATCATAAAACGATCACAATTAACAAAGGCTCCCAGGATGGCCTGAAAACTGGTCAAGCCGTGATTTCAGCTCAAGGAGTTTTAGGGTATATTTTCAGGCCAAGTTTGCGCAGTTCGCAAGTCATGCTGATCACAGACCGTTACGCTGTGGTTGATGGAATCGTTCAGCGCACCCGGGCTCGCGGTATTGTTGAAGGAAAAAATTCTTCGGCCTGCGTCTTGAAATATGTTGAGCGTTCGGAAGATGTCAAAGCCGGGGATCTAGTGGTCACTGGCGGACTAGATAATATTTTTCCGAAAGGTTTCCCGATCGCCATCGTTGAAAACGTCGAAAGAAAAACCTTTTCTGTTTCGTTGAAAGTAGATCTGAAGCCGGTCGCTGATCCTTACAAAGTGGAAGAAGTTTTTGTGATCACCAACGCCGCCCAAGAAGATTTCGGAACGCGGTTTTCAGCCAGTGCTATCCGGGAGTAAGAGATGAGTTGGTCTTTAGTTTTGCATTTTATATTAATTTCTGCGCTCGGGCTTTTGCTGGCGGGCTTTCAAACTAGTTTTTGGTTCCAAATGTTTGGCGAGGTGGCTCCCCCCTTGTTATGGTTGGTGCTTTTTACCTATATTATTATTTATCGAACGGGGATGGCGGCGCTTCTTCAATTGGTGGTATTAGGAATGCTGTTAGCCTACTTTTCCGGAGTTTCACTCAAAGTATTTTATCTTTGTTTGCTGTCGTATTATTGTGTGATCTATTTTATTAAAAGTCGCATTTTCTGGAGTGGGGCTGGATATTTTTTAATGATGTGTTCTCTTGGATCAATTTTTTATCATGTGATCTTTTCCGTCGTGACCATCATGATCGAGCGCAGCCGTCCCGAATGGTTGCTGGTCGAACGGGCGACGCAAATTCTTTTAACGCCAGCTTTTGCTTTCCCGTTTTTTTGGTTGATGCAAAGATTGGATTCAGTATTCTTTTACAGCGAATTAAAGGCTGAAGTGACCGGGGGAACGACTTATGAATGAGTACGTCAGTAATCCCGATGAGGCCAAAGAATACTGGGGACGATATCGTTACTTCTATTTAACATTTTTTTTGGTGTTTTCTGTTTTTACGATGCGACTTTGGTATTTACAAATTTTATCAGGATCAGAACTTCGGGAATTTTCGGAAAAAAATAGGATTAAGCAAAATAAAATTATTGCTCCAAGGGGCTTGATTCTGGACCGGGAAGGTCGTGTCTTGGTAGAAAACCTACCAGGTTTTGAGGTCGTAATTTCTCCACAGTACGTGGAAAATCTAGAATCTCTTTCAAAGGCGATTGCTCCAATCCTTGGGATTGAAAGCGATAAACTCATTCAAAAAGTTCAAAAAAGCCGACGGCAAAATGGTGTCTTTGCCCAAGTAAAACTGAAAGACAATTTAACTCGCGAAGAAGTTTTTCGTTTGAAACGCATTCGTCTGGAAACTCCGGGTTTAGAAATTCGCGAATCGATTGTGCGTTTTTATCCGATGGTAGAAAATGGTGCTCAACTATATGGTTATGTCGGCGAGATTTCTAAAAATCAGCTGCCCCTCTTGAACGAATTCTACAAGGGTCTCTTAAAATTGGATCAAGGCGATATTATCGGAAAGAACGGATTAGAAGAAGCCTTGGAAAAAGATATTCGAGGCGTTGATGGCATTACATTTATCCAAGTGGATGCGCATGGCCGCGAAACCAGTACGGCCACCCCAAATGTTTACGGCGAACAAATTAAAGATCAAGAACCAGTTCATGGCAATAATGCTGTACTCACAATCGACCGAGATATTCAAGAGGCCGCTTACAAGTCAATGCAGACCAATCAGCGGATTGGAGCTTTGGTGGCCATGCAAACAAATGGCGAAATTTTAGCCTGGATGAATGCGCCCTCTTACAATCCAAATGAGTTTTCCACAGGGATTTCAGCAACAAGTTGGTCGCGTCTTATTAACGATCAATTTAAACCCTTAAGAAATAAAGTCATCCAAGATCACTATTCTCCGGGATCAACTTTTAAACCTTTTGTGGCGTTAGCCGCCTTGCAAGAAAAAGTGATTACTCCGACAACCGTAGTTTCAGCACCCGGTGTTTTTATGTTTGGCCGCAGACCTTATCACGATAGTATTAAGGGTGGTCACGGAAATGTGACGGTGTTTGAAGCGATTGAAGAATCCAGTAACGTTTTCTTTTACAAAATGGGAATCGCTCTGGGCGTCGATAAAATGTACAACTATATTACGCCCTTGGGTTTAGGCACAGCGACCGGGGTTGATATTCCAAGGGAAGTCAGTGGAAATATTCCAAACTCTGAATGGAAAAAACGAGAGCGTGGCGAAGAGTGGCAGCCTGGAGAAGATTTAAGCACAGCGATTGGCCAAGGCTTTATTAACGTCACTCCCTTACAAATGGCCATTGCTTATAATACGATCGCGCGCGAGGGGGAAGTTGTGCGCCCCTATGTCATCAGTAAAATCATTGATCAAGAGGGAAAAATTCTAAAGCAAAACTTTCCTCGTGTGATTCGCGATGTGACGGCGGCTAGAACATCGACGGGGATCCAATATAGCAAAGAGACTTTTCGCACAGTTAAAGAAGCCATGCGCCGAGTGGCTAATGGCGCTAAAGGCACAGCTCGGTTTTGGAAAATTCCGGGTGTCCAGATGGCTGGTAAAACGGGGACCGTTCAGGTCATGGGCTTTTCGGCTAATGATATTTATACCCGGTGCGAAACACGTCCGATCTTGCAGCGCCACCATGGTTGGTTTATTGCTTGGGCGCCTTGGGATAAACCTGAAATCACGGTGGCTGTGATGGCTGAACATGCCTGTCATGGTAACGTCGGTGCTGCGCCCATTGTTCGCGATGTGATCCAAGCCTATTTTCAAAAGCATCATCCTGAAGTGATTGCTGAAGCGATAAAAAATAAAGCCGTCATCCAAGCTAAAGCAAAGTCTGAGCCCGTTCAGACTCAGGAAGGTGAATAATGGATCTTTCCATGAATCTTGAAGACCGCACGCTTTTTAAGCGAATCGATTGGAATTTAATTTTTGTGATCGTGGCTTTAAATATTATTGGTTTAATTAATCTTTATAGTGCAACCCACGGTCCTAATGCGAAAGATGTCGAGCCTCTTTTTGTAAATCAGATTATTTGGCTGGCGATTGGTTGGTGCGTCTTTTTTATTATGACGTTTTTTGATTACATAATTGCCAGCCGCTTAGCTTACGCCATATTTTTCTTGAATCTGATGGCTGTTTTATGGGTGACGTTTTTTGGTAAAGTCGCGCTGGGAGCCCAGCGGTGGATTGATTTTGGATTTTTTCGATATCAGCCTTCGGAAACAATTAAGCTGGCCTTGATTATGGTGATGGCAAAAATTTTGGCGTCGCGCAACCCGATGGGGCAGGGAATGGGTGTTCGAGAGCTGGCCTTCCCACTGATTATTTTATTAATTCCCTTCGTTTTGATTGTCGAGCAGCCAGACTTAGGAACCGCGATGATGATCGGTGCGATCGGGGGCAGCCTGATTTTATTTTCAAAAATCCGCCGTGTGATATTGATGGGTGTGATTGTCTTAGGTGTGATCGGAATTTACGGAGCTTGGAAGTTTGTTTTACGCGACTATCAAAAAAATCGAATTTTGACTTTTGTTTCGCCGGGGAATGATCCCCGAGGAACGGGTTATAACAGTATTCAATCAAAAATTGCCGTCGGCAGTGGTCGATTTTTTGGCAAGGGTTTTCGAAAAGGCACACAATCGCAGTTAGAATTTTTGCCTGAGCGCCACACTGATTTCATTTACAGTGTCCTTAGTGAAGAGCACGGCTTTGTCGGTAGCCTGACGACCATTGGATTATTTTTTATGCTGTTCACAATTATTATTCGAATTGCGACCCATGCCCGTGACAAATATGGCGCCCTGATGTGCATGGGGGTTCTTTGTTATATCTTTTGGCATATGTTTGTGAATGTTGGAATGGTGATTGGGATTTTGCCCATTGTTGGTGTGCCTCTGCCATTGCTTTCTTATGGGGGCTCAAGCATGTTAACGACAATGGCAGGATTAGGACTGGTGTCCAGTGTGGCCTATCGTCGCTATCTATTTTAACCAAGGAGTTGAATGATGAATATGAAGTTAAGAAATTTTTTAACATTGATAGCGTTTTGTCCGATACTTGCTTGGGCCCAGAAGGTCGGCGTGCAAGTCGACCATGCTGATGCCAATGAAAATACGACGATAGAGATTAAAAAAGGCGATCATCAAAAGGTTGAAAAGCAGTTTGAAATCATTGAAGGGACTGAGCAAATTGAAGGGGATGCCGCTCCATTGATTCAAGAGGCTCGTAAAAATTGGAAAACAGCCTGCGCTGATTCAAAAAAAGAGTTCAAAGAACTTAATAAAGAAAATCAAATTTTATCCCTGAGTTGTGGCGGCATGACCTGTTCGACTGTGGCTATGGAAAGCACTTGTAAATCCGTGGGCCATCATAAGCTGCGCGTTCAAGTTAAATAGCGCTAGATTGAGTCGTCTCATCATGAGAGGTCCAAGGATCAGTCAGCAGAAATAAAAAATGTTACTCAGGGATCTCCATGCATTAGGATCGTCTCAGACTGACCGTCCTGCTTTGATAATACCAATCAATTAAGCCACTTACAAATGGCACTCCTTTTGTACCTTGTTAGGTCATAAGGAGTGACCCATGGGAATCAAAAGAAAAGTCTCGACTCTAGCTTCACTTTTATTTTTAAGCATCACCTATTTTGGGTTTCAAAACTGGAAATATATTGATTTAAAAGAGGCTTCAATCGGACCTGTTAACGAGCACGTCAGATTGGCTCATGCCAAAGAATTGCTTGGAAAATTCTATCCCGGCAAAGCGGCGCTGAGAATAGAAAATATCAGCAACTTGAACCAGCAAATATTAGATCAAATGACCGAAAGACTTCCGAAGGACTATAAAAAATCAGCGCTGAAGGTGACCCAAACATTAATCGAAGAAGCGGAAAAAAATAATTTAGATCCGGTGTTTATTATGGCCATGATTGAAACAGAATCTAAATTTAATCCCAAAGCTTACGGATCCCATGGCGAAATTGGTTTAATGCAGATCAAGCCAGACACCGCCGCGTGGATTGCGAAAAAATCAACGCTTCACTTTAAGAATGCGAAAACTTTGGAAAATCCAGCTCACAATATTCGCTTGGGCGTTGCCTATCTCTCTTTTTTAAGAAATGGTTTCGGTCTTGCTCCAGCGAAGTATGTGACGGCCTATAATATGGGCCCTCAGAAGCTACGATTGATGATCGCTGGCAACCAGAAGCCCAAAGAGTACGCTACAAAAGTCATGGCTAACTACAAAACCCTTTATGTTGAAATCAAGAAAAATTCTAATAAGAGCCAGCTGAGCGCCGCTTTGTAATAAGGCCTTGCGGCCCAATTCCATCTCCGTTGGTTTGCATGTCATAAGCTAGTAAAAATTTTAAATGGTGCTGATTCTTGATGACAAAAAAATGGCGCCTGGCTAGCACCTGATCTATGAAAAAACTTTATGCTGTCGTGGTTCTTGTTCTTTTCGTAGCGCCGCATCAATCATCAGCCGAGTGCCTTTTGACCTTTAATACTTACGGACCCATTTATGCCTCCAATGTTCATGGCAGAGGTGTCCGATTAGTTGAAGAAATTAATGAAAAAAGTAAGTGTGACCTGATTCATTTCCAAGAAGCCTGGAGTGCAGATCAAATTAATATCTTTGATCAAGGTTTAAAAAATACCTACCAAATCTATGCACCCAATCGACAATTCCGCATTGGCTTAATGAATTTTTCACTTCGTCATTGGCAAGATGCTAAAACTTACTCTTATCGCGCCAATTATGATGGCCATCTATTGGATGATATCCGAAAGTTAGTGCATACAATAAAAGCATTTGCTGTGATGGACGAAGCTTTAGCCGGTACTTTTTCTGTCAATACTCATCTTCACCCAACCTCTGAACGCGTGCGGATTTTGCAAATGATTGATCTGCTCAATTGGCGCGTCCAACATAGGTCTAAGCCGTTGGTTTTAACTGGTGATTTTAATATAGATCCGAACTCCTTCGAGCATTCCTTTGTCATGAAAATCCTTAATTTGAATGATTCGATGTTAGTTGTTAATGGCAGCTACCCCGCTGATTTTTGCAGTTATTGCGCCAGTAATTCTTTGGGTTGGCTCAGCGAAAATCATACTTTTGATTACGTCTTCTTTTCACGTTTAGCAGCGGACGAAGTCGGGTGGACTCCCAAAGACATCCACTTGGCCTTGACTGGAAACGGGCAGCCTTTATCGGATCATTATGGTTTGAAAGTTGATTTCGCCTGGGGCCCTGGGATTTCGTCGGCAGTGGATGCTGAAAAATCAAAGGCAGATATGTTACAGATTTTTGATGCAGCAATCTCTCGGATTCAAGCTTTTGAGCCAGCCCAACAGCTTGGATATGTTGCGCTGATGGGACAGATTCGTTCTCAGATTAAAAGTGGCGAAGGTCCTTACGGCCAATACTTTTCTCAAATTTTTCAAAAATACTGAGTTTTATTTTTTAAGATTTCGAGGCGTAAAGGCCTCGGGAAAAATTTCTGCGAAAGTAAATCCTTTCACTACTTTTTTGGTGTTTCCAATCCATACTTTTGTTTCGGGCGTACCAAATTCGGAAATCACTTGGCGACACATTCCGCAGGGGGGCCAGGGATCGGCATGATCGCTGACAACAACAATTTCTTGAATGGGACCTTCTGCGCCGTCAGTGATGGCTTTCCAAATGGCTGTGCGTTCGGCACACACAGTTCCACCGTAAGAAGCATTTTCGACATTAGCGCCAGTAAAAATAGAACCGTCAGACATTAAAACAGAAGCACCAATTTTATGTTTTGAATAGGGCGCGTAAGCTTTTTTTCGGGCGCTGACAGCTTTTTTAAATAAAATTTCTAGAGGTTTTTTCATGGCAGGTTAAATCCTTTTTCTCTTAAGACCTGGGACAGCTTCATTAAGGGTAAACCTTGTATGGCCGTAAAATCATCGGTTTCAATTCTTTCCATCAAAGTAATTCCAAGTTTTTCAATTTTGTAAGCGCCGGCGCAGTCCATGGGTTTATCTTGATCGATATAGCGTTCAATTTCTGACAGAGATAATTTCCGTAAAGTCATTTGCGTGATATCCGTGATTAAGATTTCACCTGTCTCGCTGGCCACGCAAACGGCCGTGATCAAATCATGAGTTTGACCCGCCATCGATTGCAACTGTTTGATGGCGGCCTCCCGGCCGCCAGGCTTGCCAAGAATCTTTCCTTGAAAATCAACCAACTGGTCGCCACCGATCACAACATGCCCAGGCTTCATCAGCGACCGGGCTTTTAAACAAGCTAAATGCTCGGCCAGCTTTCGGGGTCGAAAGCCCTTATTCTTTTCCGCGTCCTCATCGACGCCCGACGCTTGGGCTTTAAAAGGCAGTTCCAGGCGCTTTAAAAGTTCCTGTCGATAGACAGAAGTGCTTGCTAAGATCAGCTGTTTCATAGTGCCATTGAAGCATTATTTTCAATAGAAGCAAGACCCGCCTGGCAAAACCGGGTTTTTGTAGTCAAAAATAAGGCTTTCAGGTACATATAAATCCTTACTAAAAATGGAAATAGCGCTCGTGGATGTCCAAAAAAGCTTACAAATGCCAGACGTTGCCAGTGAAAAATCTTTGCATCTTTATTCGCCTTTAAATTGGGTCGGGATGTCTGAAATTCCCTTGCCGATTCAAATTGAAATTGAAGGTCGGCCAACGACCGTGGCGGCCAAAGTGGATGCGCAAGTCAGCCTTGATTTAAGCTCGGCTCGGGGGATCCATATGTCCCGCTTGTACTCTTTGCTGCAAACGGCGTTGACGCAAAAATCTTTAAGCTTTCAAACTTTAAGCGATCTGACGAAAGAGTTTTTAAAATCCCACGAAACTTTAAGTTCGTCGTCGCGGATCAGAATTCAAATGGAATTGCCAGTGCACCGCAAGGCTTTAAAAAGCAAGAACCAAGCATGGCGGACTTATCCAGTCACCTGGATCGCCGAAAATCGCGACGGTGTTGTGCGTTTTTGGCAAGAGGTTGAGATCACGTACTCTAGTACTTGCCCTGCCAGCGCGGCCTTGGCGCGTCAGCTGATTCAAGAAAATTTTAAAGCGCATTTTCAAGCCGGTGAATTAAAGTTCGAAAATATTCATCAGTGGTTGGGTTCCACCGACGGCATTTTGGCGACACCCCATGCGCAGCGAAGTTACGCCAAAGTCGGAGTCGAAGTGCGAAGCGCTGAAAGCTCTCAGCTTTTAAAAATTATTGATCTTGTTGAAGAGGCTTTGCAAACCCCCGTGCAGACCTTAGTGAAACGCGAAGATGAGCAAGAATTTGCTCGGCGCAATGGCCAGAACCTGATGTTCTGTGAAGACGCGGCTCGACGAATTCAATATTCAATGGAAGCCGAAGCATCAATTCAAGACTATGTGATTCACGTCAGTCATCAAGAAAGCCTTCACCCGCACAATGCCGTCAGCTTTTTGTCCAAAACTCCCGAAAGCCGTCTTAAAGCTCATTGGTGATCCACGCTTCTAATTGAAAATGATTCTTATTTAGTTGACCCTCGCCGGAGACTCTTTTAAAACCTTGATCGATGGGGAGTCTTCTATGAAAAAGATTTTAACGATGGTTCCTGAATTACCCAGGCAAAAAGATGACGATGTCCTAGTTTTTAACGAGTCCTATGAAGAAGATGATTTTAAAAGAGTGATTCGGGCTTTGCATTTGAAAGTCACTCATCAACGCATGGCGATTTTAAAAACGCTTCACGAGGGTCGCCGGCATGTCACAGCACAAGAACTTTTTGAAATGCTGAGCAAAAATTTTCCCGAGATTGGATTCGCCACAGTCTATCGATTTCTAAGAGCTTTGTCAGATGCCAGTTTTGTGACTGAAATTCGTATGGGAGGTTCGCCCGCTCGCTACGAGCTAACACCTAAATCTCATCATGATCATTTAACTTGTGTGAAATGCGGAAAGATTTGTGAGTTTGAAAATAAGGCCATCGAAAACTTGCAAGAAAAAGTCGCGTATCAATTTGGTTTCGTGCTGACACATCATATCCTAGAACTTTACGGTGTCTGCCCTAGCTGTCAGGCCCAAACGGTGGTAAATTAATTTCTCTATGAAGCCATCTCCGGTGAATCTTTCTTTTGAGGGAATCCAAGTTAAGGGTGCCCGCGAGCACAACCTGAAAAATATTTCGGTGTCGGTGCCAAGAAATAAAATCACTGTTTTTACCGGATTGAGCGGCAGCGGAAAATCAAGTTTAGCCTTTGATACAATTTACGCCGAAGGCCAACGACGTTATGTCGAAAGCTTGTCCGCCTATGCTAGAAATTTTTTAGAACAACTTAAAAAACCAGAAGTGGATTCGGTCACAGGTTTGTCGCCGGCCATCGCTATCGATCAAAAATCGGTCAGCCTAAATCCCAGATCGACCGTTGGAACTGTCACTGAAATTTACGATTATATGCGGCTGCTTTTTGCAAAAGTGGGGGTTCCCGAGTGTCCAACACATCATATTCCGGTTTCGTCGCAAACTCCACAGCAGATCCAAGCCGATATTTTTAAAAAGTCCAAGGGCACTCGTTTTTTTATTTTAGCGCCGATGGTGCAAGGGAAAAAAGGCGAATTTTTAGCTGAATTTCAAAAGTGGGCCAAAAAAGGTTTCATCAAAGCCAAGGTTGATGGGCAATTTATTCTGCTTGAAAAGGCCGTTAAATTAACCAAAACAAAATCCCATGAAATTGATTTGGTCGTTGATCAATTGATTTTAAAAGACGGTCTTGATCTTCGCATGGCAGAAAGTTTAAACACAGCTTTGGGCTTAGCAAATGGTCGAGTTGTGATTGAAACCACCGACGGCGAACGAACAAGCTATTCGCTTCATTCGGCTTGTCCCCAATGCGGCTACAGTTTTCCTGACCTTGAACCCAGGCTTTTTAGTTTTAACAATCCGCGGGGGGCTTGTGAAACCTGTCACGGCTTAGGAACTTTGGATTTAGTCGAAGAAGAAGTTTTTGAAGAGTCCGAAGTCGGAGCCCGTCGGTTGAAAGAAGTTGAATGGCATGTCAAGGGCAAGAAAAAGTCTACGGCCGACGACGAAGAGGAAGAAGAAATTGAAATTCACGCCTGTCCTGATTGCAAAGGCCATCGCCTTCGTCCTGAAGCTTTAAATGTCAAAGTTCAATCACGCCATATCGCCGACTTGGCCCGTTTAAGTGCAACGGAACTTTTGGAATGGATGCAGTCCCTTAAATGGGGCGCGCGTGACACATTGATTGCTGAAAAAATTAGTCTG
The DNA here is from genome assembly GCA_043779185.1 of Pseudobdellovibrionaceae bacterium. Classification (GTDB taxonomy): domain Bacteria; phylum Bdellovibrionota; class Bdellovibrionia; order Bdellovibrionales; family Bdellovibrionaceae; genus JAYWDA01. The sequence goes on from JAYWEQ010000163.1 coordinate 19,779, forward strand.
CAAATTATTTCCCGTCTACAATTTTTAATCCGCGTGGGAACGGGTTACCTGAGCATGGACCGATCGTCGCGAACTCTTTCGGGCGGCGAGGCCCAGCGGATTCGGCTTGCCACGCAAGTGGGGTCGGCCTTGATTGGTGTTTTATATGTGATGGATGAGCCCAGCATTGGCTTGCATCCGCGGGATCATCATCGGTTGCTCGAAATTATCGGCGAGCTTCGCGACCGCGGAAATACAATTATATTAGTTGAGCATGATGAAGACACGATTCGATTTGCCGATCATGTCGTTGATTTGGGTCCGCGGGCGGGCCGTTTGGGCGGCGATATTTTATCAATGGGGACCCCGGAAGAAATTGAAAAAGATGAAAACAGTTTAACCGGTCGATATATGAGCGGTGAGCTACGAATACCAGTTCCTCAGGTGCGAAGACCGGGCAATGGGAAAAAAATAAAACTGACGGGCGCCAAAGGAAATAATTTACGAAATGTCACCCTTGAAGTTCCTTTGGGAACACTGACGGCCATCACGGGTGTTTCGGGTTCGGGTAAAAGCACCTTGGTCCTAGATACCTTGTACAAGATTTTAGCAAAAGAATTATATCGGTCCCAAGCCAACCCATCATCTTATGAAAAAATTGAAGGCATTGAGCACTTAGATAAAGTGATCGATATCAACCAGCGACCGATTGGCAGAACACCACGCTCAACGCCCGCCACTTATGTTGGTTTATTGCCCCTTGTACGGGATCTTTTTGCAAATCTTCCGGAAGCTAAATTGCGAGGTTACGAACCTGGGCGTTTTAGTTTTAACGTCAAAGGCGGACGTTGTGAAGCTTGTCAGGGTCACGGGCAAATCAAAGTTGAAATGCATTTTCTGAGCGATGTCTTTGTGAAATGTGAAACCTGTCAGGGAAAGCGCTATAACCGCGAAACTTTAAATATTAAATTTAAAAATAAATCCATCGCCGATGTTTTAGATATGTCCGTGGCAGAAAGTTTAGAATTTTTTAAAAACCACAGTCCTATTTTTCGCAAACTAGACACTCTTCATCGCGTCGGTCTTGATTATATGACCCTGGGGCAAAGCTCGACGACACTGTCGGGCGGTGAAGCGCAACGTGTGAAGCTGAGTAAAGAGCTTTCGAAACGGGGCACAGGAAAAACGCTTTATATTTTGGATGAGCCTACAACCGGATTGCATTTTGAAGATATTAAAAAATTGGTGGAACTTTTACAAGAGCTGACCAATCAAGGAAATACCCTTTTAGTGATTGAGCATAATTTGGATGTTATAAAAACAGCTGATCATATTATTGATCTGGGGCCCGAAGGCGGTCGCGGCGGTGGCGAGATCGTAGCTGTTGGCACACCGGAAATGGTCGTGAAGAATTCAAGAAGTTTAACCGGTCGTTATTTGAAGCCAGTTCTAGAAAGAGCGCCACTGAAAGCCAAAAAAATAAAAATTTCAGAAGCAGCGAACCTATCTACAAAGTAAGATGATGAAACTTTGATTTTTTAAAGCCCCATAATATCAAACCGAAACAAAATGCGGTAGGCGCCGAAGAGCTTCCGAACAGCTCAATCATGAGGACGGCTCCCGTCAGTGGAATCCCTAAAATTTGAGCGAAAAAAAATATGCATCCAACGGCGCTGGCAGCGATCAAAGGAAGGTCAAGGCTTGCCGATAGGGATGAGCCCAACGAAGCACCAATGGACATTAAGGGCGTGACTTCACCTCCTTTAAATCCCGAAGTGATGCTGATTAAAGTAAAAACACTTTTTAAGATCGCATCGTACCAAGGGCTGATCGATGCAAAGGACTGCTGAATTAAGGAAACACCCAGGCCGTTGTACTTTGAAGATCCAACTAAAATTGTAAAAAAGGCAAGCAGGCTACCAGCAAAGAAAATTCGATAATAGCTTCGTTGAAAATATTTATATCCAAAATGAAAAATAAACCCCATGATTTTCTTATAAAAAACGGCCGCAAGAAATATCATCAGAAATAAAACGCCAAAAGAAAATAAAACTTTGAAATCCCAATTCATATTGGGCCAGGCAGGATAATGAGTGTGGTGAGCTTTGAAGATTTCAGAAAAATAAAAACTAAGATAGCTGACAGCCGCCCATTTTATTGAATCTTCAGAGGTCTGCTTAAAGCCAAATCTTTCTCCCAAAAAAACAAGGGCAGCGACGGGTGTTCCGAAAAGGGAAGAAAATCCAGCCACCATACCAGCCCGCACTAAAAGATCCTGATCCTGCGAATTAAAGATTTTCATTTGGAGCTTTGCGATCGCACGTCCCAGGCAGGCGCCATATTGAATGGCGGTCCCTTCTCGGCCTGTGCTGGCACCAAAAAGTTGAGATAAACTTGAGCTTACTAGGATCAGCAGTACTGAACCCCACCCTAAATTTTTTGCGCTTTCGGCCCGATCATCAACAATACTTTCAAAGCTTAGGTGCGAGGTCGATAAAATCGAAGACAATTGATCAAAAGTCCACAAGCAAAGGACCCCAAAGCCGGGGAGGACAAAGACCAACCAAAGATTTTCAGTGAATAGGCCAAAAAAATAATTTAGGCTTAATAAAAAGAGGGTGGAGCAAGCCGCCGTCAAAGCGCTAAGGAAAAGCAGAGCACTTCCTTGCGACATTGTTTTCTGAAAAAGTCTTAGCATAGAATGAGGGTAGGGCAAAAAGGATGATAAGAAAATACTTTTCTGGATCCTTTATTATATCAGGTATTGGGCTGATTCTTGCGGCAGGGGTTGGCTGGATTTATTCCCACACATTAGCGGGTCTGCTTCAAGGTCTGATGGTGGCCGTGATTTTGGCCTTACTGGAAGTCTCTTTGTCTTTTGATAATGCTATCGTCAACGCTGTGGTGTTGCGGGACATGACGCCGCAATGGCGCCATCGATTTTTAACTTGGGGAATGCTGATCGCCGTTTTTGGCATGCGCCTGGTTTTTCCACTGGTGATTGTGACGGCTGTTTCTGGTGTGTCGCCTTGGGCGGCTTTAAAAATGGCAGCCCTCGCACCTGACGAATATGCGGCGATTATGCTGCAGGCGCACCTTCAGGTATCCGCTTTCGGTGGCAGTTTCTTGATGTTGGTGGCTCTGAAGTTTTTCTATGATAAAAATAAATACGAGCATTGGATTACTTGGTTAGAAAAACCAGTGGCACTTTTAGGTCATGTTAAAGCTGTCGAAGTGGGGATCACCCTTGCCTTTCTTATGATGGTGGGTCGGCATGTTGAATCTGATCATAAGCTCCCTTTTCTTTATGCAGGACTGATGGGAGTTTTAATTTTTCTAGCCGTTGATGGTCTTGGCGATTGGTTGGAAACAGCAGGAGGGCCCACTAAAAATGCCCAGCGGGCCAGTGCTGGTTTATTTATTTATCTTGAGGTTTTAGATGCGTCGTTTAGTTTTGATGGCGTCGTCGGTGCATTTGCGATCACCCATAATCTTTTTATTATTATGATTGGCTTAAGTATCGGAGCCTTTTTTGTTCGAAGCTTAACGATGATGTTCGTAGAACAGCAAACCTTGGCGCGCTTTCTTTACCTTGAGCACGGGGCTTTTTATACGATTGGAGCATTAGCCATCATTATGATGTTAGATCCAATACTGCATTTGCCAGAGTGGTTTACGGGCCTGATAGGAGCTGGAATTATTGTGTTAGCTGTGATTTGGAGTGTGAGGAAGAATCCCAAAGGATTGTCAGCCCGGATGAAATCATAATAACACCCGCACCCGCCCACTGAATGGGCGCCAGGCGCTCGCTAAGAAGCAGATAGCCGAAAACAAAGGCAAAAGGCGATTCTAGTAAAAAAAGCATACTGGAGGTAGTGTCGGAAAGAACTTTTTGCCCCCGAATTTGAAAAATAAAAGCGATGGCACTTGATCCTATCCCCAGAAATAACAGGCCACTCCATGATAAGTGAGAAGCACCCAAAAAGTGCCATGTCTGTTGTAAGACCATAAAAGGCAAAACAAATATTAAACAAAAAAATGTTTGCAAGTTATTAAACCTGACAACATCCTTCACATGCCTTGAAACGCGTCCTAAATAAATAATATGCAGTGCACCTGCAACAGCGCAAATAAGGGTCACAAGGTCACCTTTATTCAGAGAATCAAAATGACCACCCATCAACAGGAAGGCACCTAAAATAGCGATCACGACAGTCAAATAGATCTTGGAATCGGTTTTTACTTTAAAGAAAAAATGGTTCAGAATTGGTACAAAAATAATGTACAAAGTCGTTAAAAAACCACTATTCGTCGCTGTGGTGTAAAGCATTCCGATAGTTTGTGGAATTAAAAACAAGGATAATAGCGCGGCGGCTGGAAAGGCTTTTCGAGCCTCGGAAATATCAAGGGTAAAGCCTTTGCGAAAAAGTCCGAAGTGAAGAAGTTCGCCAGAAATCACACCGATGATAAACCGATAGAATAAAAGTTCCATCGGCAAAAAACTTTGTAGGCCCCATTTCGTGGCGACAAAAGCAAAACCCCAAATCGAGGCCGCCACAACCAGTTCGATAGCGGCCCGTCGGCGGGTGATGGAATTAGTCAAAAGCCTCAGACCAGACTTGAGTTTTTTCCAAGCCATCCAATTCAAGGAGATGGTGTTTCACTTCTTTGATCATACCGCCATTACCACAAAGATAAAAAGTTGTCGGAATGGTTTTGTAATCAAAGTCTTTTAAAAAATGCTGAACATAGCCTTTTTTTCCAGGCCAGGAATCTAGAGGACGGCTGAGAACATATTCATATTCAAAATCTTTCAGTTCAGAGCGCAATTTTTGAAGTTGAGGCTGCCCATAAATTTCTTTTTCATTCCTAACGCCAAAAAGCATGCGGTATTTTAAATGAGGAAACTGTGCTTTTTTAGAAAGCAAATAGCATAAGTGTTGGGATAAGCCTGTCCCCGTATTTAAAAAAATAATTTGTTCAGTGGGAGGCTCTTGAAAGAAAACTTTCCCAAAAGGACCCGTAAAATTTAAAGTTTCACAGCCTTTAAGACCCCAAACATAATTAGAGGCGACACCATTTTCGACAAATTTAAAAAGAAGTCTAAAGCCATTTTTATTTTGCTCTTCAGAAGCAATCGAGTACGCCCTTAAAGCAGGTTTGGCGTCCCCTTGAGGCACATGAAGCATCACAAATTGACCGGCCCGAAAAACAAACTCATGAGTGGGCTGAGTTTCAATCACCAGCTCCCGAACATTCGGAGTGTGATCAATGATTTCAGCAATTTTCATCGGGTGGATTGTTCTTAGGTTGGACATCAGTCTAGTTCCCTTTGCTAAGGCTCAGAACATAATGCCAAAAACCTAGTCCGTCCAATGATTTATCTTGTCGAGCCGGGCTGGGCCTTTCTAAAATAAGAGACTCATGACGAGATCTTTTCTAATTTTATTCATTCTTCTTTTTGGCTCTTTGCCTTTGCGTGCGGAGCCGCCAGAAGCGACGATGCAAAGTGCCGAATTTCCAACAGGGCTTTACTTTGATATAAATAACACGGGTCCTTTACCGCCCATGGAATTTGAATATGACTTGAGCGATACCGAAGGGAAGAATCTAATCGTCGGCGGTACCGAATTGAATGACCGAACTTTTTATTTTGCCGTCGGTCCCTTGTCGAAAATGCTGTCCCAATTTCCTAACTTCGCCGGAAAAGATGGCGGGCGAAATGCTTTGATTCTGCGCTGGCCAGAAAACCTTTTAAAAAATGGCATGATTGAAGTGATCAGTCGGAATGGAAATTCGCTTTGGAAAAGTGAAATCACTGAGAGCGATGTTAATAAATGGAAAAATCGCCTCGCGGGATGGCAAAAAAAATTGAGCTTGAATCCAAAGGTCAAGCCTTTGCCCGCTTTATTTACAACTCAAATGGCTATCATGGACTGGTCGAAGATTGTTAATAATATTGCCACCAGCCAAGAGTGGTTTCGATTTTGTCTGACCCAGAACGAAGGAACCAATTTGACGCGTCTTTGTTCAAATCGTTATATGGCTAAGCCCACGCCAACCGGATTTAGCCTTGCAAAGCAGGTTGGCACGGATGGCAATGTGCGTGTTCTTTTACGAAACGAAGAAGCCGCCTTAAAAGGATCGACAGAGGCAAAGCCGGATGTTCCTTTGCAATTTTATGCCAATCTTTCGACAGGCATGAGCTACGAATTCCTTGCAACACCGCCGAAAATTAACATTGCCGATTTAGCTGAGACCAAGATTGAAAATTTAATTCGAGTCACCGGTTGGGATGTTTTTCCGCAATCTCCTTACAGTCGCATTCGAGTCGAGCAATACGGCAAATGGGTTGAGATGACCGGTTTTCAGCCGACGATTAAGGACAACCGGAAATTTTGGCAAGCCGGTTTAAAAACGGACACGCCTTTTTTCTTTTTTTCCGGTGTTGGTGGCGGTGTTTTTAAGCAAAAATTTACTGTCTCGGGGATGCCGAAGGAATCCGTTCGTTTGTTTTTGCAAAAAAACACTCCTAAAGGGACCTATGCTAGTTCGATTGCACTTCAGGGACGCAAACCACCAAAATCGTCCGTCGGCTCCACCGAATGGATGGTGATGCAAGACACTAAAGATCCTTCCGTTTTCGAGTGGTCCTTTAAAGCGGACGAACCCGGCGAAATCAATCGAAGTTATTTACAGGAAGTTGTCGATAATAAAACTTTTCGCAGCTATTTCGAAATCTACCGTTCTTATTCGAACGAAGTTTCTGTCCGTACCACAGGTGTTTACTCAGCTAATACTTTGATTCTTTTAGCCGAGCTAGCCTACAACCATTGGTTTGATAATATCTTCGGCTGGGACCAATATTATTTAGCACGGCAGCGTTGGGGAATTAATCTAAAATATTTTAAGTCCCTCAATGCATTGCCTGTCGACACGGCGGGAACATTGGGAAATTTGGATTCGACGGTCCTAGATCTTAAATATCGACTGAGCCCTGGTTTATGGACCCGAGATGAAACAGTAGGGTTGATAGGCTCGTATCAAAATATTGTTTTTGGACCCTTAAAAGCCCCCATGGCAGGGGCTGGCGCTTTTTGGGCTCGCTCGATGCCCTTAGTTTTTGACCGAATTTTTAATTATTTCCCTTATATGAATTATCCGAAATGGGTGGATGTTGAATTTATTTATTACGCGGTTCCTTTATCGGCCGATGTTTTACTGACAAGTTCCTTTTCCTTAAATTTTCATGGCCAGGTCCTTTGGAAGAAAAATTTCTTTGGTGAAGCGGGATTTGGATTAAAGAGGTACGCCTTTTCTAATCCCAGTATTAATCGAAAGGCCGAGCTGAACACCTTTTATGGCACCGTCGGGCTTGGCTTAAAATTCTAATTTTTAGAAATAAAATAAAAGAGCACCAGTGCTTTTAAATCCACTGGTTGAAGTGCTGCTAGAGGCACTGTCTTTGCCACTTTCGATGTCAAAGCCAACATCCATTTTAAAAGCCGTGGTTTGACCAAAGGCCCACCATTTCCAAAAGACGTTAGGATAGATCGTAGCTAAAAAAAGCCCCGTGGATCCGCTGGCCGGAGCAATATTGACGTAAGTTAATTTAACACCTGCTCCAAAAAGGTAAGGAGTTGTTATTTTATTTTCAGTAAAATTGTAATCATAAAAGCCGCCCAAAGTGAGGTAAGTCGTCGATCCTCCAAATCCCGTGCTGATGGATGAATAGCCAAGAATGGGACCCAATTCGTAATGTTCGAAATTCCAGCCGAAGTCGCTGTTGATCGTTAGTTCACTGGGATTGTATTCGATAGAACTTGTTTTTGTTTTTAACGAACTAAAATTAAAGGTCAGGCCTAAACGATATTTACGCGGGCCGGGTTTTAACTCTCCTCCTGCTGCATTGGAAGAAACAAGAGTATAATTTTCGCCATTCACAAGGGGACCCTGAAACTCGACCAAGGCCATTTTTCCTTTAACCTTTTTGACCTTAATCAGCGTCGAAGTAGCAGGGGCGATCAAGGGTATAAGGCTAATGATCAGAGCCAACAAATATTTTTTCATTTGTTTATTTTGTATCGAATTTAAACAAAGGGCAGATCTTGAAAATCAATTTGGACTTTTGTCTCTGGACTTTGATCCGTTTTGAGACACGGCCTTAAGTTTATTCAAGGAAAAAGGCCAGCTCACCGATAATATATAAGTGCAGGGGGTTTCATGTCTTCTAGCTGGGGTAATATTCCGGAATGGGCTTACGATGCGGCCCGTGCCCTCATGCAATCATTAAAATGTGTTGACCCCTTAACCTACAATCACTGTTTACGTGTTGGTGAAATGGCCCGGAAATTAGCTCGGGATGCAGGGCTGAATGAATATGAACAAAAAATTGCCGAGTTCTCAGGGCTTTTTCATGACATCGGAAAAATCGGAATCAGCCAAGAAATCATTGCTAAGCCTGGCAAACTAGATCCTAAAGAACTTGATATCATGCGAAGCCATCCGGTCCTGAGCGAAGAAATTCTAAAGCCTTTAAGTGCGCATCCTTTTTTCAAAGAACTTCTTGCTGGGGTTCGAGGGCATCATGAAAGATTCGACGGCGAAGGATACCCTGATAAAATTATTGGCGAGCGAATCCCGCTTCTGGCTCGAGTTATTTTGATTGTCGACACTTACGATGCCATGTCAGAGACTCGGGCGTATCGGAATGGCTTGCCCGATGAAATTGTTTACTCTGAATTAAAGCGATGTTCGGGGACGCAGTTTGATTCACAGCTGGTGAGAATTTTTTTACAGACTCACAAAAACTGGAAAAACCAACCTGTCGAAGCAGAAACAACTCACAAATTGATCAAACGAGTGGCTTAGTGATGTAGCTTAAAAGATCCGGCCAATCCTTGGCTTGATAAGCAGTCCCGGCCGCTTTTAGTTCCTCGATAGATCCAAAGCCCCACAGGACACCAATACTGGTCACTTGGTTATTGCGAGCGCCGATGGCATCATGCTCGCGATCTCCGATCATCAAGGTTTCCATCGGATTCAAATTTTCAGATTCTAAAATATACTGGATCAAATCTGTTTTTTGACTTCTTAGGCCATCCAATTCACTGCCATATATTTTTTTAAAAAAAGTATCAAAACCGAAATAGCGTAGAATCGGAATAGCAAATGAATGGGGTTTGGATGTGGCTACAAATAATTTGTACTTGGCTTGCAGAGCCGTCAAAGTTTCCCGCGCGCCCGCGTAAAACACATACTGTTGAACACAATGTTCAGAATGGTGAATGCGATAATCTAACATCACCTGCGCTGCCATGAACGGGCTGAGACCAAATATTTTTTCAAGACTGATATGCAGAGGGGGTCCGATGCATTTTCGAATCATCGCATCGGTGGGTGGCGGCAAAGAATTTTTTTCGAAGCTATAGGTCATACTATTTTTAAAAGCTAAAAAAGGGTCTGCCAAAGTGCCATCAAGATCAAAAAGAAGATTGGTTTTCATCGTCTGATTCTAACATTTTCTAAGCCATCGCCAAGTCCCTGAATCTCGACACCTAGAGCTAAGGCTCTAAATCAAAGTTTAGATCTTCGTAAAACTTACAACATTCCCTTGTCTTTTTTCATACTTAGGCTTGTTCTAAAGGGTGGCAGAGAGGGCCCAGAAAAGCTTCCTGGGTTGCAGGCTCCAGCTTGACGGCAAACGTTAAATTGGCTTTTCTCAACTGTCGAAGTATGACGAGGGTGATGTTGAACTTAATAATCGCAGGCCGACCATTCCATGCTTTTTTGAACCTATGTCTGGGCCTATTTTTGGTTATTACTTTCCTATCGATCCAAGGTTTTTCCCAAAGCCAGATGCCCTTAAAAAATGTCAATAGCTCCGAGCCAGGGGCCTCTGTGTTTAAGATTCCTTCCGATCTGAAACCACATGAGAAGAAAATTTTCGGCGAATTAAAAATAGAAACCTTGCAATATTTAACGGAATTGAAGGAAGCCCCTGATTTAACAAATACCCAACTTCTGTCGGCGCGATTAAGTGGCGCCGATACTTTTGAAAACCACCCGACGATTTCTTATGGGGTGGATTTAACGGCCGGGACCTATTTTTCATGGCGCCATTCGCATGGCTACGTGAATGAAGCGTATCTTAGAAAAGATGTTTCTGAATTTAACAACTTTTCATTTGGTCGTAGAAAATTTGGGTGGAGCGAGCTTGATACTCGTTGGCAGTTGGGTTTATGGCAGCCCAAATTCACCTTAAATCCGCTTCGCCCCGAGGACCAAGGATTGACGGGCCTATTCTTTGATCACCGCGAGGAAAAACAAGAATTTCTACTGTTAGCGACGCCAATTTTTATCCCGACCATGGAGCCCGAAGTTCGCGAAGAGGGCGGAAACTTGGTTTCCGATTCCCGGTGGTATCGATCCCCTAGCAGCAAATGGAAATTCAATAACCGGGATACGCCGATTGTTTATAGTATTGAAACGCCAGAGGCGGCTCGCCTGGTGGGCAATCCTGGTATCGCTGGCATGTACCGCGTGGGTTCATTGACAGAAGGTCCTCGGCTGAATTTAGCCGCAGCTTATAAACCGGTGAACGACATGCTCTTAAAACGGCAGATTGATTTTTTCACCAATAATTTGACGCAAGTGAAAGCTTCCCCGGACGTGACCTATCACCGATTAATTTCTTCGGATCTTGCTTATTCGTGGGGTCCTTTTAATACCTCGATTTCCTACTTGGGAGACGAGCCCGCTGAGAAACGACCGATTGAAAAATGGGCCATTCAAAAATTAAAACCGCTTAATATTTATTCAGCTAATTTTGACATGCAGTTAAGTTCCTGGGTTGGACGTCCGCTGGCTTTACAATCAAGCTATCTGAAAGTTTATGGCGGTGAGATTGAAGACATCGAGTCCGATGGCAGTCCCAATGATTTCACACTTTTTGACAGCCGGACAAAGTTTACGAATGCAATTTTGTTAAGCTTACAGGGCGAATTGGCAAGACCGTATTCTCGGCCCCTGACTTCAAAGTTTAGCTACACTTACGACTATGACCAAAAGGGCTACGTTTGGGGGCTTGAGTTTCAGGTCAGTCCCATCAACCAGTGGAGCTTGGTGATGGGCAGCGATATCTTAGGAGTTGAAATTGAAACCGACACCGACAAACGTTTTATCAATCAGTTTCGGGCTAACGATCGATACTATGCGGGGCTCAGTTATGTTTTCTAAATTTTTTAATTTCTTTTTAATTTTAGCCAGCCTTGTTTTATTTTCTTGCAACCTAAAAACGGGTGAACAACCGCCACCGCAAAGTTTGGGTCAGTTAACGGCGACGGCCTGTATCTCGGATGCGTCTGAATCCTTACGAAAATTTGCGATCGGAAATGCCAAGGATCGAGAGGTTGAAGCCAGTTTTGATTGCTTGCACACAGCGATTGAAAAATTTAGCAAATACGTCCGCGGGCGTGATGAGCAAAAATTTGATATTCGGGAACTTGCCGAATTTGTTGAAAACTATTTCATCAATAAAGATGGGTCGGGTCAGCCACTCAATCGGATTTCCTCGGGCCTTCAGACTGAGCTGATGAGATTTAAGCAATTATTTTTTGGTGGCAGCCTACAGTATGTGACAAGGTCCGAGCTGGCCGGCATTTCGCAGTTGCTGTTGCGCCTTAAAACAATGGCCATCCAAGTGAATCCTTACATGAAGATCTACACATTGAACTGGAAAATTTCAAACGATCGGACTGAAGATTCAAAATATTTTGAAGAAGCCAATCAACAACTACAAGTGTTCACAAAAGAGCTGGCCTCGTTGATCGTCTCTGATCATCAGCCCTATGAATTTAAAAATTTCCTAGATTTTTTAAGCCAAACATCCGTTTTTTACAACGAGCAGTGGGGCTTTATCGGGGATATCAATCGATACCTTCCTCTTGTCTATAAAGTAAAAAAAATTATCGCTGGCGGCGCCGAAGAATCGATCAGCCCAGGTGAATGGAAAAACTTTTTACTTCTAGGGGCCAGGTCCTATGTTCAATACAACCGGTATTATTATTTTTTAAGTAATTCGATCGATTCAACATCTAGTATTTCTTTAAGTTATATCACCCGCGAACTAGAAGATTTATTTTCCGTTTTTGAAGACCTCGTGCGGGATAAACCCAACTCAGACACAAGGCGTGACGGACGTCGTCCTGGGAAAGGCCATATTTCAAGGGCCGAGTTAGATGAGTTATTAAAAGCTTTGTCAGAGGTTTGGCCTAAGTTTAAAATCTCAGAGGCCTTGGTGGACGAGGCCATGGTTGTCAAACAGGTGCTGTTCGGTGGAGGTCCCAACGAATGGTCGTCAGACGATTTTGCCAATGCAAAAAACAAAGTGAGCAAGTTGCGGCCTTTGCTTGAAAATTTTTTCCCTTACTTCTCGATCTATTCTTTAGATTGGAATCCTGAGGCTTATGACGACGTGAAAGCGCAGGGTTATTTCAAGCAGGCCCAAGATAGTTTAAGCCAAGTGATGTTGCAGTTTGGTGGTTTGCTTGAGGCTCCCTATACTCTGGATCACTTATATCATTTAGTGAATGAATTTGAAAAATTATATCCTGCTCAAGTTGGGTCTGAAAAGTTTGATGACACTTTAAAAAAATATTTGCCTTTATTTCAAAACGTTAAAAATATGCTTTTTGAAGATCATGGGGATCAAATTGATCAAAAGTATTGGCCTCAATTTTTAAGTTTTAATAGTGATTTGTATTCATTTTATTTGAATTACCATTACTTTATTCGTGGGCGATCCTTAAAAGAGCCCCGCGCTTTATTTGCCATGCGTTTTCTAGTTGAAAGCAGCATGAATGGTCTTGAAAAGTTAATGAAAATAAAACCAACCCATGTGATTTCAGATCACGAGCTTTTGGCTTTGACTTTAGAATTGCAAAAAATTGATGTGATCTACCCCGAGCTGACCACTGATACTTTGGCGAAACTGATCACTGCAAGTTTGCAATCGATTTTTAATCCACCCGACCGACGGCTCGACGGAATTTTACCTCATAACTTCGATCGCCAAGCCTTGGACAACCTTCGGAATGAAGCTTTCATCTGGATCGAAACTGAGTTTTTTGTTCGAAATATTTTTCTAGGACCCAGTTTCGAAGTGACGCTAAGCCCTTTTGAACTTCAGCAAAAAATTGATGACCGATTAGGAGATCCGACGTTATCGGTCACTTTAAAATTGGGATTGCTTGAGCTAAAGCGGGTTCTTTCAAGCCCCGTGCCCCTCATTGTCGATAGCCAAATGCGCTTAGCTATTTCAGGCCGTTTACACCCTGACTATACAAGTGATTCGGTGTCTCGATTGAATGCAACGCGAGCGGTTTCTAGACTGCTCATGAGGGCTTACGGCACTCCTCCAAAGGCCATTCCTGGGGAATTTGAACGCCTGAGTAAAGATGAAGCTTTAAAGGCCTTCAATGCACTTAAATGGCCTGCTCTAGATTTAAAATATCTGGCGCCAGACAATACTTCATTTATTGATTCACGGTTTCTGGAAGCAAATATTTTTGGGCCGCGTGGTAACGGCGATAAGTTTATTGGATTTTTAGAGTTATCAGACTTACTGAATATGATTTTATCAGGCACAAAGATTGATTCCCTGATGCACCCGGATTTAATGACAGAGTGTTTGCCATCCGTTTTGAATCCTGAGACTTCGACCTTAATAGATTATGATTGCCTGTATAAAGTGTATCGTAAAAATCTGGTGGTGAATTTTACCTCCGTTCCTGATTTCTTAAAATTCACTCAAGATAATGATTCTTGCGATAACGAAATTGCTTTTTTTAATCTGATCAAAGCTGCAGGTTATACGCCCAATGCACAAAAGAAAGTAAAACTGGGCGAGGTGTCTCTGATCCCGCATGTGATTCAATACCTTGAAATGACCTTTTCCAAATTCGATGCAAACCACGATGAAAAACTAGATCGGCTTGAGGCTGAAAAAGCTTTCCCGGTATTTGAACCCCTGTTTAAGGACTTGGCCAAAGATTATATAAAGAAAGGTCTGATTTCGGAAAAAGATTTGTTTCCTTTATTCACCTTTGTTTTAAAAACAGGAAAAATTCCCGCCGGTCCCGTGGATTTTATAAAATTTTTCTTGTGGAAAAATACAGCCCCAGAACGCCGAAATTTTACTTCGAATCGTAGTAAGCTTGCGTCAATTTTAGGTGTGGTTGCGGATCAGTCTGCACAAAAACCTGGCAAGGCCTTAGCTCCGCCATCGCCTGAGACCATGGCCGATCATATTTCCAAACAATGTCGTCCTGCCACCGAAGTTTCAGTCACACCGATCCCGGGACAAAGCCCGATCCTGATCGGAAGGGCTCGGCCATAAGTTTGATTATTTGAAACTGCCCCACTTGAGTGTGCTTAGTGCCGACTAACGCCTCATGATTTTTGTCTAATTCTAAGTATTTAAGTGTTTCGTTGTTACCTTTCGAATTCCTATGGAATTCGAAAGGACGCAAGGAGAGGATAAGCCTCT
>JAYWEQ010000164.1:0-4010 GCA_043779185.1 Pseudobdellovibrionaceae bacterium
TGGGGTGACCGACGGGGCTTGAACCCGCGACCCTGGGAATCACAATCCCATGCTCTACCAACTGAGCTACGGCCACCACTAGACTCTTGATAACAAGAGTAGCCGAATCTAATGAATATGGCGCCAAAAGAAAAGGACTTTTTCAGTAATCGCACATGGAAACGAAGGGCTGTGCCTTGCATTTGAGCATGGCGGCCCCTGATTCCAGGGTGGTTTCTTCGCCCCAGAGGCCGTTGGCATTGCAGCGGCGGCGCACGCAGCTGACGCCGGGCTTATCGGCCAAACACTGGCTCTTTTCGCCTTTAGGATTCTGCAGGCAAGACCATGAACACTCGTTCAGCTTGCCGCCAGGCTTCGCGCAGATTTGACCGACCCCCAGGCTTTCTTTTTTGGCTTTTTCACGAAGGATTTTTTGCAGGTCAGACTTTTTCCGCTGTTCCATCGCCTTCGGCGAGTACACCTGCATGACGGACTCAGGAAGATTTTCAATTTTTTGCAAATGACCTTTAGGGATTTTTCGACCCTTTAGCAAAACATCGTAGGCCACTTCGCCGTCTTCTTTGACTCCCTTGAACTGCACACTCTTGCCAGCCGTCAAGATCACCGAACTTTCAGCATTAAGGGCTGAGAACTCCATGGCTCCGGCAAAAACTTTGGCTTCGGCCACAACATGTTCGTCGTCGTAGGAAAATCCTGAAATGCCAATCGGCGGGTGGACCTCAAAAACTGGGGATTTTAAGGTGATATTATTGTCTGGCGCGGCCGATTGCTGCCACATGATTTGCCCTGATTTTAAAATCAGCTCGGTGAAGTCGCCGCTTTCCCAAGCAATGGTGGGGATTTCAATTTCAGTGGATTCTAACACAGTCAATGTTCGATCCTTATCGATCGCTAAATCCATGCGACTGTTCGCCTCGGTTTTAATGACGGCGCTTTCGCGCAAGATCTCTTTTAATTTTGCCTTTCGGAATTTTTTTTCAAGACCCGATTCGATAAAAATATTTCCGCTATAAGCTAAAACTTGCGGATAATGCACCAGTTTCGGTTGATGAGTGATCGGCTTAGATACGTCCTTTGCAAAAGCCCCTGACATTAAAATAAAGTTAAAAAAAATCAGTCTAACGAAGGCTCGATAATTGATTTTCATAACAACTCCTTCGAAGCTTCAGTTTCAATCTCCCAAAGCTTGGCCCACTTTAAAAACACAGAATAGCCAGCACTGACCGAGATAATGAATCCCGGCAAGCCGTCCAAAAATCCGCGCTTCCAAAAATAAGTTTCAAAAAATTTACTAAGGGGTTTTACAAGCAGTTTAAAAAATGAAAATGATTGGCCGTCTTTTTTTAAAGTTTGGGCTAGCAACCCAGAATACCGGTTGTTCGTCTGAACTTGATGCTCTAAATTTTTAAACACATAATGCTGCAAGGCTTGCTGAAATTTTTCTTCTTTTGGACTGATCACTTTTTCATGAATTTGAGCTTCGTTCCAATGGGAGTGCGCGCGATGAAAAAGTCTTTTCTGATAATCGGGGTACCACCCGCCTCGCAAAATCCAGCGGCCTAGATAAAAAGATTTCCTTGGTAATAAATAGCCCGCCTGGGGATCCAAGTCCGCAAAGCGCGTTTCGATCTCATGCCGCAATTCGGGACTGACAGATTCGTCTGCATCCAAAGACAAAATCCAGTCAAAACTAGCCTTTGCTGTGGCCGATGCTTTTTGAGGACCGAAGCCCTTCCAAGTTTCCGTGAAGACTTTGGCGCCCAATGATTTTGCAATTTCAACAGTGCGATCGACGGAGGAACAGTCTAAAACAATGACTTCTGAGGCAAATGGAACGGATCCTATGCAGCGCGAAATATTTTTTTCCTCATTCAAGACGATGATAGTGACAGTGATCGGCAGGGTCTTCACAAGATTAAGTTTCGCGGTGAGGCCCCTTCTTGTCAAATCCCTTGTCATGGACAGACTGGCTCGTTACGATTTCAATGTGTTCTGTTTCCAAAGGAGACCCATGAAAATTTTCCTTCTTCATTTATTATTGATAACTTTGCTGATCCATTCGACTCCGGCTTGGGCTTACTTAAGCGTTGGCGAATCGGGGGAAATACAAAAAGTGGGCTCCAATCAGTTTGGCATCGAACCGCAAATTCTTGGTAACGAAGGTGGCGGTGTTAATATTGGCGCTTTCCTTGATATGCCATTACGTGAAGATGTTTCGACTCGATTCAGTTTGGGCGCCGGAAAAATTGATTTTCATGCTGGGGCGGCCGTTAAATGGATTCCTTTTCCCGATATTGATCAGCAACCTGCTATGGGTTTAAAAGCCGCCGCTTGGTATGCAAGACAAAGCAGCATCAATGTTTGGACTTTCCAAATAGCTCCCCTGTTTAGCAAAAAATTTGATTCCGACGCGGGTCTTTTTATCCCTTACGCCGCGATTCCGGTGAATTTTGTAACTTCCACTGAAAAATCGGTGACGGGAACTCAATTTACGTTAGGAACTGAGTTTTATCCTAAAGACGTCACGACCATGCATTTTTCATCTGAAATTGCGCTTAATTTAAAAGATTCTTATTCCTTTATTTCTGGTTCGGTGGTGTTGCCGTTTGATACAGAAAAAGGTTTCCAATTCCGAGGTCATTAATGTTTGATTGGTTGCGCTCGGACCGCGGCACAGCGGCTGATATTTATATTGATTTAGGAACCGCCAATACGATTATTTCGGCTCGTGGACATGGGATTATTCTTAACGAACCCTCGCTTGTGGCCTACTCTGAAAATAGTCCCGGCAAAAAAAAGATTTTAGGGGTTGGCTTTGCGGCGCAGGAAGTTTTAGCTAGAACTCCCGGTCACATCATTGCCCAAAAACCAATCCGAGACGGCGTCATCGCAGATTTTGATACGGCCCAAGAGATGCTCAGAAATTTTCTTTCACGCCCAGAAGTTAAAAAAACATACTCGCGTCCTCGAGTCGTGGTTTCACTTCCTTATGGCGTCACCGAAGTTGAAAAAAAAGCTGTGATCGAAGCCTGCCTTTGGGCCGGCGCCAGGCAAGTCTATTTGATTGATGAGCCCATGGCCGCGGCTATTGGCGCAGGCCTTCCGGTCAAATCGGCGCAAGGAAATATGATCATCGATATCGGTGGTGGGACCACCGAAATTGCGGTGATTGCTTTAGCTGATATTGTTTATTGCGAAGCCGTTCGCGTCGGCGGTCACAGACTGGATGAAGCGATCGTGCATTATTTCAGACATTATAAAAAATTAATTATCACAGAAGCTTTGGCCGAGGGCTTGAAAGTTTCTATTGGCACCGCTGTGTCTAAAAAAGATATTCGCACTTCTCAAGTCACAGGCCGGGATGCCGAAACGGGCTTAGCTAAAACCATCGAGACTAGCTCTGAAGAGATTGGCCTTGCCATGAACGATGCCATCGGCGAGATCATCAATGCCGTTCACAAGGCCTTAGAAAACACACCGCCAGAATTGGTCTCTGATATTATTGAAACGGGCGTTGTCCTGGCTGGTGGCGGAGCTTTAATCCGCGATCTTGATTTACGACTGAAAAATGAAGTTCGCCTGCCCGTGCGAGTCGCTGAAAATCCACTGATTGCTATTGCTCGGGGTGGAGAAAAAGTTTTGGATGATCCACTTTTGCTCGAAAAAATTCAACTGCAGGTCTAAAAAGCAGCCGGCGAAGCTTCTTGGTCGGCAAGTAAAAGCTCAAGCAAAGCTTTAGCCACGGGCCCCACCTTGCCGCTGCCAATGGCTTTTCCCTCGTATTGAGTGGCAGGTAAAACATCCAAGGTCGTACCCACCATCATCACTTCTTTGGCTGAAAGCAGATCTGTTTCTGACATATTTTTTTCACCGATTTTTTGAATCAGACCTTTGTGAACTAAAGATTCTGCCAGGCTTAAAACTTTTCCCATGGTTGTGCCTTTTAAAATAAAATCAAAATGCGGGCGGACCAATAAATTATTCTGGGTTAAGACAATAATATTTTCAGT
>JAYWEQ010000165.1:0-35659 GCA_043779185.1 Pseudobdellovibrionaceae bacterium
CTACTTTTGTAAGCGTAAATGTTCGAGCTGAATTTTTGGAGAACCATCGTCGGGCGTATATCGCTGATTCATTGGTCGATTTTCTTGATGATATGGAAGATTCTCGATGGCCGGAAGAGAATTTAAAGCAGAGTGATTCGATACATGTGAGGCTGAGTAAAACTTCAGCCTTTTTTTTATGCTTCACATTGGCTCACGAAATAACTGCAATAAACTGCTCTATACATTGGCATAAAAAACGTCACAAATAGAACGCCGATGACCTGAGTCCAAAAATATAATTATTCTTTCTGGTTTAAAGATTTTAACTGCGTTTTAAATAAAGCTTTTTGCAGTTCTATGTTGTGTGAGCGGACATTTTCCATAAGTTGAAGCGTTGCTAAGTGATTTCCTCGGCAGGACAAGACGGCTTTATCAAAACACTGTGTATTGTTATAGGCTGTGTTTGAATTGCAATAAGATGTCGTCTGAGAAATACAGTTTGCAGTATTTGGATTTGCATTAGCACAAGCGATAGTTGCTTTATCAAAACACTGTGTATTGTTATAGGCTGTGTTTGAACTACAATAAGATGTTACACTTGAAACGCAGTCAGGATCTGTCACTGGAGTTGATCCACCCGCACCACATGTGTAAGTTGCCCCGGTGCCGTTATCAGTTAATGTGTAATTGGCAAAACTGATTTGCCCTGCACATAATAATAAAACCGCTAAAAATATTGAAGTTTTCATAAGTATCTCCCTTAGTTTTTTATTTAAGCAACATATGTGCCAAACAGAAAGTTGCATTTTGCACCAGACCTTGCAAGTGCAAAACAACGACACGAGGTTCAAGTCTTTTGGTTCGAAAAATTCGTCTGTAGGTTACGCCTTGAGCTTAGAAAGAAATAAAGCGTATTTTTCCAAAGAGCCTTCGCCTTCTGACCACTTCTTAATCTTACTGAGATTAATGCGCTGATTTTTTGCGACAGCTAAAGCCTGATCAAGGCACTGACGATCGTTATAGTGAAAGAACCAGGCCAATCGATCCATCACACATTGGGTGGGCGAAAGGATTTTTATCTTTCCACTTTTAGTGCTTATTTCACCTTCGGCTTTGACTGGAATTTCATTTCCTATGGCCAAGGGACCCGATGGAAATTCTACGCTGAATGGGCTCTGGGAATGAAAAAAGTTTTTTCCTTGTCTTGCAAAACCTAGCTCTTGCATAGCCTCCACTAGGTCTTTGTGATCATTTGGACTTATAAAATCAAGGTCGTGTGATTGATACTCATTATTTGAATAAATTGTGACTGCGGCTCCACCAACTAAAGTCGCTTGTAATCCATTATTTTTCAAATGAACCGAAATAATGCCAGCTAATTCTTTTATTGTAGTTTTCGGACTGATTTTTTTCATAAACCCTTACCCGTTCTTCGGGGGCGAGTTCTTTCTCGGTAATACTTTTTTGTGTCCTCCAAGGATATGAGCGTGAGTTCTTTTTCCAAGAGTGCGAGCAGTTCTTTTTTAATTGCAAGTCTTGGATTAAAGGTAAAGACCCTTAAATTCCCGGTCAGTCGGCTGACAAAAAGGCCCCCCTCTTCTAGTCGCATAAGTTGTTTTTGCACCTGACTTGGCGAAATCCCATAAACTTTTGCAATTTTATTGATATAGCCTTCTCCGTAATTGGCCACATAAAGGAGGACCTTTTCAGCAACAGCATTTCCGAACAAAGCTTGATACATTTTATACCATCCTATTTTGTAGGATAAATATACTATAAAATAGGATGGATGTAATTAAAATAATAATGGGATAGGGGTCTGATTTCTAGACTTTTTGGAGGCCAGAAAAAAGATCTTAGAAATAGTGACCCATCTGCGCGCATCAAGTTTGACCGGGTTAATAAAAACTTCCAAATTCCTCCCATTGCGCCCGCGATCGTCGGTGGAACTGGCAGTCATGCTGCAGGTCCAAAGTTTGATAGTACGGCGGGCTTGAAAGATATTGTTACGAATAATAATGGTATCCGAGACGACGTTGATACCTATTTAGCCAGTAAAAATTTTTCTGCACTAAAACTTAAAGCCGCACAACAGGAAGCTCGTGTCTTTCAGGATCAATTAACTGTTGATCCGACCAACAAAACCGCTCTTCATGCGGTTGAATTAAGAGCAGATAAATCAACAAACTGCATGTTAAGGGTGTTTTAAAATAACCGACAGCCCCTAAAAATCGAAAACTGAGAACTCACAGAAACGATTAGGCTGTGAAAATGAGAAAAAATATTGATTATTAACCCCCTGTCGTTTAGAAATCAAAAAGAAATTTACTTCTGGGGGATTCATGAGGAGCTCATTTTTCATTTTTCATTTTTGCTTTTGCATTTTCCCTTTTAGGTTGTACAAATCTTAGCAAAGTCGTTCCTGGATTCGACTCTGTCCCTGCAAAAGCCGACAGTGCTTCACCAGAACCTAAATCCAATACTTTGTTTGTCTTTGATCTTAGTAACATGGGCAAAGACCTAGTTTGGAGTGTATGGCTTGAGCGAGTTGATGGAAGTCTTTATCAGGGCCTTCAGTCGGGGATGCCAAGCGAATCATTGTTCGTTTATTTGCAGCTGTCTGCTGATAAAAACTTTGTTCATCTGTTTGAGAAAAAACAAAATCCTGGCGATCCGCGGGGAGCAAACCTGATTGATCGATTTCCAGTTGTTTCAATTGATCGACACGATGTTACTTTTGACTTTTCTCAAGGACTCTCTGGCCGCTTTTTTAGCCTTTTTATTCAACCTAAAAATCCGACTGAGTTTAATTATGTCTACTCAGCTGTTTATGATTTTGAAAATCATGACAACGTTGTTACATTTACGCAATTACTAAAGTTAAAAGATGCCAAAGCTTCAACAGCCATCATGCACCAGGCATTTCGTTTAGCCAGCGAATTGGGGAGATGCAAGGCTTAACATTTTTCAGTGGAGTGACGATCTTAGTGTTTGCGGAAGCGCTTCTGCGATCGGGCCTTCAGAAGCCAATCCGGTCACGGGTCAAATCTACAGCGGGAAAATTATTTTCTGTGGAAACAGACTGTTTTAATCGTATGATTTTGGGGTTGCGCCAGAAACGATTTCTCGAGCGGACTTTACAAAAAAACTAATGGCGTGGTCTGCAGCCCATGAAATGGGACACGTTCTGGGATTCGCCCACAATTTCAAGGGAAAATTATATCGCGACAAGGATCATCCAGAAATCCTTAATTCAACAGTGATGGATTACCCATTCCCAAGTGAAATCCCCGCATATAATAAAGTGGGACCTGCTGATTTGGCAAAAATCTCATTATCTTATTTGTATGACGGTGATGCTACATCTGTCGAAACACTGAATAGTTTTCCATTTTGTTCTGACGAAGAGGCCAGCTACAAACCTGATTGCACAAGTTTTGTTCCCGACGGGATGACTCCACCGGAATTAGCCGATCGCTATTTGAAACTGATCCTAGATGGAAAACCTATTCTTAGGATGGAACACGGAGCGCGAGCCGTTATCGTCAAAAAATTATTTTTTAATGCAGACGAAGCTGCCAATAAGGACGCTGCACGATTATTCCGAATTTATCCTGGATCTGACAGTGTGCTTGTCGACGACATCCAAAATATTGCAGAAAAAAGTCAGCCCTATTTCAAGCATCATTCGGAAGCGAATCAAAGCTTTGTTCTAAAAACGATCTCTGATTGTATTTCGAATTGTCCTTTTACTTTTGAGAGTCGAAAAAAACTTCTTAGCGTGATCGGAAAGTCTGAAACATTTGTGGGATTTACGACGCTGCAAAGTTTGGATAAATCACTTGAGGCCGAGATTAAAACGACCACTGACACGCAAAAATTGACTGACAGCTATCGCCTTAGTGCCGCAGTGAAAGAATTTATTGCTCACTTTTGGCAGTAATTCTGATGGCGTGAATACCCCCTCGGCGAGGGTGTCCAACTTTTGGTCATCCCTGGAAAATAATTCTTAAGAAGCTCCTTTTTATTTTTTGGCGCTCAGACTGTGATAAGAGTCAGTTTGTTCTATGCTATTAGCTGAGGAGCTTTCTGTGAAAACTTTAATAACGGGTGTCTGTATTTTTTCAACATTATTTTTAATGGGCTGTGCAGAGCCTAAAACAGAAACGAAGACTGTTCTTGCGCCGGGTGCCTGTTCGCAAGAGACCATAGATGCATATACCAATATATTTAAGTTAGCGAATACGAAGGATAAAGTGATCTTACAGACACTGACTGACATCAGCAAATCTTGCGCCGTCTACAATAACGGTGTGGGTAGCGGTTCTTGTAAAGTAATCGATACTAATACCGGAAATGTGACTGACGTGTCTTCAGCCGATGTTGAGCCCGTTTGTACGAAAGTGAGTGCACTTTTAAAGACCAAAGCGCCCGGGACCTCCGTCGATCAACTTAAAAAAGGACTTATTTTAAAAGTCAAAAATGAAAATCTAATGAATCAGCTGATCAAAGACGGAAACAAATCTGTTGTTCATGACGGTCAAGTCACCGCCGCGACAACGCCCATAGCTTCTGATTTTTGTACTATTTCAGCAAAACGAAGAAGCTATGAAACCCGTGATGGCGATTCAGTGAAGCTCAGTCAAATATCACAAACTGGGCAGGTCAACGTTGTTTTAAAAATCTCTAGTGCGGATAAAAACCTTATGATCAATTGTTACCACGCTATTCTGTCGAAGGATTGGACCGTAGAAAATCTTAAGACCATCTTTGGTGACCTGGCTGATATTCAAATTTTAAACTAATTTTGGTCATAATGTCGTTTGAATCAAACTTTAGCCGATTCCTTAGGGAGAGACCTTCTTAACACCATTTTTCTCAATTCTTTTTGAGAGTTGATGAATCTTTTCTTGTTGTGCCGGAGGCAAGCTTTTTAAGAAGGCTTCCGGATCTTTCTGAGCGCGCTCGAGGTATTCCTGCATTTTTTGGGGATCGCCTTGGGCTTTTTCGCCAATAACTCCAATGAGCTCGGCGCTGATCCCGTACATTTCATCTAAATTTCCTTTGTCTCCGGCTAAAGCATTTGCGGCCGCATCTGCGTCTTTTGCGGCCTTGGTATCCAGCATTTTTTTGCGAGCCACAGGATCTTTTAAATCTTTTTGAGTCTTAGAGATAGCTTCCTTGGCGTCGTTATCTACGGCATATGTGCGACCAGACACTCCAATGAGGCAAGCGATCAAAATAAAAAATTTCATGAAATCTCCTTAAAAAATATCTAAAATCTGACCATGACTTGTGGCTGGAGGAACCAGCCCCAATATAAACGAAAGAGTCGGAGCAATGTCTAATATTTTAGCGCGAAGGGGGTAAATTCCCTTTTGAATTCCTGGGCCCGCGATCACCAAAGGAACCGTTCGATCATACGAAAACCCCGTCACGTGGGTGGTGGCTTTGTCCGCCGACTCCATAAAGAAGGGCCTCGGAATGATGATCAAATCACCGCTTTGTTCGATCAGGTACTGTCTTGATAACTGTTGACCCATCTCGCCGGGGGGAAGCTGACCTTTTCGATATTCTGAAGACGTGACGACATACCAAACGCCAGGCTCTTCTAAAAGAACTTTTTTAATTTCAATTTCTACTTCGGAAAGATCTAACTTTTTTTCAGATAAGGTTTCGCGATCTATATAGAAATTAAGAGCTAGAAAACTTGCCATCCATTGATTATTTTTGGGGCGACCGTATTTTTTATCCAAATGCGAGTTAATTTTTTTAAAGATGTCTAAGTAGTCAAATTTTCCAGCATCAAGTTTTGCTTTATTTGCATATTCGATGGTGGGGGCAATGCCATGATCTGCGGTCAGCACGATCAGTGTATTTTTTAAAAGAGCTTGGCTTTTCAAAAAGCTAAAAAATTTAGCAAGGATTCGATCTTCAGAAACGGTCATCTCTTCCATTTCGCGGGAATTGGGTCCAAAAGCATGTCCCAGCATATCGTGGCTGGAAAGGCTGATGGCTAAAAGATCAGTGTCGGCTCCTTTGCCAAGCTTTAAAGCTTTGACAGCTTCGGTGGCCATATTCATCGTTAGCTCGACCCCATAAGGCAGAGCTAATGTTTTCGGGTCACCGATCTTAGCTTTTTTTACAAAAGGATTTTCGCTATTTTCAGTAAGGCCTGTCGCCTTGTCGTTGGATTGCCAAACATATTCATTTCCGACTTGTTTTGATAAGAGCTCATTTTCTTGGCTGACCCAAAGAGGAACAGATTTGTCGGCACTATAATATGTGCTGGTCACCCATTGGTGGCTTTTATCATCAAACCAAAGTGCATGATCAGCACGATGTCCCCCAAGCATTACGGCGGCACGGTCCTTCAATGCGATCCCGATCACTTTGGATTTATAACCCGCATTTTTTAACTCGTCACCGACCGTAGAAGTCTTTAAGTTTCTGGGTGAAATTTTATCTTTTTCATCGGCAGCACAATAAACAGTTTTCCTGGCGACTTTGTCGTACCAATCATTCAATATAATGCCATTCATCGTGGGATGAGCGCCTGTTAAGATCATGGCGTGACCTGGGCAAGTGATATTCTGAAGGACATCATATTCAGCGATTGGAAAATAAGCCCCTTCCGACATTAAATATTTAAAGCCCCCAGGACTTTTTGCAGATGATTTTTGAAATCTTGTTTCAAAACGCGTTAAATAGTCAGCACGCATTTGATCGATCACTAAAACCACAACCAATTTAGGTTTTTGCAAAGGCTTTTTTAAGGGAGCCGCAAAAGCAAATGTGCTGAAAGCAAGAGCAAAGAGAATGAATAAAATCCGCATCCTATACCTACTTTTCTATTTTTAGTTTATTAGAAGATGACTCACTTCAACGACCCCTGTGTCCGTATTCACCGAATCCTTAAGAATCATGTCTCCGGGCAGCGGAAA
Organism: Pseudobdellovibrionaceae bacterium; assembly: GCA_043779185.1. Taxonomy (GTDB): domain Bacteria; phylum Bdellovibrionota; class Bdellovibrionia; order Bdellovibrionales; family Bdellovibrionaceae; genus JAYWDA01. The sequence continues at coordinate 6,927 of JAYWEQ010000165.1, forward strand.
AGCTAACTCTTTGTAAGAGTAAATTCCCTGAATAAATTTATTGAAAATATCTGAGCGGGCATAGATCACTTCAAACTTTATTTTGGCGTCTTCCCAAAAAATCTTTCGCTTGGCGATCAGAGCGTTGAAGGTTTTTGCTTTCAACGTGGTTGTTAAAATCAAATGAAGACCGCGGTCAGGCTTTGTCAGCGTGAAGGGCTCGGTCTTTTCAACTTCAGTACAAAGCTGCTCTTTCTTTTCACAAATCGACATTTTTAAAAAAACAGGTTGGTTAAGATAAAAAGCCACGTCGTTGGTCGAGACCACATAAGTAAAACGAAGGTCCTTCTTGGGGACCGCAAAGGCCATCAGTGGACACAAGAAAAGAAGCAATGATTTCCATTTCATATTCTGCTAAATCTTACTGATAGAAGATCTTGAGGTCAAAGAAAGATGAAACACAGTCAATTCATGCTTGAAGCTATTCGTTTGTCTCGGGTCCATATGATCAAGGGCGATGGCGGGCCTTTTGGCGCTGTCATCGTAAAAAATGGCCGAATCGTGGGGCGCGGATGGAATCAAGTCACATCAACAAATGACCCCACAGCCCACGCCGAAGTGATGGCCATTCGCGAGGCCTGCAAAAAACTAAAGTCTTATGATTTAAGTGGCGCCGTGATTTATACTTCCTGTGAACCTTGCCCGATGTGTCTAGCGGCTATTTACTGGGCTCGGCTAGGTAAGATTTATTATGGAAATACACGTAAAGATGCCGGAAAAATCCAATTTGATGACGAGTTTTTGTATCAAGAAATTTCTAAACCACACTTAAAACGACTGATTCCCATCAAACAAATACAACGGAAGCAAGCCCTTGCGACATTTAAACTATGGACGGCAAAAGAAAATAAGCTTAGCTACTAAAACTAAACTGTCCAAATTTGAGACAAAATAAAAAACCGTTTATTTCTAAGTAAATGATTTGAAGACGGTTCTCATTATGAGAAAAAGAAAGTTCAAGACTTCGTAGGTCCTGTTTTATGGCAAAACACAAATATACTCTGATCGACCTTTAATTAGGATTTTAAAAAACCGATACATTTCAAGGTACTTAATTAAAGGATTGATATGTCATCTGAGAATAAAAACAAAATTGCTGTCATCGGTATAGGTTGTACATTCCCGGGCGCCAAAACAAAAGAAGAGTTTTGGGAAGTTATTTTGTCTCGAAGACAACAATTTCGAAAACATCTAGATGCACGCCTTCCGATGAAGGATTACTTTGATCCTGATAAAAAAGTCGAAGATATGTGCTACGGGAAATACGCATCCTACGTTGAAGGTTTTGAATTTGAATGGGCCAAGCGCCTGATACCGAAAATTACTTATGAATCAAATGATATAGTTCATTGGTTGTCTTTGGACACAGCCATTCGTACCTTAGAAGACGCCGGGTATGATCCAAAAATTCTTTCTAATTCAAACACCGGTGTTATCGTTGGAAACAGCTTAACAGGCGAACAAACGCGGGCCTCGTCAATGCGCCTAAGATGGCCTTACGTTCTACGTTCATTAAAGAAATCAGGCGAACTGGCAGGCATCAGCGACGAACAGATTCAAAAATTATCTGAAGTTATGCAAAAGGTTTATAAATCAGTTTTTCCGGCAACAAATGAAGATACTTTAGCCGGTGCTCTTTCAAATACTATTGCAGGCCGAATTTGCAATTACCTTAACCTTAAGGGCGGCGGTTATACGGTCGATGGCGCCTGTTCATCGTCTTTAATTGCAGTAGCGACTGCTGCCGATGCTCTTCAGTCCGGGAAAATTGACCTTGCGATCGCCGGTGGCGTTGATGTCAGCTTAGATACATTTGAATTAATTGGCTTTGCTAAAACCGGAGCCCTGTCGACAAACACAATGCATGTCTATGACAAAAAAGCCCAGGGCTTTATCCCTGGAGAGGGTGCTGGATTTGTCCTTTTGAAAAGATTAGACGATGCAATTAGAGATAAAGACAAAATTTATGCTGTTGTGAATGGCTGGGGTATTTCTTCAGACGGAAAAGGTGGAATCACGGCGCCCGATAAGCAGGGTCAAAGTAATGCCCTTCAACGGGCTTATCGAATGGCAGGCTATAGTCCTGCAGAACTAAGTTTTATTGAAGGACATGGAACAGGAACTGTGGTCGGCGATCGCACTGAAATTGAGGGTATCGCGTTAACAATGCAAGCCTTCGGAGTCGAATCTACTGAAAGAACTGTCTCGATGACATCATTAAAGTCAATCATGGGTCATATGAAAGCCGCTGCTGGCATTGGCGCTTTTATCAAAGCGGTGATGGCTGTCAATCGGCGAATTGTTCCGCCGACCGCGGGATGTATTGAGCCAAATCCTATCTTTAATTCAGTCGCGAAAAATTTATATCCTGCGATTCGTGGGGAAATAAAGTCTGATCAAAAAATAATGAAAGCAGGAATTTCGGCCATGGGATTTGGCGGGATCAATTGCCATGTAACGATTCAATCAGGCACCTTGATTCCACATAATATTATAACAAAACTTTCTGAATCGAAATTACTATGCTCATCAGAAGACCACGAAGCTTTCCCAATATCGTCTTCATCTGTTGACGGTCTTATCAACAAAATTCAGCAACTCATTTTAGAAGTTGAAAAAATGAGTTTTGCCGAAATGGTCGATTTGGCCGCTAGCTTAAGTGACCAAATTCAGGAAAACGATTTATTCCGAGTTAGTGTTGTGGCCCCGGACCCAGGTGAATTACTTAAAAAGCTAAAAGAAGCTATTTTATTAATTGAAAGTAACTCCAAATTTATAAAAAACAAAGTCGCTTCTAATGCTGATAGGACGATTATTTTTGGAGAAAAAAAGGCAAATGTTAAAATCGGATTTATGTTTCCTGGCCAAGCCAGCCAGTTTTTAAACATGGCAAAAAACCTTATCGAACGATATGATTGGGCTCAGGAAAAATTCAAAATTGCTTCGGATATTTTAAAGTCAAAATATAAGATAGATTTAGGCGAGATCATTTTTAAGGATTACTTTAAAGCAGAAAATGCGGATCAAGTCGCCTTATGGGAAAAAAACTTAGCGCAAACAAATTTGGCTCAACCAGCTATTTGTGTGGCAACAGCTCTTTGGATTGAACATTTAAAAAGATTAAATATACACGCTGATTTTGTCTTAGGTCATAGCTTGGGCGAATTGTGTTCCTTTTATTATGCGAATGCTATTGATTTTCAAGAACTAGTTGAAATTTCAGCTTTACGCGGAAGCCTTATGGCAAGCTCTTCGGAAGCCGCTGGCAGCATGGCTAGCCTTGCCTGTGATAAAGTTCTTGCTGAAAAAATCATCAAGGAAGTTGAAGGATACCTAACTATTGCAAATATCAATAGTCCGAAGCAGACGGTCATCTCTGGCCATAAAGAAGCTATTAGTTTGGCATTAAAAGTCGCTTCCAAGTATCAAGTTGTCGGAGTTCCGCTGAAGGTTTCCAATGCATTTCACTCGCAGCTAGTTGAGCCTGCTTCAATTGAGATTAAAAACTTTTTTTCTGATAAAAGATCCAGCCGAAGCCTAGTTAAAAATGTCATTACTTGTGTCGATGGAAAGATTTCAACAACAAATATCGACCTTAAGGAATATCTTTCATTACAAATTGTGCGTCAAGTTGACTTTGTCAGCTCAATTCACCAGCTAGTAAAGCAGACAAATATTATTATCGAAGTTGGACCTGGGGATATTCTATCAAAAATTTCTCAGCAAAATTTTGAAGGCCAAGCGATGGATCACATTTTTAGCCTTAGCAAAAAAAATCTAAGTTCTTTAGACTATAAAATTATGCTGTCGGGCTTATTTGTTCAAGGTGTCAGTGTTCGGTGGGCAGAGGTTTATCAGGACCGGATGGTCAAAAAATTTATCCCCTTCTTAGCGAAAACATTTATTGAAAACTCTATCGAGAGAGATTTCCACGTACCAGAATACGGCCTCATTCGCTCGTCCGACATCAAATCCGAATATAGACCATTTGTGTTTAATGACGAAGTTCCTGGAAAAATGGACTCCGCTAAAAATACGCCCAGTTTGGAAGAAGGAACTGTATTAAAAATGAATTCATTTAAAGCGCAGTCTGTTGGTTCGAAGAAAGTCAGAGATTCTGTTGTGGGTTTAATCTGTGAACGCACCGGATTTGTTCCAGAGATGCTTCGAATGGACATGAAGCTGATCGAAGATCTCAATTTAGATTCGATAAAAGCGGCTGAAATTGTGGCCACTCTTGTTGCTGAATTTGATGTTCATACAGAAATCGACATGGCCAAACTTTCAGTAGGAACCCTGGATGATTTGATTGTCGCCCTTTCAGGGTCTCCATCAAGCCTTTCGGTTCCGATAACCCAAGCTTACGCCGCGGCGTCGGGAAGTGACGTAGTTATAAGTTCGAACAGCTATCGATCGCAGTCTATAAAACCCCCAGCCTTAGTTGTCGTGGCAAAATCTGAACCGGGGCTTGGAGCGGAAAAGGTCAAGGGCGCTGTTGTAGGTTTAATCTGCGAGCGCACTGGGTTTGTTCCTGAAATGATTCGCTTGGATATGAAATTAATAGAAGATCTTAATTTAGATTCTATTAAAGCGGCCGAGATCGTTGCGACCCTGGTTGCAGAATTTGATGTGACATCTGAAATAGACATGGCAAAACTTTCGGTGGGGACTTTAGAGGATTTGATCTTCGCCTTATCGGGATCAACGATTGTAGTTTCAAACCCAAGTGCTGTTGTTCATCAGCTGAATGCTATTCAAAGTCCAATAATAAATATTGCGGTGGCGTCGCCAAGGGTGAATCAGAACAAGGTCCAAAGTTCAGTTGTTAATTTAATCTGTGAACGGACCGGGTTTGTTCCTGAGATGATCCGTCTAGATATGAAATTAATAGAAGATCTTAATTTAGATTCTATTAAAGCGGCCGAGATCGTTGCGACCCTGGTTGCAGAGTTTGATATCAGCACCGAGATTGATATGTCCAAACTTTCTACAGGGACTTTGCAAGATCTTATTTACGCCTTATGTGAAAATAAAAATGGGGATGGTTCGCCTGAAAGCGAAGTTAAAACTATTGCCAAGCAGCAGGAGCCGATTGTCGTTCCGCAAACCCCTAAGGTTCTTGAAACGCCGGTAGGCGCAGCACAGATAATAATTAGAGCGGTTGCAAAACTGACGGATTTTCCGCCACTACAAATTACCGAGCAGCTAAGATTACAAAGTGATCTTGGCATCAGCAAAAGTGGCGTCGAAAAGCTGATTCAAGCTGTCTGTTCTGAAATGGCAATTGCGCCAAATCTAGATATTGATGTCTTGCAAGATTACTCAATCGGTGAACTAACAAGAGTTTTAAAGATTTTAGAAAAGAACAAAAATCAAAAACTAGAAGTAAAAAAGAAAAATAATTTAAAAAATTACGACCGATGGATTCGAAGTTTTAATGTTAAATTTAAGCGCCAGGACCGCCCCTCGGGGCATCATGAGACCCAAAGAAATTCTGACAATTTAAATCAAGCCAGAGTCTTGATTCTCATTGATGACTCCATGAGCCCCTTAGCGTTTAACCTGAGCCAATCTTTGGCGCAAGCTGGGGCCTATGTAGATTTGAAACAATTCTCAGATATTCTGAAACCAAAAGAAAAAGAACCCATGAGTTTCACCCATATTTTCTATTTTCAGCCAATCACTGATTCAGATATTTTTGGAGTAAAACTTTTAAGAGCCGTTGATCGGGTCGAAGCCTTAAGACGAGTTATTCTAAGCAATTCGGCGGTTGTTCGGAGTAAGAATCTAAGCTTTGTTCAATTTTGCAGTGGCACGTTCGATGCTGGGTTTCCCACGATGATCACGGAAGTCGGAAGCGTCCATGCCATAGCCTCGGCTTTAGATAAAGAACGTAGTGATTATAAAATTAGGACCTTTAATGTAGGATTGAATTTAGATCATAGGTCATTGTCGAAAGAAATATTAGAAGATATAAAAACCCCGAATAAATTTGAGGTGGTTGGTTATGACAGTGATTTAAACCGTTTTGTTTTTCAGCTTGAAGCACAATTTAAAAAACAACAAAAACCAAAAAAGATTCAGTGGTCATCAAATGACGTGATCGTTGTCTCGGGCGGTGCCAAGGGAATCACCGCTGAGTGCGCCATCGCCTTTGCAAAAAAACACAACGTTAAATTGGCACTGCTGGGGTCTTCAGCGCTCAGTGCCGATGATGAAAATTTAAAACGCTTTCAAGGTGAAAAAGTGGACTTTAAATATTATCAATGTGACGTCGCTGACGAAAAAAATGTGAAAAACACAATTTCCCTGATCCAACAACAAGGCTATAATATATCCGGGGTTATTCATGGCGCAGGAAAGAATATACCAAGATTATTTGTCAGCGTGATCGGGCAAAATGCCTTGAACGAAATATCACCAAAAATTTTGGGAATTCATAATCTGTTAAATCACCTAGATCTTGCTAAATTGAAAATGGTTGCGGCTTTAACTTCAATCCTTGGTGTTGATAACGTTCCTGGGAATGCTTGGTACGGATATTCAAATGAAGTTTGTCATAATATTTTAAGGAAATTTTCTAATAGCCAGCCAGCCTGTCATACTATTTGTATAGCTTACGGAATGTGGGCCGAAGTAGGAATGGCGGCCCAATTAAAAACCGAAGATCGCTTTTCTGACACAGGTGTGCGACCAATTCCAAAAAATGAAGGAATTAAATCCTTTCTTAATTTAACTGAAACAAGCACCGGGTTTGATGAAGTTATTCTGACTTCAGGGATTTGGGAGGGCAGTCAGATCTCTGCACCGCCTGCTGGAAAACCAATTGCCAAGAGGTATCTTGATCAGACAGTTATGGCTTTAGATAAAGTGGAAGTTCTTTGCCAAGCTAAGCTGACATTGCAAGATGATAAATATGTAGCAGATCACTGCTTTAATGGAAATTATCTATTTCCAACAGTTTTTGGCATGGAGGCGATGGCACAGGCGGCCGCCTTTGTGACGGGAATTCACGAACCTGACAGTGTTCAGTTCGAGCATGTAAAATTAGAACTTCCCATTACTGTCGACCCTAAGTCAGGCACGGAAATAGAAGTGCATGCGTATATTCTTGATGATGAACCCACAGACTTTATACGTATTAAATGTGCCGTTCGGACGGAAGTGACCCAATTTAAAAAAGATCATTTTTCAGCGATAATCACCTTTAACAAGAAATGGGAGGCTTAGATATGAGTGACTCTTATTTACCAAGCATCAAGAGTTCGGAAAAGACAGCCTGGGTTTTAGATGAGGTTCTTTCGCCGACCTATAATTTGGATTTAACAAAACAATTTATTCCAATGCCGATAAAAGCTGAGAATAAAGACCATGGAAACCTATCTAAGGAAGAAATGTGTCTGCTGAGTCAGTTGAATGCAAGCTGCTATACTTACTTTATTGAAATTGTAGAAAGATATATTGTCGACCTTGTTATGGGTCAATTTCCACTTAAACAAACGGAAGAAAAAAACCGAATTCGAGCGATGAGTCGATTTCTTGACGAAGAAGTAAAGCACCAACAACTTTTTGAAAGATTTAATCAAGTATTAGAAAAAAATCTAAACCAGCATTTAATTGTCCCTAATAATGGCGAAATTTTCGCACGGAAAGTGATGGCTAAGTCGCCACTTAGCATTTGGCTTCTGACTTTGCATACAGAAGTAATGACTCATTTTCATTATACGTTTTTATTTAAGTCAGGTGTCGATCTAGAACCAAAATTTTTGGAAATATTAAAATTTCACTGGATGGAAGAGTCTCAACACGTAAAGATTGATCTTTTAGAAGTCAACGAGCTGGTAAAATCAAGTTCAGAAGCTGAACTTCAGCAGGCCCTGAAAGACTATGTCGAGCTGATGAAGCTTGTCGACGACGAATTGACAGCGGCGAATGTCGCGGTTATGCAGAATTTAAAGTCTATTGCGGGCGTAAAGCTTTCGCAGCAGCAAGAAATAAATTTGATGGACAATCTTATGCAGTCCTCTCGGAATTTAACAATTCATGCAGGCCTTAGGCACTCGACATTTATTAATGCGATTAAGTCATTCAATCTTGGTTTGGAAGCAAAGCTGCCAGAGATATCAAAAATGTTTGAAGCGCCTGTAAGAATTTTCAAAGCGGCCTAAAAATTATCGATCTTCCTTAAGGAGATAAGAAGTATGAAGCATGCACTAAGAGTCGATATTGATAAGATCAATAAAACTCTGTTTCAGGGGCCTAGTTTTAAAAAGTTCGAAGCTGTCCAAAAAATCCAAACGGGTCTTTTTGGTTTTTCGTCCCATAGTGATAAGGAGGAGGTTTATGTTAAAAAAGCTTTTTCGGAAAAAGTTCAAGCGCCATTCATACTTGGTGACCCGTACTTAAGAGACGCGCTGTTGCAGGCGGTTCAAGTGACATGCTTTCATACAGATCTACTGCCGATCGGTTGTGACAAGTGGGAAATAAATCTTAAGCGAAGTTCAAATCATTGCTTTGCAGAAGCGACCAGCCACCATCTAAAAGAGAAGCGAGAAGTGATTGCTCAGATATGCTCTCGTGGTGAAAGTGGCGATGTCATGGAAGTCCTTACAAACTTACACAACCGTGTTCTTAAAGAAGATCAAGGGCGGATGTCTGCTGAAGATTTAATTCTATCTTCGCCGACCAACGAAGCTGTCCAAGCGGATGACTCTTACGCACAAAAAGTTAAAGCCGCCTTAGAAATGCGGCACAGAACTCCAGCGGGAACCTCCGTAAAGCTATCTGCCGACTCTGAAATATATTCGATGAAAACGACAGAAAATAATGCTGTGGCTCGGTGGCCGGTGTTATTTAAAGAATGTCGAAGCTTTGGTAAATCTGTCGATTATCAAGTCATCATTGAATGGATGGGTAAAATCAGAGAACTTGTTTTGCGCGCCACCAACCCTGGCGTTGAAAGCTTTCTTCTTGAGGGCGGATTTGGTTGGGTCACAAATGGTGTCGAGCTGATGATGCTCAACAAAATGCCGCAACACGGAGAAATTATTGAATGTGATTTCTGGCTCATGCCTGTTCCAGGCCGCAAAGACAGTTCCATTGATCAACGCTTTCTTTGGTACGCCATTGATCATAGCGGTCATCGTGAATTGATTGCCAAAGGTAAAATGAGAACAACCTGGGTTAAGCCGATCGAACATGGGGTTGTTGAGGTTGCGCCCTTTCCAGAAGAAATCTTAAGGGTCTTCAGGCCCTATCACGAAAATACAAAAGAGGTCGAGCTGAATAAAAACCAAACCGAACTCTTGGGTGAGCCCTTGCTTGAAACAAATCTGGCGCGTGGTTTTGTAAAGCTGCATGAAAAAGAATTTCATACTTCTCAAAAAGACTCAAATCTTGTGGGAAATGTTTACTTTTCAAATTATTTTGTTTGGCAGGCTGAAGTCAGAAATGATTTTATAATAAAATACCTGCCAGCTCTTAAAGTGACCTCAGATCGCGGTATTCCTGTTTGTATCAATAGTGAAATGACTTACCTAAGGGAAAATATGCCTTTTGATATTGTTGTAGTCACTATGGCGCTAAGGGAGCTACGTAAAAATGGACTTCGACTGGTCTTTGAATATTTCAAGAAACTAGATGATGGTTCATTACAGAAAACGTCCTTTTCATATCATGATTTCATTTGGAGTCGTTCTGGAAAAGAAATACAAGCAATGGCCCTTCCAGAAGAAATTGTTTTAGCGATTCGAAGTAAATTAAATTAAAAACGATCAGCAAAAGGTCTGGAAACGGTTCCGGACCTTTGTTTAGATTTAAGTATGTCGTGATAACTCAATTATGAATTCCAGATAAATATGACAAAATCTCCGGACGAGGAAGTGCATATTTATGGAAAATGAGAGCAAAATAAGCGACTTAGCAAAAGATCTAGATGTGGTCATTGATAAAGAGATCGGCCAAGGAACATCAAGTATTGTTTATAAGGCTCATCCGAAAGATTCAAAAAATAAAAGCATCTACGCTATCAAAGTTCAAAAATATTCTCCGCAACAGGGGACAAAGCATTATTTTAATAAAAGATTTATTAAAGAAGCTGCGACCTTGGCTCGGATGCGCCACCCGGGAATGGTTCAATTAGTCACTGTTAAAGAGTACGAAGACCATGCCTGCATCGTGATGGACTATTTCGATGGCGATACTCTCACGCAACAAATTTTGCAAGGTAGCCTTGGTGAAGAAAAAACAGTTAAGATTATTTCAATTATTTCTGGAGCCTTGCGTGAAGCCCATAATCTTGGAGTCGCTCACCGAGATGTAAAGCCAGATAATATACTTATTAATCAGTTGGGGCAGGCAAAGCTGATTGATTTCGGCTTTGCTGTGGATCAGCAGACAGAAAATAAAGAAGAATTAAAAGAAATCGTCGGAACTTTTAATTATAGCTCGCCGGAGCAGCTGGGAGTTTTAAAGAGACCAGTTGATCAACGTTCTGATTTATATTCATTAGGGATTATTTTATACGAATGCTTAACAGGCGAGCTTCCTTTCAAGTCTGCGGATGTCGGAGAACTAGCCCACCAGCATCTAACCAAAGAGCCTGCAAAAGTCAGCGTAAAAAACCCACAGATTTCACTTGGAATATCTGCAATTGTATCAAAACTTTTAAAAAAAGATCCAGATGACCGTTACCAAACCTGTGATGGACTGCTTGCTGATCTTGATCGATTAGACGAAATCAATCAAATCATCAAAAGCAATCAAGAACCAAAACTTGGCAGAAAAGATATTTTAATTAAAAATGCACAAGCAAATTTATTTGTTGGTCGTGACAAAGAGCTAGATCAATTATTTCATGCATGGAATCAAGTTCATGTTGGTCGTGGCGGGACAATTTTTCTTGAGGGCGAACCAGGGATTGGCAAAAGCCGTCTTATTCGTGAATTTCTTCATCGAATTCAAGAGGAAAAAGATTCAAAAAAACCTATGATTCTTGGGGCGAAGGCTGAAAAAGGCGAGGCCCTTCCTTTCAAATTATTGAAAGATCTTGTCGATTTCTATATTCGGCAGATTGTGAGTCAAAAAGATCTGACGCTAGCTCAGACAAAAGCAGAACTGCTAGATGTGATGGGAGAATACGCCCCAGTTCTTAGGAAATTTTCAAATCAAGTGACAAAGATTTTAGCGGATGCAAATCTGGGTGATGATCAAATTTTTTCTCAAGAGATTTTTCAAAATGCAATTTCTGAATTTTTTATAAAGCTTGCTACAAAACATGGGTCAGCTGTCCTATTAATAGATGACTGCCAGTGGATCGATGATGGAACTTATGAAGTTTTAAAAAAATTAAACTTATCAACTCTGGATAATAAAATTTTGCTGATTGTGACTGGGCGAAATGATGATGAAAGTGTGCAAAAGGTGCATGCTATTATCAAAGAATTCAATAGCGTGAGAAAGTCTTCGGCCCACATTGTCTTGAAACCTCTCACTCATGGTGCTGTGCAGGACCTAGCCTATCAATATCTTAACTCAAGAGATGTCGAAGCCAAACTTGCGGAAATATTAGACTCACGATGCCGTGGTAATCCGTTCATGTGTCTAGAGTATATGCATGCCATGCTAGATGTTGGAATCTTAAGTCCCCAGTGGAGCAAATGGACTTTGAATCAGCAAAAAATGGAAAAGCTGGCTTTAGGTTCGGATCTTATTGAGCTCGTTCTCGCACGTCTTAATGGCGTTAGAAGTTCCACAAGAAGCATTCTTACTTGGGCGGCAATATTAGGAGGACAATTCAGTGTTGATGTTCTTTCTGAAGTTTGTCGCTATAGCCAAAGCGATGTGGAAATGGCATTGGCTGAAGGCGCTCAGAATAATTTAATCGAAAAAAATGAAATTGGACTATTCCAATTCGTTCATGATCGAGTGCGGGAAGCCTTGATTTCAGATGTTAAAGAAGATGCTAAAAAAGATATCCATGATAAAATCACTCAGGTTTTAGCCGAAAAACTAAAAAAACAGGAAGAAAAAGGGCTGGTAGAAGATCAGTTAGTCTATTCTTTAGCCCACCATTCTTCTTTAGCAGATGGAAAAAAGAACTCAAATCTGATTTTTTCTTCGAACTACCAAGCGGGCCGAGTGGCATGTAAGAACTATGCCAATGAAGAAGCCTACCAATATCTTAACAAGGCTTATGAAGTTTCCATCGCTTCGAAAGTAAATTGTGATTCTGATTTTTATAATTTATTGGGTCAAGTGTGTATGCTGACTTTCAGACTGCATGATTCAGTTTCTTTTTTTGAAAAAGCCCTTGGAAAAACAACTGACCGCATGATGAGAGCAAAAATAATGTGCTTGATGGCTCAGGCCAAGCAAGCAGGTTGGGAAGTTTCTGGCGCATGGAAAATGATTAATGATGCATTAGATGAGCTTGGCAAGCCTCTTCCTAAAAAGATGTTGGGAAGAATTTGTTCAACCATGGCTTTTTGGATGGGCATTGGACTGACATCGTTTTTTCAGAAACAAGTTAATTCTAAGAAAAGTTCTTCCAGCGAACGAGTCTTACTTGTCGAACTTTTGAATACGGCTAGCGAAATTGCAGTTTTTAAACATCCGTTACTTTTGCCGATATCATCTTTTCGGGCGGTTTTTTATTCTGCTGCTCTTGGTGATAGTTTTGAAAAAGCCCAGAGTCTTGCGACACAATCTTTATTTTTAAAAGGTTTTAAGATTCCCGGTGGATTAAATTATTATACGCGGGCGATGCAGATGGCAGAGCGTTTGAATAATAAGACACTGATGGGCGCCTTCAATTATCTTTGGGCCGTTGGTCACTCGATTATGGGTGACTTGAACGGATTTGAAAAATTTGGCAGGGAAGTGATTACAAGATACAGAAACTGGGCGCTTCCAAGACATTATTTCGACATGATGTTTTCGGTCGCATGGGTTTTGCAAATGCGCGGCAAAGTCGACGAAGCGATAATTATGGCCGAAGATGTTCTGGCCCAAGCAAAAAGCACAAAGAATTCAAGTGCCGTCTATCCTCACTTTACGCCGGCTTATTTGGGTGCGCTTTATGCAATTAAGGGAAGAGCTCGCGAAGGAATGACATTAATAAATAATTTGAAAGAGTGTCTAGTCGGTCGCGATCCTAATCCAGTTTTAGGCGGAGACGTGAATTCGGCATTGCTGGCAACATTTCTTGAGCAAGAAGATTTTGGTGCAGAGCTTGATAGTGCCCTGGTCAGAATTAAAGAGATTGCACCGAATCCGATGTTTTCTTTTTTCTGTATGAAAAACGCCTACGTATCTTTAGCTTATATCAGACTGAATCAGGCTTTAAAGGAAATGAAAAATAAGGGTAAAAACATGGGTAAAGCCAAAGAGCAGCTGCAAGCGGCCTTTGGAGGACTTAAAATGGCGACCCAAGGAGCTCACTTTTATCAGCCGCATCTTCTTGCAATTCATGCTTCCCTGATGATGTTTGACGGAAAGTTTGCTCCAGCTTTAAAAAAATTAATTAAAGCTGAACAAATCGCGCGCGAAACAGAAAATGATATTGCTCTGTATGATGTTCTAAGAATCAAAGCCCGTCTGTTTCGAATCACTGGACGAGTTGGTGATGCTGCGACGACAGCACAACAAGCCTTAGATGTCGCTCAGCCGGGATCATGGGTGAATCGTATCAAGTGGATCGAAGAAGAGTTTAATTTAAAAACGGCCGATAAAGCAGAAGGCTTTAGCAAGTCCCATACGGTTCGAGTGGATACAACTAAATTTGGTATCGAATCTTTGGAACTTAAAAGATATATGGATAGCTTACTGCAAGTTTCGTTAGCTTCAGCGACAGTATTAGACCCAAAAGAACAAGTTAAAATTGCCTTAGATGAAATTAACCGGGTCATGGGCGCAGAGCGGGCCTATGTATTTTTATATAATACCATTTCAAAGGATCTCGATTTTGCCGGTGGCCGAAACGACCAAAAGCAGGATTTAGAAAAATTAGAAGGTTACAGCAGTACAATTGTAAATAAAGTCAGGGACACCAAACAGCCAATAGTCCTTACCGGAAGTGACGACGGAGAAGCTTTGGGGTCTCAGAGCGCCGTCGCTTTCAATTTGAAAAGCATTATGGCTGTTCCGATGTCTTTACGCGAAGAATTTAAAGGAATTGTCTATATCGATAGTAAGTTGGCAAAAGGTGTTTTTACAAAAAATGACATTGGTATTCTATCAAGTATTTCAAATCACATTGCGATTGCCTTTGAAACGGCTAAATTGGCTCAACTAGAGTCAGACAAAAAAACGCTAGAAAAAGATTTAGAAATTGGATCTTCAGTACAAAATTTATTTTTTCCAAAAAATCCTTTGAAAGAGACAAAAGCCGTCAGTCTTTTTGGACTTTGTCGTCCCGCGGCCCAATGCGGAGGTGACTGGTGGTGGTACGACACAAGAAAAGATGGCTCTACCATGGTTTTTCTAGGGGACGTGACCGGTCACGGAGCGGGACCTGCGATGATCACAGCATCGATTGCTGCCCACTACCTGTCGTTGCGTAAAAATAACGATATGCTAGAAATTCCGGAACTGATTGACTCTTTAAGTCGCCAATTAAATGAGTTTGCGGATGGAGATTATCTCATGACGGGAATCATGGTTCTGATCGATGAGTCCGGAAAAAAAATGAACCTATGGAGCGCCGGCGGCCCTCACGTGATTATCTTAGGTAAAGATGGTGAAGCCAAATATTCATCAGCCATAGGTTCACCAATGGGTGTTAGCGGATTGACCAAAACAGGCGAACAGGAATTTATCCTCAATCAAGGCGACCGTATTGTTATTTGTAGCGATGGAATTTCTGAAACGAATTTACCTAATGGTCGTATCTTAGGAGATCGTCGTATCAAGCAACTTCTAGTCGAAGCGCAGTCGCTCAACCCAAAAGAGGCCATGACGGACTTCATTACAAAGATCGATAAATTACGAGGAGCTTTGCCGCAGGATGATGATTATACTATTGTCATGGCGGACATCAGATAGAAAGCAGGTTAGCCTTTTCTTTTCCAGACGCTGGCGTGGGTGACAATATATTCAAATTTTCGCCGATGCTCGCGAATTAAAAAAGGCAGCTCTTCCTGATGAATCAGCTCAAAATCTGTCAGAACTTTTTTGACGTCAGAAATCCCATTCAGCCAACGCGACTTCGGAGTGTATTCCTCGAGCCAGCTAAAAGGTGTCGTCATCACTAAAACACCACCTGGTTTTACTAAGGCGTGAAGATTCTGCATCCGCTCCAAACAAATGAGGGGTTCTGGCAAGCGACAAAGAACATTGGCTAAAAGAACAGCATCGAAATTTTTTATTGAAGACGGTAATGCACAAGCATCGCCCTGTTCAAAATTCAAACGAGTCACATCAACTTGTCCATCAACAACGGCCTCAAGACGAACGCCTTCGGCGCCGGAGTCTTTCCGCCAGTAAGCTAATTGTTTTGATTTTTTTAGCTTCTGAGCACAATCAATAAATTCACGACTGTAATCAACACCCAGAACCTCTTTAAAGTGCTTTGCCATTTCAAAACTGGAACGTCCAACGGCACATCCTAAATCAAGGGCGCGATCAAACTTCGTCGAGTACTTTAAAACAAGCTCAGCACATTTCAACGGAAGATGCACGACGTCCGGTCGAAGTCTTTTAAAGGCGGGAGTTTCTTCCCAAATTTCTTTTTCAGTTCCCCAATGCATCAGAAGATACTTATCAAGCATCTCCTTAGTTTCATAATTGGCGGTGCCTTTAGAGTCAGTTTCTTCACTTCGCGCCAGTCGAAAACCAGCGTGTTGAAAAAAATGCGCTCTAAAGTGAAATCGTGCCCAAATACTAGCAAGATCACCCGTGCTTGCAAACGAACCACCAAAAATCATTTGATGGTTTCCATCATAGCAAGGAACACTGAAATCATCATAATAAGGGTGCGGCTTGCTGCCGGGAAGTGGGTGAAAAGTATCCTCACTCCATTGCCAGACATTCCCAAAGGTATCGTGGAATCCTTTGTCGTTGGCAGGATAGGCGTCAACGGCAGACTCTCCGCCGTTCGTAAGATTCATATTAAAAAGTTTGTCCGTGCTTTGTTCGCCCATGACAGAATCTCTCAGAATTCCGCGCGAGATCGTTTTTGTCCTCGAGTCTCGGATGGCATGATGTTCTGATTCAGTCAGTAAGCGGTAAGCTGTTTTGGTTTTGTCTTTTTCAGTTTTCCAGGAACAATATGCTTTAGCTTCGTGAAAATTAACACAGACTGGAAAAGCTAATGGCAATTCAATCAGTTCAAAAATTGTTCTTAATTGATATTGATGAAGACCTGCTGGCCCATGAGGAACCCAAAATGACGGATATTTAGTATTTCTAAAACTGCGCCAGGCCCAACCCTCGGCTGTCCAAAAACTTTCTGTTAAATACCCACCCGCATTAATAAAATCCAAAAATTCGCCATTACTGATCAAAAACTGGCTGGCCAAGAATTCACCATGCACGCGATTTTCGTGACCGTACTCATTATCCCAACCATACGAGGGCCAATCAGAAGGCTTCCCCAAGGCGACAGTTCCGCCAGGAACAGAAAGCATCGTATTCTTAGGCACAAGACCGCTGGCTTTTGCAATCGGAGCATTGAGCCATTCGCGGGGCCGACGAACATATTCTAAAGGCAGCTCGCGAATTAAGACACTGGATGTTTCAAGATGGATTCGTTCGTGCTCAAAACCCATCACCAAAGCCCAAAGCGGACTATCCTGCGAAATCGGTGGATGATTTTCTTCCAGCAAAGGATGAGTTTCAATGAGTTGTCGAATTCTTGAATAAACTTTTTTCCTATAAGCCAAAACTTCATTCAACGAAGGCCAAACACTTTTTTGTCCTTCATGTAAATCATCCCAGCGCATTTCATCGACACCGACTTCAAACAGGGCTTCGAAATGAGCGTTCACGGGCCCTTCAAACAGTCCAGCCACGCGCAGTTTGTTCACATACAAAACGGCTGGGTGGGCAAAATAAAACATCAATGGATGACGAAGATGATGATAAGGCCGACAATAAAAAGCTACCTCCGAAGAAAGCCCACTGAAAAGAATTTCAGTTAAAGTCCAAGAATTATTAAAGTAATCAAGTATTTGTTTTCTAGAGGCCTTCAAGTTTAAAAGGGGCAATGAGCCCATTGTGCCGTCGGACGTCATCCCTGGGCATTGGCCAAAGACAGCGGCCTCGCCGGTCCATTGAATTAAATTATTGTCAGTGTTTCGAAGGAGTGTTGTCATGCAATTCTCGGTAGATTGACAGAAAGACCTTGATAAGGGAAGTCGGTATTTGTGGATAAACTTAAATTATATAAGGATAATTTTCATCAATTCGGTACAAAACTGCATTTTAACAATGCTGGATTGGCCCCGATTTCTTTGCCAGCAAAAGATAAAATTTGTTATTGGGCAAACCGCTTTTATGAAGAAGGATTTGATACAGATAAAGATTATATGGAGGACGTCCTTCACGCCAGAACTTCATTAGCTAAACTCATCGGTTGTGATTCTACAGAAATTGCTTTTTTTCAAAGCACGGCCAGTGCCATCAGTCAGTTGTGCTTTCAGTTTCCACTAAAAGAAGGGGACGAGGTCCTTACTTGGGATCAAGAGTACGGCTCTAACCTGTATCCTTGGCAAGAGGCTTGCGCCAGGATTCGGGCAAAGATGATTCAAGTGAAGTCAGAAAAAGACTTCACAACACCCGTTGAAAAAATAATTGAACAAATCACTGCAAATACGAAAGTCATTGCTATTTCTTGGGTTCAGTTTTTAACAGGCGCAAGAACGGACCTCAAAACTTTAAGTCAAAGGATCCAAGGAAAAAATATTTTTCTATTTGTCGATGTGATGCAGGGTCTTGGCTTACATCCTTTTAATATGAAAGAGTGGGGCGTGGACGCCTTAGCTGGCGGAAGTCATAAGTGGCTGACAAGCCCGGTGGGAGTGGGTTTCCTAGCCTTGGATCAGAAACACATGCAAGCGATTCGCCCCCATAATGTCGGGTCATCGACATTTGGAACCTGTGATGATCCTGCCGATTTATTTTGTGAACCTAAAAAAAACGCTCTTAAGTTTGAAGCTGGATCTAAGCAAGTCTTAGAAATCACAGCGCTTGGTGCCTCCGTCAATCTGATTTTAGCGACGGGCGTCCCCATCATCGAAGCTGAAATATTAAGACTGTCGGAAAAATTGGCGACAGGCCTTCGTCAAAAAGGCTTCACAGTTTTTTATAATAAGTCTTCGATTGTTAACTTTATTCCTAAAGACAAGAGCTCGGCAGAGCTGCTTCAAATTTCATGCAATTTCGCTCGGCGTGGCCCAGGCCTGCGTCTTTCCTGTCATGCTTTTAATACTGATGAAGAAGTCGAAAAGATTTTAACGGCCCTCAGCGGAACCTGAAACGTCTGTGTTGTTTTTCACAGGCGGTAAGTTTTGTAGATAAATCGTCACAGCTTTAAGATCTTTTTCTGTTAGCTTCGACGTGCCCACCTTTACGATCTTAGCCATGTCTCCGCCGACAACATCGCCATCCTCAGTGACACCTTCGCGCAAAAACTTCGTCCAATTTTCGACCGACCATGAACCTAAGCCGGTCCCTTTATCTGGAGTAAGGTTAGGAGCGATCTTCTTTTCTCCAGGCATGGGGGCTCCGGACATCCATTTGTTTTTTAAAAAGCCACCCAAATTATTTCTTGGTGAATGGCATTGGGCACAGTGAAAAGCGCCTTCGACTAAGTAGGCGCCGCGATTCCAAATTTCATCATGATTGGGAAAAGGCTTAAAAGCACCTTTAGCCGTTCTAAAACTTTCCTCGGTAAGATCGACAACTTTTGGAAAATTGAGCAAGCGCCAAAAGAATAGAATCTTTCGATTGTTGTAGGGAAAACCCACTTGATGGGCTTTATTGGCTTGAACGATGGGCTTAAAAGTCATCATGTAAGCTCGAATGGCAAAAATATCTTGATCGGTCATTTTTGAATAACTGGTGTATGGAAAAGCGGGATAATAGTACTGCCCGCTGGGCGAAATTCCATTCCTCATGGCATTTAAAAATTGGCCTTTGCTCCAATTTCCAATACCGGTTTTTTTATCCGGAGAGATATTCGGGGCAAAGAAAGTTCCAAAGTTTGTTTTTAATTGATAACCACCGGCTAAAGGTTTCGCAGACTCCGTTGTGTGACAATGGACGCAGCCACTCAGGTTGAACATGTAACGGCCCCGCGTGATCTCTGGTGTTTCATCAGGCAAAGGCTCTGCGGGCAAAGCTGGATCTGGCACTGGGCCGTTCGTTGGCGGGGGCGATGATGATGCTAAACTTGAAATCCAAGCACTGACTAAATCTAAATCCTCTGCCGTGACATCTTTGACTTTGCCGCTATTGATTGCTTTCAGCGGTGGCATTTTTTTAAGTCCCGCACGAATCGTTGGATCTGCACTTAGAACTTGGAAAAGGGGACTTTTCAGCGGCATGCCGGGAATCACAAGGGGCTGATTATCAACCAAGCCTTTAAGAACTTCCGCTCGGCTGCTGAAAATCAGGCTTTCCGCTTTTCCACCCGCCTTGTGACAAGTCACGCACTTAGGATTGATCACTTGTTGTTGAACTTTGCTCCATAAATCGCCGGGAGGACCCGGTGGCTCAGGCGTTGGCACCGGCGTTGGATTCGGAGTCGGGTGGGGCTCGGTGGGTGGGGCAGGATGCACAGCTGGAGGTTTCGGTCCATCATTTGCCAGACTATCGATCCAAGCCGCGACGACTTTGACTTGCTCCTCTGTGACAGGCCGACTTCGCCCAGCAATGACGTCTTTTTCAGGCGGCATAATATCTAGATCGCCGCGAACTTGAAGATTTGAACTCATTACTTTTAGAAAAGTACTTTCCAGAGCATTTCCAGGAACAATAATTTTACCGTCATCATTTTCAGCGCTTAAAAGTTGATCTTCTGTGGCGAATAAAATTTTTCGTCCGTCGTTGGTAGAGTCTGCATTATGGCAACGAACGCATTTTGGGACGATAATATTATCTTTTATGGATGCAAAGTTAGAGGCTAACTTCATGTGGGTCCCATTGGGATCCGAAGCTCCGTTCAAGTCTTGAGGAGCCTCAAAAAATGAACAGGCTGTGAGCCAGAAAAATGGGAGAATAAAAACATATTTCTTCAAAATAAGACCTCATCCAACCAGCTGCAAAAACTGTTCAAGTTTTATTGGCCGGCAAGGTTCTTTTATAATACGAAAGGGCTAAAATGTCCTCTTTCTCCTCTAATATTCCATTTGAATAGGTAGACGATCGTGGTTTTTTTACAAGAGTCAGACTCATTTGCTAAATGGCAAAGCCCCTCATTTTTTTGGGCCCAGGGTTTTGAATCTTAACCAGCCGAGTGGCAAGCACGAACGATTGAATTTTAAGTTTAGATAAAATCTGTCGCCCGAAAGAAGACTTTGTGTTTTCTAAAACCTATTTTTTAAAATGGGAAATGGCGGAGAAGGTCGTAAAGTAGGCGAACTCCGGCCGCTGGTTGTGTTTGAGCTAGAGGCTTGGCCGGAGCCGAAAGCGTTGAGCCGGGATGAGCTGCAGGTACTGATGAAGCATTTTAGATCCACCATTAAGGTTGCAAAGCACATAGGTGCTAGCCAGGCCTTTGTTTGGTCGAAGCTCAAAAAATGAAAGGCATGCTGCCTAAGCGCGTTTGCGCTTAGGCTTTTGATGATCAATCCAATCTGCCAATATGTCGCGAATAAGGATCTGATACTTTCCGCCATGCTGCTCGGTCAGGCTAAGTTTTTTGAGATCCTTGACCATATTCAGAGGCAGCATCATCGAAACGCGAATAAGCGCATTGGCGTCATCGAAAGATTTATCCGACAATTCAACTTTACCGTACTTAATCTTCTTCATGATATTCAACCCACTTTTCTAAAAGTTCTTCTTTGTGCTCAGCAATGTAGGTCACAATTTTTCGAACCATCGTTTTCGAGAAGTCCGTACTGTCGTCCATTATTTCTAAAGTCAGGAGATTGACTCTCACCGTGGCTCCGCCACCTTCGACGTGAACGTGAGGGGGATTATGATCCCTCTTGTTCACTTTGTATTTTAACTGCCCGACTCTTAATACCGTAACCACCCATACAATATATATCATATATATGGAATTCGCAAGATTGAACTTGGGTATTGAGCAGTTCGCGTACTATCAAAATCGACGTTGGTCTAAGCTACTGAAAAGATTCAATTTTCAAAGTTGGCGGAGAAGGTGAGATTCGAACTCACGGTAGCCTTTTGGACTACGAGCATTTAGCAAACGCTTGGTTTCAGCCACTCACCCACTTCTCCAGACCGATGGGGATGAAGGTGCCATATCAAAAGGTCATTGATCAACTGAAAACCCTTCATAAATTCGAGTTTTTGGACCCAGAAGTACTTCGACGCTTGATTTTCAGTCTGCTTTTAAAGTATGAATACCTTTCTTTCCATGGCGCGGTCGTAGCTCAGCTGGATAGAGTACCTGACTACGAATCAGGTGGTCGCAGGTTCAAATCCTGCCGTCCGCACCAATTTTTGAAGCTAACCCTGATCGGTTGGCTTTTTTAATTTTAAGGGTCAAGCGACGCAAGGCAAAAATGCCAACCTCGCTTCCTTTAGAAAGGCAGAATTTAGCTATGAAAAACAGCAACTGGGTGCTTTGGGTAAAGATCCTATTTATGCTGGTCGCTTTGGCCGGAATATTTTCCGCGATGTCTTACTTTCGCTCCGGAGCCGCCTTTAAAGAACAAAACTCGGCGGCGCAAATTCTGCTCGGAAATCCGGCAGCAGAGGCCCCGCGTCCCGCCAAAGTTTTGCACGACCGCCCCGAGCAAGATGCGGCACCTGCCCAACAACCAGACCCCCAAAACCACTGAGTTTCTTGACAAGTTGGGCCTCTGACCTTTAATTTCATTTCTCCAACGACGTTCAGAAGTAGCTCAGTTGGTAGAGCAAGCGGCTGTTAACCGCTGGGTCGGGGGTTCGAGTCCCTCCTTCTGAGCCAATTTTAATTTTACAAATACCGGGAACTACCCGGTATTTTCGTTTTTGGATTAAAATTTGGTGCAGAATGTTCGTGAGTAATTCCCGATATCTACAACGAGGGGTAGCGGGTGGGATTTTTGGTGGGGGAAGAGGGGTTTTTTGCGGAGATTCCCAGAAAGAAATTCCTGTCAATTGGAGAGGGGCCAGAACTATGAATTACAAGTGGCAATCAAAAGATGATTTAATTGCATTATTGCTGTTTAAAATTGGAGCCTCCGAAGGCCTAATCGAAAAAGCTGCTGCAGAAATTGGATGCCCGGCTGAATCGCTAACGATGAGAATTAAAAATTTTGAATATTTAAAGTTTGGCACGGGCGGCATGGATCATGCCTCTGCTCAGACCAAAGAGATTTTTAATAAATTTCAAGGACTGATTTAATTAATGGATTTATCAAAACCAGATTTGAAAATCGAGTTATCACCATCACAGCTTTTGCGAGCAAATGAGTGGCTCCATATTTTTTATTCTAAATGTAAGTCACGCATGAGTGACCCTGTTGTTGAAAATGGTTTTTTGAAAATTAGCTCAGCGGATATTTATAATTTTTTAAGCTCTATTGAAACGAATGGGGAAAATAAATTTGATTGGGTTCGCCTAAGGAAATCCGTTAAATCAAGTGTTCAACAATTACTATCCCAGAAAAAAGATGTGCTCATAAGGGTCTATTATCAGAATCAGCTCGAGTTGTTGGGAAAATTCAGTTGAGAAGCTACTGGCAAACTCTTGCTAAGGATATTTCTCATCATCTAGCGAAAGCCGCTTTTCCAGCAAGAGCTATCGTAGTTATCTTCACTCTGATAATTGTAGCAATCACGCCGAATAATTTAACCTCATCTCAATGGTCCACCGGACTTACCGCGATGGGAACTCTTCTTGGTGTTTACGGAGTTTGGTTGACCCTCGAGATATTTCGCATTGGAGATAAGCTTTCACAGCAACAGGGAAAAGTTATCGAAGAAGTTCATCGATCCGTAATGACTGGTTTAAAAATCCAATATAGTCATGAACTGAGAAGAAAATTCGAAGAAGCAAAGGAACTGGAAGACGAGCAGAAACGTTCGTATTGGCACTTTATTTGGCGGTTCGAAACATTAGACTTTATGGGTTTATCTCTAAAACCAGAAGGCTATACACGAATCAGAGTCATTGGCATTAATAATCCTCCATTGGAAACAAGGATCGAGCAGTTGGAGTTGCCAATTTATACAGTTGAGGTACTTGAAGTCCTGCAACAGAATGAGTTGAAGCGTGGTCGGGCCTATTGCTGCTGCATCAATGGAAAAGCATTCATCAGCAATGAAGCCGATGAACTCGACCTTCATAGCCCTGTCTTTGAATTTTCGATAAACGGCATCGGTGCAATTACTGCTGGATCAACTGGTCCAAGGCCGAAGAACTACAAAAGACTCAAAGATATAAATGATCCTTCATCAGGTGATCGCGAGCAAGGATAGCATGTTGGATTTCTTAAGCTTGTTCAAAATTTAGGATAATTTTAAAATTGAACTTCAAAAAATAGATTTTCAACTTCTCGCTTAGAAAAGGAATTTAGAATGAGTAAGTATAAATTTGAGTCCGAAGACGACGCTGTAGCTGCCCAAGAAGAGATAGTACAAAAAGGATGGATAGGCGCCACAGAACAAGAAGGTCAATATATCCGCGTAAAGACTCATGGCTTAAGCTCAGACTTGATTCTCGACATAGAAGAAGTGATTAAAAAGCACGGTGGAAAAGGCAAAGTTATTGCCGGTCTCATTTAGGGAGCAATCTGTGGGGTTTGCAAAGCGAGAACTTGAACGACAGCAAGAGGAAAAGTGGGCCCCTATTGATGACTCTCAAGTTTGTTCAAGATGTTTTCTTGATCACGAGCTAAAAAATTTCATAGTCTCTGGTTCTGATGGCGTCGGATGTGACTACTGTGAAGACTCGAGTGCATCTAAAAGAAAAAGTCGAAATATCAACGATGTTATAGGGCATATCTCCGAAGCAATTAGAAACTACTATGAAGATCCTGCTCAACATATGGCATATGAAACCGCAGAAGGCGGATATTTAGGTAACACCACCGACACTTATGATTTATTGGAGGAATTGGTTGAAGTTGAAAACCCAGACGTGTTGGGTGCCATTCGAGATGCGTTTGAGCACACTTTGTGGTGCAAGAGGAATCCTTATTCTGATGAACCTAGTGATGAGATGTTTCAGGATTGGACTACATTTTGCGAATTCATCAAACATGAAAAGCGATTTTTCCTTTCAGACACAAAAAATATATTTGAGGGAATAGTTCGTGATTTTAAAAAACTGAAGTTATTCAAAATTATCAAACCCGGACACATATTTTTTCGAGCTCGAACCTTCCAGTCCGCAAACCCGTTCTTATTTAAATTTAGCGAGATCACCATCCCGCCTAAAAAGGTTTCAATAAAGCAGGCAAATCGGATGAGTGCCGCAGGAATTCCTTTGTTTTATTGTTCTGACACGGCTGCGACCTGTAAAAGTGAGGCCAGAACCGCAAACTTATATGGAACTCAACATGACATGATCTCTTTTGCTTCTTTTTCAACAAAAAAAACTTTGCGTGTTTTAGATATAAGCAAGTTGCCACATGTCCCTTCAATATTCGGATCAATGGAGCGCAATGAAAGAGAAAATATTATTTTTCTTAGAATGTTCCGCGATGACATTATGAAGCCCGTAAAACGAGATGGCCGAGAACATGTGGAATACATTCCAAGTCAAATTTTTACTGAATATATTCGCTACTATGTGAGGAATGGCATCCATTCTGTTAATGGCATTTGCTATCCAAGCACGCAGAACAGTAAAGGTTTGAACTATGCACTTTTCTTGAACTCCAAACAAATCGAAGAAAAAAGAGATCCATCAAGCGCGGCACATATTTATTATAATGCTGATATTGCTTCTGAAAAAATCTAAACAATCAGCTGTATACCAGTTTTCAACTGCCGTGCTGATTTTGATTCCTTCTGAATCTGTTCCCAAATATGAATGTACTTGCGACTCGTGTTCAAATCACGATGACCAAGCACCATCTGACAAAGAAACACGTTCCCAAATGTCAGACCAGTAAACTGTGTTGCAAATGTATGTCTGCACGAATGCGGCGTATAGTGCCGAATCTTCAAGTTCCCGCACGCTTTTTTCAAAAGGACGCCAAAGCGCTGTTTGTTCAGACCATCGAATAAAAGATAATCCTTTGGATCATCCCCGAATTGTTTCTTCAAGTATAAATCACGTTGCGTGAAATACCGCTTAACGAGCGTGTTAAACACCTCTTTATTAATCAACGGAATAATCCTGTTGTTTTTAGGATCTATTTTTCTACGCCCTTTTAGAGCTTTCCTCGGCACCAAGTTATTTTTATCCCTGAGATTTGTCGACTGCACTGGCTGACTTTCCAATGAAATATATCCAACGTAATTTACATCATGCCGTATGAGCTGTTCGTGAAAGGCCTTGTTTTCAACGTGCCCTTGAACCAAGTTGTCCAGACAAAGCCCAACGCCTTCATTAATTCTCAATCCGGTATGAACGAGAACTAAAAATAATTCAGCAGCGCAGTCGTCTATACACTTGAGCTCGTGATAAATTTTAAAAGTATCAGTTTCCGAAATGACTTCCTCAGCACTTTTTGAATTTTCAAGATGACGAGCAAATTGTGTACATTTAGTCACGCGATCAATCTTGTTCTTTCTATTCATTATTTTCAAAAATGCATTGAGCGCCTTTATGCACTGATTTTTTGTTGAATAAGCCAGGGTTGAATTGCCTTTGACTGTTTTAACTTGTGACGTCCCGGATATTCAGCCCCCTCATCGTGTCAGATGATCAGCCCCCTGGTCTTATGGGGTTTTTATCTACCTTTTCTTTAACGTCAATTTAGTTGTTCGATTTTTCCGGTAAGTCGGTAACTTTTTCCTTCAAAAATGTGAACAATCGCGTGCTCAAACATTCTATCCAAAGCCGCATTTGCAAGTACTGGTTCCGGGAATACTTGGGCCCATTCGCCAACCGCTCTGTTGCTTGTTAAAATCATTGCCGATGTTTGTTTTCTGCGATCGAGTAAATCAAAAACCTCTTCGGCGATATCCTTGGGATAACTCACAACTCCAAAATCATCATAGATCCAAAGCTTTGCTGACAATATTTTTTTGAATAGTTGATCCAAATTATTTTTTATCTTGGCCTCAAAAATATCTGACTGCAGTCTCTTTGCCGAAGTCCAATACACTTTGTGGCCTTGATAAATTGCGATCACGCCCAGCGATGTTGCTAAGTGACTTTTGCCAGTACCCGGAGAACCTAAAAATTGAACGATTCGATTCTGCTTTAAAAATGAAAGTGATTTCAAGTCCTCAAGCTTTTCGCGATCAATTGATTGGTTAAATTCAAAATCAAATCCTTCCCAGCTTTTCATTTCAGGGAACCTTGCCGCCAGTAATCTTAACTTCAGCGAACTTTCCCTTCTGGCGTCGATTTCCCGCTCAAGCAACCTTGAAAACCAGTCCAAGTGAACTGCTTTTTTGTTGCGCTCCAGTACTGAGTCAATTTCATTTGCCGCCGTCGCAAGTTTCAGTTGCCGCAGTTGTCCTCGTACAGTTTCTAATTCCATAACTTCTCCTTTGGTTAGTGGATGATTTTTAAATCACCCTGTTGTTTTATTAAATCTTCAATGTGCCTTGCGTACTCCGTCGATGACTTTGTAAAGGCGGTCTCTGGATGCTTTTGAGAGGAAAGCTTCTGATTCAAGTGAGCCATTTTCATTCGTTCTAAAATTATTTTCTCAATGTATTTTGAAGAAAACTTTCCAAGACTGTAGGCGTCAGTGCAGGCCATCTCGATAAAGCTAATTTCATATTTTTTGTCGAGTGATAAAATTCCCCAAATAACTCTGGTATCAATAAATCCAGAATTTCTTAAAATTAAAACTTTAATCACGGCCTCACAGTGCGGACCAATCCGCTTTGCGCGACGGAGATAGCCTTGATTGTTTTCTTCAATCTTTTGCCAGGGCTTTTCTAAATGATCATGGATCGCATGGGTCTGGTGCTTGGCTGTAATCCGGTCATAGCTTTCAACCATAGCTCCTGCCACAAAAACTGAGACCCGAGTTTTAGATCCCAGCATGACAGCCTCTTTGCCAATATATTGATCTGCCACTGCATAATATTTGTTGGCAAATCGAACAAAACCATCGCGTCTCACGGTCACGTAGGAAAGTTCTTCTTTTTCATACGCCAGCTTCGGCAGTGGCTTTAAGGCTTGTGCCTCTTCTTGCAAAAATACTTCTATCGGTCTTAAGTCCGTCGTCCCATGCCGCCGCTCATTGGCAATTCCACATTTTTTGTTCATGTATTCTTGCGCTTTTTCTAAATCAAAGTCGTCACAGCAGAAGGCCTCAAAAAGCCGGCGCGAATATGGCATCATTCTTTCAACTTTGCCTTTTTTCTTTGGATCACTTGGGGGCAGACACTCGATCCTAAAGCCATAGTGCGCGGCCAACCTTTCAAAAGATGGATTTAATGTTGGCTCATGTTTATCGGCTTTGATTGAAAAACATTTTGGATTGTCAGAGGTAATTCTGATCGGAACCCCGCCGAGCTCACGGAGCATACACTCTATGGCTGCCATCGTGACTTCCACGCTGTTGGTCCACACAAGCCTGATCGTCATGTAACGTGAAAATCCCATCACACCAACAAAGGCCCAGAGTATTCTTTTTTCGCCAGTCTTTTTATCAACGATATCTTTTACTTTTCCCCAATCTAAAATTAAAGCCTCACCTGGCATATGGATAATCGGCGCAACCAAACTTGGGCCAGACTTCATGTTCTTGTAAAAATCATGGCGATATAAAAAACGGTAAAAACTGGATTTACTTCCCTTATCAAGCTTGAGCTCTTCGAAAATTGTGATCGGTGACCATTTTGCAACAAGCCTCTCTGCAATCCAGTCTTTCTGAGTCAGCAAAAGCTGATCAATCGCGCTTGTCTTTTGTGATCTCAAATCTACAAAATTTGGAAAAACATTTTCGGGCGGTGGCGGCACTGGCTTTGAACCAATCGCATTGCCATCTGGATTTAAATATAAAAAATCAATTCCCTTCGCGCGGGCGGCGCGGACCCGGTCCTTGCCAATTCTAAATTCCTTGCAAATTAATTTTACCCCTTGGCCCAAGGCCAACTTTTCTAAAATCCTACGGTCCATTCTGTGCCTCTCCTGTTGCTGTCTAATCTGATCCTCCCTGATGTATTTCAGGGATCAGACTAACAACATTGAGACCAGGGGGCTGATTATCTGGGAATAGATTCCCAAATGGGGGGCCAACTACATGGGAATGGCCCCGGAATTCACAACATCAATTGGGGGGGCTGATTATCCGGGAATCAAGCCCCGAAAAGGGGGGCTGACTACGTGAGACGGAACAACAAATACAACCGGCGCCAGAATCACCGCTATTTCCAAATAATAGAGGACAAAGACTGTCTCGATCCGGCGTTGAAGATAGACTTCAAAAGGCGGTGCA
>JAYWEQ010000166.1:0-40373 GCA_043779185.1 Pseudobdellovibrionaceae bacterium
TTTTTGGCGAGGATCCAGAAACTTTGGCCAAAGCCGCAAAGTTTATCGAAACTCAAGGCGCTGATTTTGTTGATTTGAACTTTGGCTGCCCCGTTCCCAAAGTCGTTAAAAAAGGGGCTGGATCGGCCGTTTTAAAGGATCTGGTCGCCCTTCAGCGTATTTTATCCACCGTGAAAGCCGGTTTAAATATCCCGCTAACGATAAAAATTCGCACGGGCTGGGACGCAAATTCCAGAAATGCAGAAGAAGTTTGTAACATAGCCTTTAATGAAGGCATCACTTGGGTTGCCATCCATGGCAGGACCAGGGCCCAGGGATATTCAGGTGAAGCTGATTGGGATTTTATCTCTGAAGTGAAGGCCAAAACCAAAATTGCGGTTTTAGGGAACGGCGATATTCAATCTGCGCCCCAAGCTGTCGCTCGGTTAAAAACTTCTGGCTGTGATGGGGTGTTGATTGGTCGAGGTTGCCTTAAAAATCCGCTGATTTTTGATCAAGCCTATCGTTTATGGAAGGGCGAGCCCGTTGATTTGATAAAACGGAACCTCGCATTTCAGTTTATGCGCCTGAAAGAGCATATCGTAGCGCATTGCGAGCCCCACTTACAAAGCATCCAGCTAAGAAAGTTTGCAGCTTGGTATTCCTCGGGGTATCCTGGTGCCGCTCAATTCAGAAAATCGGTATTTCAAATTCAAGCGACGGACGACCTTATGTTAGCCGCGTACGAATTTTTTAATCGCGTCGATCAAATGGAGCCCGAAGACACGTCCCAGGAAGCATTCTTAATGGGCGGACACGGATGATAAAAATTTAAATAGTAAAAACAGCGAAGGAAGAAACATGTTTAACGCAGATAAGATTCGAAATATCGCCATCATTGCCCACGTCGATCACGGCAAAACAACACTGGTGGATCACTTAATTAGACAAGCCGGAACATTCCGTGACAATCAGCACGTCGACGAGCGGTTGATGGATTCAATGGATCTTGAAAAAGAGCGTGGAATTACGATCGCTGCGAAGAATGCTTCTTACATGTACAAAGATTATAAAATCAATATCGTCGATACGCCGGGGCATAGTGACTTCGGCGGAGAAGTTGAACGTATTTTGAATATGGTTGATGGCTGTTTGTTGCTTGTGGATGCTTCTGAAGGCCCGCTGCCACAAACGCGCTTTGTTTTGAAAAAAGCTTTAGAGCAAAATATTAAAGTCATCGTTTGTATTAATAAAATTGATCGCTCGGATGCTCGTATTCAAGAAGTGCACAACGAAGTGTTCGATCTTTTTATCGATCTTGATGCGACTGAAGAACAGTGTGATTTTAAAACGATCTATGCCATTGCTCGTGAAGGCATGGCAACATTAGATCCTAACGTAAACACGGGAAATCTGACTTGCTTGTATGATTCAATTATTGAGCTGGTGCCACCTCCTAAAGTTGAAGTCGATCATCCTTTGCAATTGATGGTTTCTAATATCAGTTACAATGATTACGTGGGAAGACTGGCCATTGGTCGTCTGCGCGCGGGAACAATCAGAGTCGGCGATGAGGTCGCTGTGATCCAAGATAAGGGTCAGCAAAAGAAATTAAAAGTCAGCGCGCTTTTTCAATATTACGTGAACAACCAAGTTCCTGTGACCGAAATTACGGCTGGCGACATCGCCATCATTGCAGGTCTGGAAGATTTTACGATCGGTGATACGATCACGAATCCTTTGGATCCTCGCCCTCTGAAGCGAATTGCAGTCGAAGAGCCAACGGTTGGAATGATTTTTTCGGTGAATAATGGATCCTTTGCCGGTCAAGACGGCAAAAACGTCACCTCTCGTAAAATCTTAGAACGTTTAGAAAAAGAACTTCTTCATAACGTCGCGATCCGGGTTGAAAAAACTGAAAACACCGATTCTTTTAAAGTCATTGGTCGCGGCGAACTTCAGTTGGCCGTTTTAATTGAACAAATGCGCCGTGAAGGTTTCGAGCTCTTAGTTTCTAAACCACAAGTTATCTTTAAAAATATTGACGGTAAAAAATTAGAGCCTATGGAAATCGCAGTGATCGATATCGAAGACAGCTTTGTCGGTGCCGTGACTGAAAAGCTTGGCATGCGAAAAGGAATCATGATGAACATGGTTCAAAAGGGATCAGGCCGAACTCGTTTAGAATTCAGAATTCCTTCACGGGGCTTGATCGGTTACCGGTCTGAGTTTTTAACGGACACTCGTGGAACTGGCTTACTGAATACTCAGTTTGATGGTTGGGATGATTATAAGGGTGATATTTTCTCTCGAACAACGGGAGCGATGATTTCTGATCGTAAAGGCCTGGCAACAGCCTATGCAATTTGGAATTTGCAAGAGCGCGGAATTATGTTCGTCACCCATAGCCAAGAAGTCTACGAAGGAATGATCGTCGGCGAACACGCCAAAGAAAACGACTTAGAAGTCAATATCACACGCGAGAAAAAATTAACTAACGTTCGTGCTTCGGGCAGTGACGAAGCGATTCGTCTGGTGCCAGTCCGTCCTCTGACTTTGGAAAAAGCCATGGAATGGATTCGCGACGACGAGTTGATTGAAGCAACTCCAAGTTATATTCGACTTCGCTGCCGCGAACTGAATCCTCATAATCGAGGCAAAAAGGCATCTAAAGCTGAATGATAAGACCTGCCGTCATCCAAGCTAAAAATTTGGTGAAAAAATACGACGATAAAAACGTCGTCGACGGCATCAGCTTTGAAGTTTACAAGGGCGAATGTTTTGGAATTCTTGGCCCCAATGGGGCCGGAAAATCCACCACCATGAAACTGATGTACTGCAGTGCTTTGCTGACCAGCGGAGAACTGTATGTTCTAGATCTTAACGTCAAAAAAAATTATCGCGAAATTAAATCTCGAATTGGCGTTGTTCCTCAGGACGAAGGATTAGACACGGATTTAAGTGTTTTTGAAAATCTTTTGGTGTTTGCAGGGTATCATAACATCGAACCCAAAGAAGCCATTCATCGATCAAAGACTTTACTGCGCAAAATGCATTTGGATGAATACAGCGATCGCTCTATTGAGACCCTCAGTGGTGGCATGAAGCGAAGACTTGCGATTGCAAGGGGCCTTCTGAATAATCCCGATTTACTGATCTTAGATGAGCCGACAACGGGACTTGATCCGCAAGCGCGTATTTGGATTTGGGATTTTTTCACAAAGCTTAAAGCCGAGCAATCGACATTGGTCTTAACCACCCATTATATGGAAGAGGCCGAAGCCATCTGTGATCGTATAGCGATCATCGACCATGGAAAAATATTAGCCTTGGGCGCTCCAAAAGATTTAATACGGCAAGAAATTGGTCGTGAAGTGGTCGAGTTTGAAACCAACCCTGTGGATTTAAATTACTACTTAGGCCGACTGAAGTCTGCGGGTTATCAATACCAAGTGATTCGAAACACCATACATATTTTAATTCAAGAAGGTCAAGAGGGTCGGAAAGCGATCGAACTGGTTGCAGGCGATCGCATTACACTTCGTCGACCGACATTGAATGATTTATTTCTGAAGCTCTCGGGGCATGAATTGCGAGATAACGCATGACCTGGTTGGAACTTGTCAAAGCGCCCAAAGTCAGTGCCGGCTTTATCAAAGTTTGGCAAAGAAACTTTCTTCAATTCAGAAAAACCTGGATGGTGTCAGCCGTTTGGATTGTGCTTGAACCCTTGATGTACTTGGGCGGCTTTGGTTTTGGCCTTGGCGCTTTTGTTAATAATATGAATGGGCTGTCTTTTCTTGAATTTTTTTTCCCAGGCCTGCTTTGTACAACAGCGATGTTTGTCGCATTTTTTGAAGGCACTTATTCCAACTACAGTAAACTGACGTATCAAAAAATTTATTCAAGCATCATGATGACAAGAGTAGGTCCTGAAGAAATTGTTTTTGGAGAAATCTTATGGGCCGCAAGCAAAGGTTTCTTGGGCGTCTGCGGAGTGACTGTCGTTGCCGCTCTTTTTGGTTTAGTGGATTCACCAATGATTTTTGTCGCCTTGCCTGTCTTATTTTTGGTGTCATTTTTATTTTCTTGTATCGCCATGATCGTAACATCATTTGCAAAAAGCTATGACTCTTTTATTTATGGAACTTCAGGGTTTATCATTCCCATGACTTTAGTTTGCGGCGTTTATTTTCCTAATGAACAGTTGCCGACAGTTTTAAGATACATTACCTACCTTTTGCCGCTGACTCATGCGGTTGCAGCTGTTCGAGGTTTGCTAGTAAAGGGTTTTACCGAGCAGTTTGGAATTCATTTGGTTATTTTATTAATCATGAGTTGGGTGACAATGAATATTGCTATGATCAGGATCCGCCAGCGACTTCTAAAGTAAAAGTGCCCTCGCCACTCACGTCCCTGTGGAAGCTCCTTATCCTGGTTGAAAGTCCAATTCCCGTCACCGATCCCTAGACTTTTTTTGAACACGTTGGAAGCTGCTGCATTTAAAGATTTCTAACTTTTGTAACAATGATCAAAATAAAAATAATGACCGTTAAAACTGCTTTAGTAATCATTAATACACGACGATAACGTAAATATGGTTGTTTACGCAACGGACACCTTCCTTTTTCTCGGACAAGGTTTCCACCAAAAGGGAAAATGGCGAAGGCTGTTTTCGCTTTTGCATTTTTAGGGCCATCGCAGCTGATATTATTTATTCTTCGGGATCTAAGGTTTCAAATGGATCTTCAGTGATTTCTT
This sequence comes from Pseudobdellovibrionaceae bacterium, assembly GCA_043779185.1. Classification (GTDB taxonomy): domain Bacteria; phylum Bdellovibrionota; class Bdellovibrionia; order Bdellovibrionales; family Bdellovibrionaceae; genus JAYWDA01. The sequence continues at coordinate 4,741 of JAYWEQ010000166.1, forward strand.
CTCCCGGGGCAGAATCAATAGTCATTACTTCAGAATTAAATAACGAGGGCACTTGCAGCATTGCGGCCTCATAAGTTGCAGGATCAATTCTTTCATACTGAACCATATCACCTAAAATTTTTCGGATGCGATTTTCTGCAAAATGAGTCAGATTTTTTTTCTGAAAAGAAGCTGAATATTTTTTTGGATTGGGCAAAAGCATCGCTAAAAAAGCGGACTCGGCGGCTGTTAAGTCCCCGGCGGATTTCTTAAAGTAGTGCCGTGAAGCGGGCTCGATGCCGTAGAGGTTATTTCCAAACTCGATGAGGTTCAGATATTTTTCCAAAATCTCATTTTTTGTAAGATCCTTTTCAAGCTTTAGTGTGATCAAGCCCTCTAAGCCTTTTCTGATTAAGGTCTTTTCTTTCGCCAAAAATAAATTCTTTGCTAGCTGCTGAGTGATGGTCGAACCTCCGCGGATATAATGGCCCTTCTCGATATTTTCGCGGGCACTTTTTTCAATGGATTTCCAATCAAAGCCTTGGTGTTGAAAAAAAGCTGAATCCTCAGTCAAAACGATCGTTTTTTTAAGAATACTAGAAATCTGATTTAGGGGAATATAGTCTTTGCTCTTTGGGCAAAGGTAGACGTGATTCATTGTTGAAGTGATGCAGCTATGAAGTTCTTTGGTCGTAGGAATTTTTGAATAAATATAAAAAACTCCGGATAAAATTAGGATCGGAATTAATAGAAGGATTGCAATCAGGAATTTAACACTGCCATGGATTTTCATATTAAGTCTTTAACAAACCCTGAGCTTTGATCCAAGCAACACTTGCAGAAATCGCAAGTTTTGCAGGTCGGACCTGCAGTCCCAGAACTTTTTTAGCTTTTGCATTATCAAAATAATGATAAAGCGTCGAACTCCATGCATTTTCAACACTGAGGCTAGCGGATCGTCCCATCGAATGCTTGAAGTCTCCCCAACGTCCGAGGCCAAAAACAACGCTATTTGGAATGCCTATCGACGGCGATTTTGCACCAGCCTCAAGCGCGATCATAGCGAATAAATCTTTGATCAACAAATTCTCTCCAGATAAAATAAATCTTTCTCCCGTATGTCGCCCTTTCCAGGCTGTCATAATTCCTGTGATGGCGTCTTCGACAGCAATCACGTTCACGCCGCCATGGGTGTAGAAAGGAAACTTGCCTTGCGCCACTTTAAGTTGAGTTTTACGGCTGCCTTTTTTTGAATCTCCCGGTCCGTACATCGTACTGGGATTTAAAATCACAGCTTCAATCGTGCCGTTTTCATGAGCTTGGATCACTAATTTTTCCGCTTCATGTTTTGTATCAAAATAGCCTAGGTGCAAATGAGAAATATTATAGGCCGAATTTTCATTTAAAATTTGAGTGGGTTTGAATCCTGCGCCAATAGCGACCACAGAAGACAAGTAAACGAGGTCCTTAATGCCCTTTTCTTGACAGGATTTTAATATATTTTGAGTTCCACCAATATTCACTTGCTCCATCAGCGGCCTTTGCCATTTTTGATAACCAATGACTCCGGCTAAATGAAAAACCGTTTCAATGCCGTCCAGCGCTTTAAAAACAGATTCGTAATTAGTGACATCACCGATGGATTTTTCAAAAGTTAAACCGGCTAAATCTGAAAGGTCACTTTTTTCGCGAGCTAAAATCCGCACCTTCAAACCCTGTTGAAGAAGGCTTCGAACAACCCAGCCACCTAAAAAGCCATTGGCCCCCGTTACTAGTACCATCGGCCATCCTTCCAACGAAAAAATCTATTTATGCAAAGACAGCTTAAATAACCAATTAAAATTCCAAGGAAAGCACCAAAAAGAACATCTGAAGGATAGTGAACTCCGTTATAAACACGGCTATAGGCCACGAGGGACGCAATCACAAAAGTCGGCCAAGATAATTGTGGAACAAAATAACTTGAATAGGTGGCTAGGGCAAAAAGGTTGGTGGCATGATTCGAAGGAAAGCTGAAACCACCATAAGCAGATCGAACGATGACACCGACGTCTGCGGTATCTCCGGGCCGCGGTCGACCGACTGCTTTTTTAATTTGCCCACCGGTGAAATCAGTCAGCCCTAGACAAAGGATAAGACCTAAAAAAATCCAAAGGCCTTTTTTTTTGTAATGCCAAAGGAATAAACCTAAAAAAAGGGGGACGACCACTAGTGCAAAATAAGGTGATTTATGAAGATCTGTGATAGCCGGGAAAAATAAATCAAACCAAGGGGTCGAGCCCAAAGTGTTGATCAGATAAAGTAGACTGCGATCTAAATTCTCCATCTTTTAGAAAGTAGAGTTGATCTCGTACAAAGTCCAGGTGTTATGCGCTGATGTCTATGGCACAATGAATTCACCATGAGTAAATCAACTTGGCTTGGTCTTTTAATTGGTCTTGGCGCTATCCTTTTAGGAAATCTTCTAGAGGGTGGCCACATCGAATCATTGATGCAAGGAACCGCCTTTATTATTGTGTTGGGTGGAACCATTGGTGCTGTCATGGTTTCAAATCCAGGACGCGATTTAAGATTGGCAATAAGTCTTGGTAAATCTGCTTTTCGAGAAGACAGCGACGAGCCCACAATAGAAAATATAAAAGATATCGTCGAATGCTCAAAGGTTGCAAAAAAAGACAGTGTCGTTGCAGTTGAAAATCTGATCAAAGGCTTTAAAGATCCTTTTCTAAAAAGAATCGTCAGAAATATTGTTGATGGGATCGACCCGCAAGTGATTCGAGATACTTTTGAAGTTGAAATTCAGTCGGAAGAAGATCGCCTTAATGCGGGTGCTAAAGTTTGGGCCGATGCCGGTGGATTTTCACCTACCATTGGAATTATTGGCGCGGTTTTGGGATTGATTCATATCATGGGGAATTTAAGTGATACATCGAAGTTGGGTGGCGGTATTGCCGTGGCCTTTGTGGCTACGATTTATGGAGTGTCATTTGCGAACCTGATTTTTCTACCGATGGGTTTTAAAATTAAGAAAAAAATCCAGCACAGGATTCATAATCGTTATTTAGTTTTAGAAGGCGCTCTGCTGATCAGTCAGGGGTTACCAGCGGTGATTGTTGATCAAAAGCTAAAAGCCTATCTCGAACAAGATTATCAGAAAGATCTTTAATGGCAGCTCGTAAGCACCGTCACGAAGAGCCAGAAAATCATGAGCGTTGGCTGGTCTCTTATGCGGACTTTATCACTCTGCTTTTTGCATTTTTTGTTGTCATGTATGCGACATCAAACAACAACGAAGATAAACAAAAAAAATTCGAAGACTCGGTCCGAAAAAATTTAAAGCTAGCCTACGTCGGGCAAGGAAGTGGCGAAGGCCAAGTCTCTGCCCAGGTATCAGGGGCCGAAGCCTTTGTTCCAGAGCTGGGTCATCCTATCGAGGGATTTCCAAAGCAGGGTGGCGCCGAAGAAGTGCAAGATTACGTGGGTAGAAAATTAAATAAATCCTTAGAAGGATCAGAAAAAGAAGCTGTTTCAAAAGTTCATCATGACTTAATTGGCGCTCGCATCGCTTTAGCGGCGTCCACTTTTTTCCCTGTAGGTTCTAATAAGCTGAAATTATCATCTTTAAAAACTTTGGATAAAGTGGCAGAAATTTTAAAGGAAACTAATCGTAAAGTTATTATTGAAGGACACACTGACGACACGCCGATTGTCAGTGATAAAATTGATAGCAATTGGGAGCTAGGAAGTCTTCGCGCCACAAGTGTAGTTAGATATCTTATTAAGTATCATCAAATCGATCCGGCAAGGCTTGCGGCCATCTCCTACGCAGATCAAAAACCTTTAGTCGCCAACGACACCGAAGCCAACCGCGCAAAAAATCGCCGTATTGAAATCCTGATCGTGACTAACGATAAATAAAAAAATAGGGATATAAATAATCCCTATTTAAAAACTAAATTTAATGTATTACTTATCTAGCGCCAGGTTTTTTTGTGTCTGTAGCCTGACTTGATATTTTTCCATTATAGGTTGGAAATCCCCCGTAACCTGTCGGGTATCCCATTCCATATCCTCCGCCCACCAAGATAGCGAATACCCGACTGCCTTATTTTGAGAAAACGATCATAATTATGTACAAAATCACTTATTTTGATCATAATTATGATCATGAAGACTAAAAAAGTGCCCCTTTTGCCATCATTGACCAGACATCTTATTCAGATGGGTGAAAATATTCGATGGGCTAGGCAACGACGAAAACTGACATCGTCTTTGGTGGCTGAGCGTGCAGGAATTTCGCGGCAAACTTTATTGGCCATTGAAAAGGGTGAGCCAGGCGTATCGATGGGCGCTTATGCCAGTGTTCTTTTAAGTTTAGGGTTAGAAAAAGAGCTTTTAAAAATTGGTAGAGACGATGAGTTGGGTCGCAAGCTTCAAGATGCAAGGCTGATTAGGATCAAGCGATGAGCATAAAACAGGGAGATAAATTAGACATTCAAGTGTGGGCCGATTGGAGTGGGATGCGTGGTCCGCAGATGATGGGAACTCTATCTTCGATCATGACCCGTGGGAAAGAGATTTTTTTGTTCGACTATAGCCAGACTTGGCTGAATTCGCCCTTTGCGCAGATTCTAGATCCAGCTTTGCAGCTGTTTAAGGGCTCACAGTTCAATAATTCACAAAAAGAAAATTTTGGGTTATTTTTGGACTCAGCTCCCGATCGCTGGGGTCGCATTTTGCAAAAGCGCAGGGCCTCCATTCAGGCTCGAAAAGCCAAAGAAAAAGAACCACTGCTTTTGGAGTCAGACTACTTGCTGGGAGTTTATGATCGGCATCGCCTTGGCGCCCTTCGCTTTCGTAAAAAATCAGATGGGCCTTTCGTGAATGATGACAGTGAGTTTTCGGCGCCACCATTTACGCACATTCGTGAATTAGAAGCTGCGAGCTGGGCCATAGAAAATGAAAGCTCTATTAAAAAATCCGATGAAGAAAAATGGATTCGAATGTTGATTGCTCCGGGAGGTTCTCTTGGAGGGGCACGCCCTAAAGCCAGCGTCTTATCTGAAGACGGTCATTTGTGGATCGCAAAATTTCCTAGTCGCGAAGATGTGCATGATAGTGGCGCTTGGGAATATATTGTTCATCAACTAGCAAAAAAATCAGGTATTGAAGTTCCCTCTGCAAAAGCACATATTTTTGGTGGAACTCAGCACACGTTTTTATTGAAACGTTTTGATCGAGAGCAGGAAAAGAGGATTCATTTCGCATCAGCGATGACTTTACTTGATAAAATGGACGGCGATGGGGCCGCCGAAGGCTCAAGCTATTTAGAGCTGGCTGAATTTATAATCAGAGAAGGAGGGCGGGTCGACCAAGATCTTGCACAACTATGGTCTCGGATCGTGTTTTATATTTGTGTTTCTAATACCGACGATCACCTGCGTAATCATGGTTTCCTTCTAACGTCAAAGGGCTGGATTCTTTCACCGGCTTACGATATGAATCCAAATCCTAACGGAAACGGCCTAAAATTAAATATTTCTGAAGCCGATAACAGCCAGGATTTTGATTTGGTCCTGGCTATGGCACCATATTTTCGACTGAATCAATCTCAGGCAGAAAAAATTATTAAGAGAATCGTCAGTGTCGTTCAAGATTGGCGGATCTTGGCTCGACAAATGAAAATTTCCCGCGCCAACACCCAGCAAATGGAAAGGGCCTTCCGCCTTGTCGACTAAATCAAATTTTTCAAAAATTATTTCCGAATGATCTTTACGTGCTTCATGACGATCGGCTCGAAGGGTCGATTGTCTGGGCTGGCTTTTGCTTTTGAAATCGCATCAACAACATCCATGCCTTCAATCACTTCACCGAAGACCGCATGTTTTCCATCTAACCAAGGCGTATCAATCACAGTGATAAAGAACTGGCTGCCATTCGTATTGCGACCAGAATTAGCCATGGATAAAACACCGCGTTTATTTTTTAAGTCCGGAGAAAATTCGTCTTCGAATTTATAGCCTGGATCGCCCGTGCCCGTGCCCAAAGGATCTCCACCTTGGATCATAAAATCAGGAATGACCCGGTGAAAAATCAAACCATCATAAAATGGCTTTTTTACTTTTTTTCCAGTTTTTGGCTCGGTCCATTCTTTGGTGCCTTCAGCTAAGCCAACGAAGTTAGAAACAGTCTTAGGTGCCTTTTCGTTTTCAAGTCGAATCTTAAAATTTCCCATAGTGGTTTCGAATTCTGCGATCATCTCTTTTCCTTTTTTCTCAAGTTTATCTGTTTTTAGATCAGCTTTTTTAATTTCGGATTTGGCACTTTCTTTCGCTTCTGAGTGAAAGCTAAAGGCCACTAGCGCAAACGCAAAAAGATAAATCCAAAGTACCTTTTTGATCAGACCCTTTTGTTCAGACAAAAAATCCTCCTCGAAAATGTTCATGAACCTCTAGCAGTTATCCTGTGGACCTGCGAGGGTCAAGTTGATTGAGTAGCTTAGTATTTTCTGAAATCAAAGACAGCATATCTGTCTTCAGTTCGTTTGTGGACTTTTTAAATAGTGCGGCAAGAACTTGAATATAGTCAGCTTTTCTAGCTAGGTCGGAATGACCCTCAGAGCTGATCAGGTGCAAAAACTGCTCTTTCAGACGCAACTCTGAATAATTCTTAGATAAAATCATGGCCCCTGGAATCAGCTTTAGCATCTGAACAGTCGATGAAGGCCCCTTGAAAACAATCTTATTTGTTAATAAATACGTCTGCGCAAAAAGCTCAATATCCAGCAGGCCCCCTTCAGAATATTTTAAATCCAAATCTGCTGGTTTAATCAATTGCTGCCGAATGTGGCCAAATTGCTTCATGGCTTGGGCATCAATATCTACTGAATAACAAGCCTGTCTGATTGAATCAGCATCCCATAAAATTCCGCGACTTCTTAGATATGCTTGGCGCTCCCATGGTTCAGAAGTCGTTTTTAGATAATTTATTAACTCCTGCTTCTGGACGATCAAAGGGCCAGCTTTTCCAGAAGGTTTTAATCGCATATCAATAGCATATAAAGAGCCCCCTTTATGAGGCTCTGTCAGTCTAGAAATAATTCGACGAGCAAGCTTAAAATGTTTTTCCTGAGGTTCGCCATCAAGAACAAAAATAAAATCCAGATCTGATTGAAAACCTAACTCTTGTCCGCCCCATTTTCCCAAAGCTAAAATTTGTAAATCGGTCGCCTCTAAAGCGCGCAAAAGTTCGATCACGATTTCATCAGCGACAGAACTTAAATTTTGGCAAACAGTCAAAATATTTTGAGTCTTAAAAAAATCAGTGCCTTGAATAATCTCTGTCAGGAGACGCTTTTCTAAAAGCTGCTCCAGTAATAAATCAAATTCTTGTCGTTGAAGATCTTGCGTGCGGTAAACAAAAGAATCTAACAGCTCTGGCCGCCGGCAAAGAATCTGAGATAAATACGGCGAATGCCCAAAAAGCCAAGCCAAGTCTTCAGCAAGCTTAGTTTCACGGGCCAGCAAACTGAAAAGACCACTTTTGGCGCGAACAGCGTTGATAAACTCTTTTAGAAAAGAGATGGCTAAGGCGCGGTCGCCACTGGTCTTTATCAAGGCTTGCGAAAAATTTTGCACAAAGATTTGTCGTGTTTTTTGATCACGATCTTTTTGGCGTGATAAAAGAGGGATCTCTAGCACTTGTTGAAACTCAATATCTAAGTTCATTTTATCGACGACTTCAATAGATCCCAATAAGCCAGCAACCATCAACGACGAAGTGGCCAGATCTTTTTCTAAACCCTCCAGCGCGATTGAAATATGTTTTGGGAAGGATCCTGATTTCTGGATAAAATGAGTTTGCTGATCTTCTTGGGCTTGCACATAGTTTTCAAGAAATCTGAGGCGCCAATAAAGGTTTTTAAAAAATAAAATTTCTTGGGAAGGTAGAATTTTTTCTGAATCAATTTTATCAAAAGCTAAAGAAGTGTTGGTCAGCTGCAAGCTTGGATTTTTTCCGCCATGAATCACCTGCAAGGAATTGATAAAAAGTTCGATATCGCGAATTCCCCCAGGCACCAGTTTTAAATTAATTTGTCCATCCTGAGTACGAACCGCTTTTTGAATTTTTTCACGCAGGCCCTTAAGGTCTTCAAACAAGGAATAGTCTAAATGCTTGCGATATATAAATCTTTTTAAAAAAGGTTCCAGTTGATTTTTAATTTCGACAGAGCCGCCAATATAACGGCAACGCACAAAAGCAATACGTTCCCAAGTTTCCCCGTAATTTCCATAGTAATCCATCATCTGATCAATGGTCGGAGCTAAGGGGGACGTTTTGCCACCCGGGCGCAAATCCAAATCACATCTGAAAAGAAAACCCAGTTGCGTCGTTTGTGAAATGGCTTGTTGGAATTCTCGGACTTGTTTCAGGATTTCATTTGAATGTTCGCGGGCGACAAAAATAAGATCCACGTCAGAGCTTAAATTAAGTTCCTGCGATCCCAGTTTCCCCATTGCAAAAACCGCAAGATCCTCATTTTTACAAAACTTTTGAAAAACTTTTTGGATGACTTGATCGGCGATTTCACTCCAGGACCAGCAGACATCATAAGCAGACGCTCGATTCATCACGGTCGCTAACGAGCACTCAAGCCAAGCTTTGTGGCGCAGGTCAAATAAGGCATCTTGTCCTAATTTATTTTGATAAGGATTTCCCAGCGGAAGTTGCTGGGCTTGCAATTCATCTTGGGTGTACGATTTAAGGTCGGGAACCTTACTCAAGGTTAGGGGACCAGCGGGCTTTATAATAATTGGCATTGTCATTTGTGACCCGGCGCTCTTCGGTTCCATCGACGGTCGAGAAGAAAATTTGATTGGGACCCGTTCGATTACTTGTGTACATCACAAATCTTCCATCTGGAGAAAAGCTAGGATCTTCATTGTTCGACATTCTGCCATTATTGCGGGCCGCTTTTGTTAAACGCGTCATCTCGGTGCCGTCAGCATTCATCACAAAGATATCAAAGTTACCGGCCTCTTGCCCAGCAAAGGCGATTTTCTTACCGTCAGGAGACCATGCCGGCGAAGAATTAAATTGTCCTGCAAATGTTTTTCGCACGGGATTACTGCCATCGACATTGGCGACATAAATCATGGGACGGCCACTGCGGTCCGAGGAATAAGCGATTTTGGTTCCATCGGGACTGACCGCGGGTTCAACGTTCATTGCACCGGCAGGGCCGTTCGTAATGCGATTGACGATTTTGCCATCCATGTTGATGCGATAAATATCCGGACGACTGCCTTCCGAAATAGTTAAAAATAAGTTATTTGAATCCGGCGAAAAGAAAGCACCTGAATTGATTCCCTGCCGAAATGAAACCAAGGATCTGATACCGGAAGTTAAATCATAAACAAACATATCATGATTTCTAAGTTTTGTGCGCGATCGCTGCACGGTGGCCGTGTAAGCAATTTTGTGTCCATTGGGCGCCCAGGTCGGTGACATAGCCAGGGAATAATGGCTGCTGACCTTAACAGGATTAGCAGCGTCCCAATCCATAATGTAAATTTCGCGAAATTTCCCACCGCCTCGGTCGCTAGAGGTGACAAGCTTTGAAAGAAACATTCCTTCTTTGCCAGTCAGCGCCTTCATCACATCATTTGCAAAAGTGTGAGCAATTTTACGAGAGGCACTGATTGTTCCTCGATATTTTTTTCCAAACACTAACTCTGATTTTCCAACACTATAAAGATAGATCTCTAGATTGACATCAGAGCCTGCTAAGGTGAACGCGCCACGAATTAAAAATTCTGCACCGATGCTGCTCCAGCTTTGAAAATTAAAGCCTTTGGCATCGGCAGGCGAAGGTCGAATGGCAGTTTTTGTCGTGTCCTCGACATAAGCGCTTTGGGGAATTAATTTGAAATAACTGGCCACGGTCAGGTCGTTATTAATAATAGTGAACAGATCTGATCCGACTGAGTTGTACTGCGGACTGGCCGCTACAGAGCCTTGAAATTGAAGGGGTGGAAAAGCTAATAAACTTTTTTTAGTTCGAGCTTCTCCTAATTTGATGTAAGGTGATGAATCTTGTGCGATCGCGAGCCCACAAAAAATCGCATTGATCCCAAAAGCGACTGAAAATAATCGTCGAAACATAGGTCCTCCTGAAAACTAAAGTCTTACTCTGGAAATCCTATCAGAATTCCATTCACACTGACAACGGCTGAGAATTTTTCTGGCGGGACAGGAAAAGGTTCTGATTTTTCAATCGTCGCTTTCACAATGTCGTCATAAGCAGGATTGCCGCTGCTTTTGACCAACTGTTTTGAAATAATACGGCCTTTGTCGTCGATACGGACGCGAATTTGAGCTTTTAAATTTTTCTTAGCTAACCACTCGGGTAAGGTCCAGTTTTCTTTGATGTGGCGATCGAGCAGGGCGATGTATTCTTCATGCTGAAGTTTATTAAGACCCGTGATTTCTGTACCCGGCGATAAAATATTTCCCTTGTACTTCACTTCTCCGGTTTTTTTGGTGGGCGCCGCCGAGGAGGCTTTGTTTTCCTTCTGCTCTTCATTTTTTAAATTTTCCAAAGCTTCCATGGCTTTTAGTTTATTGAGAGCGGCTTTTTGCTTTTGTTTAGAGTCCACCACGGGGACAACAGGGGCGGCTGGAGTTTTTGGTTCTGCCTTCGCTTTGGCGGGCTCAGGCTTTGGTGGATTTTTTTCTTCAGGTAATTTTGTTTCTGGTTTCAGGGGTGGAGGCTCTGCCGAAGTGACTTTGTCCGGTAAGGCGACTAAGTCGACGCGGATGGCGGTCTCATAGTTGATGGCTTCTCCTGAAAAGAAGACCGTTTTCAATGTAAAAATCAAAACGATAGCAATATGAAAACCGACCGAAGTGATAAGACCGCTTTTATAATCGTCCTTAGTGGGGATTCTGACGTTGACCGTATTCACAATTTTCAGTCTTTACCTTTTGGCAAAGTGATCATTCCAATATTGTAGATTCCTGCGGCTCTTATTTCGGCCATCACTTCAGCGACAGTGCCATAATCAACATGTCGATCCGCTTGCAAATAAATTTGTTTATTTTTGCGACCTTCAAAAATTGATTTTAATTTTTCACGCAAAGCAGGCATCGACACATTATTTTTTGCAATGCTAATGGATTTATTTTGATCAATCACAAGAGTCATCGGATCACTGTCCAGGTCAACGCCGGAAGACGCTGTTTTTGGCAGGTCCACATCAATCCCTTGCTGCATCAAAGGGGCCGTCACCATAAACATAATCAATAGCACCAACATCACGTCGACCAGCGGAGTGACATTGATTTCACTCATGACTGATTTTGATTTTTTGGAACCGGACGTGCCCATTCCCATTTAATGTTCCTGAAAAAAGTTGCGCTTGACGATATTCAGAAAATCCGTGCTGAAATTATTCAGCTCGATTTCCTCGCGACGAATGCGAGCAATAAAATTATTGTAAAGAACAACAGCCGGTATGGCCGCGGCTAAACCAATGGCTGTCGCAATTAAAGCTTCCGAAATTCCAGGCGCTACAACCGCCAGACTGGCAGAACCAGACACACCAATTTTATGAAAGGATCCCATGATTCCCCAGACAGTTCCGAAAAGACCAATAAAGGGACCTGTGCTTCCGGTCGTGGCAAGGACCGTCAATCTTGATTCCATCGCCGAGATTTCATTTTCTGTGGATTTGCGGATGGCGCGCTCTAAATTATCAATTCCGCTAAGCTTGGGTTTAGAATTTTCTTCGTGGGCGCGATTCAAGTGGGGGGACTCGGCCAGTTTTTTCATTTCCAAATAAGCCGCTTTAAAAATTCGGGCTAGCGAACTGTGATGAAAAGTATCGACTTCATCGTACAAAGTATCTAAGGAATTTGCTTTCCAAAACTTTCCAATAAAAACTTCGTTGGCTTCATGAAGCTTTCGAAGCTGCCGGTATTTTGTCACTGAAATTCCCCAGCAAACGATGGACAAGCCAACCAAAGTTAATAAAGTCAGTTGCACAATCGGGCTTGCTTGGAAAATCGATTCTAAGGCGCTGGAATTGATGGAAACAGAGCTTGAGCTGAGTGTATTCATAGGGAAACAGAATAGGACTAAATAAAAGTTCCGTCCATTTTATTGAGCTGGATGTTGGTCTAGATCCTTCAGGAAAAGCTCTGAATTCGCATAGATATATCCATCCGGCTTTAGACCGTGAGCATCAAGAACCTCAGCCTCATTTTCCAAAGGTCCCAAAAAGATCGTTTTTTGTCGGCGACGGGCTTCCTCAAGGACGCCCGAATTAAAAGCCGGCCTGCGATGAATTTTAAAAGGCGCAATGAACACATCTCCAACAAAGGAGCAAGTGGGGAGGAGGCCAATCGATTCAAAATTTAACAAACGCATAATATCGGAACGACTGGTGCCGTAAAGCCAAAGTGGTTGCAGTTCTTTGATGGTTTTTAAAACAAGCTCAATATCACTTTGGATCAGAACTCGGGAGGAGGCTTTCTGTTCATTGATCAGATCCACCAACGACGTGTGAATAGCCATGGCATTATCACGAACATTTAAAATCATCCGAGTCGTGGGAAATTTTTGTAGAAATTCATTCAGTAATAACTCTTGATCGTAAATCTTTCTTAAAACCTGCAAATCATAGAAATAAGTTTTATTGCCGTGATAAGCCTCTTGCATCAGTTCGGGGGAAAGATCGATCCTGCGGTCCGGGTTGATCACTAAAAACTGATGATCCTGGGTTTTTACTAAATCCAGCCAAAAAATAACGTCTTTCTTTTTTTGAACCAAATCCGCGGCTGTTTTTAAATCAAAGACGCGCACGGCTTGCCAGGGCTTCGCAGGCTCAAGAAAAGGGTGGGCAAAAGCTTGATAACCTTGACTGAGTCCCCAAAAACGTGTCATCAAGAGCAACATTCCAAAGACAATAAGTGTTCCGACACTGATAAATAACAAGCGCATGGAATACCTGTAGCACTGCAAATAACTGAAATCACGAAGTTTTTTTAGCCTCTATCGGGGGCGATTGATATACGTTAAAAAAAGACGTATTGCCTTGCTTTCAACAGCTATTTCATCTAGTTTTCATCTGCGTCAGGGGCCCCTCAATGAATCGCATTAATCGAAAAATAGAATACGCCTTAATGGCGTTAAAATATATGAGCCAAAAAACGCCCGGTGAACTAACGACCGCAAAAGAAGTGACCGAAAATTTTCACACGCCGTTTGATGCCACTGCACGAGTCATGCAAGTGATGGCGCAGAACAGCTGGCTGCGCTCTGAACAAGGCTCGATGGGTGGTTATCAACTGACGAAAGACCTTTCGAAATTAAATATGCAAGATCTGATTGAAATGATCGAAGGTCGCATGGCCGTTGCACGCTGTCTGCATAAGCAAAGCCCCTGCGAAATCCAAAGTAGTTGCAATATTATTTCGCCCGTCGCGACGATCAATACAAAGCTGAATGAATTTTATCAAAATTTAAATCTGAAAGATCTTTTGGTGAACCATGGATAACGCCTACAAATACGGCTTCGTCACAGATATTGAAACCGATGTCGTCCCCTTGGGATTAAATGAGGACATTATTCGAATGATCTCAGCCAAAAAAGCCGAGCCTGAATGGATGTTAGATTACCGTTTAAAGGCCTATCAGCATTGGCTGACGATGACCGAGCCCGTTTGGGCCAAGGTCCACTATGCTCCGATTGATTTTCAGAGTATCCGATATTACTCCGCTCCGAAAAAACAAACTGAAGGGCCCAAGTCCATGGAAGATTTGGATCCCGAGCTTGTAAAAACATTCGAACGTTTGGGAATTCCTCTGACAGAGCAAAAGCGTATCTCGGGCGTTGCCATGGATGTGGTTTTTGACTCTGTTTCAGTGGGAACGACTCACCAAGATGTTTTAGAAGAAGCCGGTGTTATTTTTTGTTCTATCTCAGAGGCCGTTCATAAATATCCCGATTTGGTGCGAAAATATTTAGGGACGGTAGTGCCCATCAGCGATAATTTTTATGCAGCCTTAAACGCGGCGGTTTTTACGGATGGATCTTTTTGCTATATTCCAAAAGGCGTTCGTTGCCCCATCGATCTGTCCACTTATTTCCGAATTAATGCGAAAGACACCGGTCAATTTGAAAGAACATTGCTTGTCGCAGATGAAGGCAGCTTCGTGAATTACCTTGAAGGCTGCACAGCCCCTCAGCGGGATGAAAATCAACTTCATGCGGCGGTTGTTGAATTGATTGCCCTTGAAAATGCTGAGATCAAATATTCGACGGTTCAAAATTGGTACACGGGCGATAAAAATGGCAAAGGTGGCATTTTTAATTTTGTCACTAAACGCGGAAAATGTATGGGCCGCAAATCTAAAATTTCTTGGACGCAAGTAGAATCTGGATCAGCCATCACCTGGAAATATCCGTCCGTCATTTTACAAGGCGATGATTCAGAAGCGGCTTTTTATTCGGTGGCGCTGACTCATGATTATATGCAAGCTGATACGGGCACCAAGATGATTCATATCGGAAAAAACACAAAGAGCACGATTATTTCAAAAGGCATCTCGACAGACTTTTCAAGCAATACCTATCGCGGCTTAGTGAAAATTATGCCTTCGGCAGATGGGGCCAGAAATTATTCGCAGTGCGATTCAATGTTAGTCGGTGATCAGTGTTCGGCGCACACGGTGCCTTATTTAGAAATTAAGAATAAAACGGCGACCATGGAGCACGAAGCTAGCACCTCGCGAATCAGTGAAGATCAGATTTTTTATCTGCAATCCCGCGGGCTTGATATGGAACAAACCATCAGTTTGCTGGTGAACGGATTTTGCAAAGAAGTCTTTAAAGAGTTGCCACTGGAGTTTGCCGTGGAAGCCGTAAAGTTGATTGAAATGAAACTAGAAAATAGTGTTGGGTAGGTTATGTTAGAAATTAAAAATTTACATGCCAGTGTTGATGGAAAAGAAGTCCTTAAAGGCTTGGACCTGACTGTGAAAGCCGGGGAAGTTCATGCAATCATGGGACCCAACGGGTCTGGTAAAAGCACTTTGTCAAAAATTTTGGCGGGCCATCCCGCTTACGAAGTCACCGATGGAACAATTAAATACGAAATTAATTTATCCATGCAGAACTTGCAGGAATTAAAGCCCGACCAGAGAGCCAAAGAGGGTGTATTCTTAGCCTACCAATACCCCGTCGAAGTTCCCGGTGTGACCAATCAAACTTTTTTGCAAATGGCTTTTAATTCAATTTTAGAACACCAGGGATCAGAAGTTTTAAACGAAGCTCAATTCCGGAAATTCGCTTTAGAAAAAATGAAGCTTGTTAAAATGAATCCAGAATTTTTAGATCGGCCTGTCAACGTGGGCTTTTCTGGGGGCGAGAAAAAACGAAACGAAATTTTGCAGATGGCCGTCCTTTCACCAAGACTTTCAATTTTGGATGAAACAGATTCGGGGCTTGATATTGATGCTTTAAGAATTGTTTCTGAAGGCGTCAATCAATTGCGAACACCGAATAACGCCATTATATTAATCACCCATTATCAACGCCTGCTAGAGTATATTAAACCTGATTTCGTCCACGTCTTAGTCAACGGGAAGATCATCCAAACGGGCGATAGCAACTTGGCTTTAAAACTTGAAAAACAAGGCTATGATTGGCTGACATGATGCAACTTTTTGAAAGCCGTTTTGACGGTCTTATGGGAAAAGTGAGTAAAAGCGAAGGGCCCGTCCGTCAGCAGGCTTTTGATGACTTTAAAAGCCAGGGTGTTCCGACCCGCAAAGATGAAAACTTTAAATACACAAGTCTTCAATTTTTAACGAAGTCAGAATTTTCAGTGCCCCACGGTGATTTGCAAAAATATCTGTCTGAAATTAAAAAAAATTTGGATCCAAATTTTTATCATCTTGTTTTTTTTAACGGCCTTTTTCAGTCAGACCTTTCCAGTCAGATTCCTGATCTTAAAATCGGACCCTTGGATTTAAAAGTTGAAAAATACGATGATAGTTTAATAGCCTTAAATTGGGCTTTGACCGAATATCCAATGAGCCTAGAGGTTCCTGCTGGAAAAGTTGTGGATAAACCTGTGCAAATCTTGTTTTATTCAGCTTCGGAAGCTCCAGGATTGTCCAACCCGCATTTGGAAATTGTCGTTGGTGAAAAAAGCCGAATCACGGTGATTGAAAATTATTTGGGCGAAGGCTCATCCGTCACCAATGCTTTCGTCAAGGTGATCGCCAAAAACTCATGCCATCTGACTTACTTGCACTGCCAAGAGCAAGATTTAAAAGCTTATCATTTGGCGCGTACTCAGTTTGAAATTCATCAAAAGGCCCATGTTGAAACCTTGTCTTATTCGGCCGGCGCTTTGGTGGCCAGGCATTCACAAAAATTTTCTTTGAAAGGCCCGGACGCGTTTGTAAAGTCTTTGGGTCTTTATGTTGTGGCCGACCATCAACATTCAGATCACAGTGGTTTGATTGATCACGAAGTCGGCGCTTGCAATTCATATCAAATTTATAAAGGCCTATTAAAAGATGATTCTAGGGCCGTCTTTAATGGAAAAGTTTTGATTCGTAAAGATTCACAGAAGGCTTTTTCAGAACAATCCAATAAAAACCTACTTTTAAGTAATGGCGCTGAAGTTGACAGTAAGCCCCAACTAGAAATTTATGCGGATGATGTTCAAGCTCGGCATGGATCCACTGTTGGTCAACTGGACCCAGAACAATTATTTTATTTAAACAGCCGTGGTATTTCCAGCGCGAAAGCCCTGCCAATGTTGAGCTACGGTTTTTTGTCCGATGTTATTTATCAAATTGAAGATGAAAAAGTGGTCCAGTGGCTGACGCCTCGTTTGCAAAAGGTTCTAAAAAATATTCAGTTGGAAAGCCTATGAGTTCATTAGAGACCTATTTTTCAGAACTGAGAGCCCAATTTCCAGCTGTCGAACAAAAAGTTTACGGGAAAAGATTAGCGTATCTGGATTCAGCAGCGACTAGTTTAAAGCCTCGCGTTTTAGCCGATCGAATGCATCAATATTATTTGTTAGAAACGGCCAATGTTCATAGGGGCGCCCATTATTTGGCCGATCAAGGAACAAGACATTTTGAAGAGGCCCGACAGACCGTCGCAAAATTCTTAAACTGTACCTCAAGCGATGAAATCATTTTCGTCAAAGGCTGCACCGAAGGCATTAATCTTGTGGCCCACAGTTATGCCGGTGAATTTTTAAAATCCGGCGATGAGATTTTAATCACCGATCTTGAGCATCATGCCAATATCGTTCCCTGGCAGATGATCGCCGAGAAAAAAAACCTTAAGCTAAAAATTGCTCGAGCTTTAGACACGGGTGAGCTTGATCTTGAAGACTTTAAGAAAAAGCTTGAGGGCTCAGTGAAGCTGGTCGCGGTCACGGGCTGCTCGAACACATTAGGGGTTCGAACGCCTATCAATGAAATGATTAAGCTGAGTCATGCCAAAGGCGCTAAAGTGTTGTTGGATGTGGCCCAACTGATCACCCAACAGAAAATTGATGTTCAAGGGTTGGATTGTGATTTTTTAGTTTTCTCGGGACATAAAATTTTTGGCCCGACGGGAATTGGCGTTCTTTACGGAAAAAAATCTTTGCTGGATTCAATGCCGCCCTATCAGGGCGGTGGTTCGATGATTTCAGAAGTTTGCTTCCCCAAGACGACCTACAACGACGTGCCTTTCCGTTTCGAAGCAGGAACTCCGCATATTGCTGGCGTTATAGGTCTAAAAACGGCCTTGGACTTTTTTTCCGCGATCGATATAACAAAGATTGCTGCCTGGGAAGACCAACTTCTTCATCAAGCTGAAAATGAATTATCAAAGATTCCAAAGATCGCTTTGTACGGTCAAGCGGTCGACAAGGGACCGATTATTTCATTTAACTTGAAGGGCCTTCATCATTCTGATGTGTCTAGCATCATGGATCGCGAAGGGGTGGCCGTCCGTGCGGGTCATCATTGCACTCAGCCATTAATGGCGCGAATGGGAATTGCAGGGACATTGCGAGCCAGTTTTTCAATTTACAATAATGCGCAAGATATCGATCAGCTTGTCTCGTCGGTCAAAAAAGCTCAGGAGATGTTAACATGAATGAAGTCCTAGTTCGGATTCAGCCTACGCCCAACCCCAATGCCTGGAAATTTATTTTAGATCGACCGGTTCTGATCGATGGCAAAGCGACTTATGCAGATGCTGACGAAGCTAAAAATAACTTTTTAGCGGCTGCCCTTTTTCAAATCCCCGATGTTCGACAGGTTCATTTTTTCCAGAACGTGATCACCATCACTCATAATTTTGATGCTGACCCTGAAGAAATTCAAAAAAATATTTGTGCAACGATTCAAACTCGAATGCCGATGCATAATCCCCAGCAAACAAAAGTAGATGAAAAGAAAATCGCCCGCGAAAGTCTTTCCCCTGAAATGAAGCAGATTGAAGAAATTTTAGATCGCACGATACGTCCTGGCCTGCAAGGTGATGGTGGCGACGTGACACTTTTAAAATACGAAGATAATAAAGTCTACCTGCACTATGAAGGCGCTTGTGATTCTTGTCCTAGCTCAACGGGTGGAACATTGATGGCGATCGAAGGAATCTTAAAAGACGAATTCAACCCACAGGTCGAAGTCATTCCCATTTGATAAAGTTATTTAACTAACCGACCGTGTTTGAACTCTTTAGCCCGGGTTTCTTGGGCGTACTCTCGCATTTGTGGAGCCACGTATTCCATGGAGTCCTCGGGACGACTGGCCATTAAAGCAGAATGAGTGAGCTCATCTTCGCCATGACGAACTTTGCCAAATAAAATAATATGTTTTCCAACTTCGCGACTGAAGCCGGTCACTTCTAGCTCGACTTCCGCCGTGTCACCCGGGTTCATATTTTCTAAGGTTCCACTCACGTCACCAGAAATAACACTCACTCCAGCGGGAAGATCCCATTGGAAGTGAATGGCCGAACCATCGGTTGCGTTAGCAGTTATTAGGCCTTTTAATTTAACGCCCTCATGATCAAATTCTGGAATTTTTTCTAGAGGCTCCATCTGAACCGATAAAGCAGTTAGTTGTTTACCCATCAAGCGATCCATTTTCATTGTTGCTGCTAAATTTCTCTGATTCTGATGCGGTTTGGAAAAATTCCAACGCGAAGAAAAAGCCAAGGTGGCGCAAACAATAAAAAGGCTTGCGACGGTTGAAAGACCGACTTTAGATTTTAATGAACTGGGCATAAATACTCCGTCGTTGTTCCATTGGTCACAAGTTGAAGTGTGTACTGAGCAGTTCCCGCAAGGGCTGCACTAGTTAATGGTAATTTCGCCGTACGATCATAGGTTGCGGCTTTAACATCGATTAAATAATAGCCGACAGCCAGACCGCTTAAAGAAATTTGTTCCGAGCCAGTTTCAACAGTCGGATTCAAGCGTCGACTACTGGCCGAAATATAAGCGGCCGCAGATATGCCGTTAGCCTGCTGGTCATCGTCGATATATCTGAATCCTGTATTCCAAAGAACCAAATCAAGATCGATATTCTGGCCGGCCAATTGGCTATAAGTTAAATTAATCACCTGAGAGCCAACGCCAGAATAATAGAAAGAATAAAAGTCGTTAGATTTCAACCAATTCGAATGCGAGTAGCCATAAGAATCGTAATAGTCAGCAACGGGAGTTAAGGCCTTGGGATACTTTGCGCAAACCGGGGATTTTGTGACGGCGTCGGCAAAATCTTTTCTACTGAAGTTCTGCTGTTCATCGGACAAGACGTTCGTGTTCCAAGTGTTTTGGTCAGTCGCGTTTAAGCCATTATAAAAATATTCATCAAAAAAGCCCATGCTTCGAAACAAAGTCACACTGGATGTACCAAAGCCCGAGGCCGCAGAGGTAAAGGCATTCCAGATATTCAGAAATGGAAGGGCTGCGGCTTTAAGGCCCGTCGTTGAGCTTGCGGGACTGCGAGTGGTTTTAAAAAGAGTTCTTGAAATTGAAAGTTCTCGAAAGGTTCCCTCGCCAGGCGATGAGACCCTATCGTAAGACGCCAAGCCGCCGTCTTCGCCAAGATTTACTTTGAAGCCCAAGCCTGCAGAAGCACCACTTCCTTCAACACTGTCGCCACGAAAGCCAATCGTATCTACATAATAACCAGCGGTGTAGTAGCGTCCATTTTCTAATTGGGCTTGCAGATAATTGGCCCAACCCTCAGACCAAGCAAGGCGTGGATCGATCAAGCTGTTTCCATTATGGGATCCGCCAGGAGACTCTGAACGACCGTAAACATCTTCAAGAAAATGACTGTACTCATGAACAATCACGGCAGCATCGAAATGATCCGTGTCTGTGTTTTTAACATCACCGTTATTGCCACCCAAAATATAAAGCTTTCGGTCGCCGTTAACATAGAAAGAAGCTAAAGAGTTGGGCGAACCAAAATATGAATAAGGATTGAAGCCGGCTTTCCAATACGCTTGAACTTTTGGAGCCACGAACGTGGCATCGCTGATCAGGGTGCGAATTCGTTCATTGGCATATAAGATATTATCAAAAATAAAAAAGGCTCCGCCAACCACTTTAGCAGATTGCGAAACTCTGGCATAAGCACTTAATGTCCCAACAGGCACGGATGCACTGGCTGAGGCGACTGAAAAGCTTGCAGTGATACTGTAAGGTGCGCTTGAGTAAATATCTTCTAGGACGCTGGCGTTAACCTCGGCGGATCCTGTCGCGGACCTTGAATAAACTGCGACATTGTAGTTTCCGACAATTTTAGGAATTTGCAGGGAAAAATTTCCGCTGCCATCAGTTTTTCCACATTGAATCACTGTTCCTGCGCTATCCAAAACAGCAACTTCCGCATAACGAATAAATGCCGAGACTGGGTCGCCGTAAAGGCCTTGAGTTGAGGACAAGCCTATAATATTCGTTGGCCGGAAATAATAGTCAGCATGACCGGAAATCGCAATTGGATTTGTAATTGGAGCTCGGGGTGAGCAATTCGCTGGCTCGGGTCCAGCTGAAAGACCTGAAGCCCCAGCGGAGTTTACGGGGGCGACTAAGGGCCCGCAACCCAGAAATGCGCTTGCAAGAAACACAGTCAAAAACAAAGATCCTGTCTTTGAAATGCTCACTAAAATAAGCCGCGAAGGTGCTAGTCTTTTGCCCATATAAACGTATCGGACCAAAGTACTTAGGACTAAACGGTAGTCTGTGCCTTATTATGAGAGAATAAAAGATTCTCAGTTTGAGACGAAAAAAGGCAAAAAAAAGGCCCGATCGGAAACTCTGAAAGTAAACCTCTAGTGCTAAAGTGGGTGGCCATGATAACAACTTTAGGCTTCCCACTACGAGGTGGGCTTGCACACCATTGTCAGGGACAGCCCCCGATATTATGCTTGTAAGGTTTATTTTCGATGAGATTTACACCTCTCGAACCTCTGACTTACATTCTAGATCTTTAAGTGATTTTGGTCAATGGAACCGGACTTATTTTGTCCCAGTAAAAGCCGATCAGTTTGATATGACGCCGCAACAGCTTGATTTTATGTTTCCATTTTTTGTATTTTCCTATGGATTTCTTATTTTACTTGTGCTGGAAGCTGTTCCAAGCCTTCAGCAGGCTAAGCTCGTGGCCCACCCCCTGTTTCAGCAGATCGAGAAGCGGAAACCGCTGGCATGGATCTGCTTTTTCATAGGCGGCGCATGGTCCTTACAGAACATCTGGGTGCAATTTTAATTTCAAAAATGGTTAACAGTTGACGGACATGCAGCCCTTAATTAGCTTGCATTCTGAATGAGCGAAAATAATACGACGACCGTCACATCTGATAGCGCCGAGGGCAATACCACGTCGGCGACAAGCCCGACTGTTTTGTCCGTCCACCAGCTTAATCTGCAAGTGAAACAACTGATTGAAGGTTCGACCGGGATCGTTTGGGTGCAAGCTGAAATTTCAAATTTTAAAGCTCATACGTCGGGCCATTTTTATTTCAGTTTAAAGGATAAAAATTCGCAAATTTCTTCAGTCATGTTTCGTGGCAATAACAGTCGATTGAAATTTCGTCCCACCGATGGCATGGAAGTTTTAGTGCGCGGTCGTATCAGTGTTTATGAACCGCGTGGATCTTATCAAATTGTTTGTGATTTAATGGAGCCTGTAGGCGCCGGGGCTTTGCAAAAAGCTTTTGAGCAACTGAAAGAAAAATTAAAACTTGAAGGCCTGTTTGAAAGCGCAAGGAAACGCGCCATTCCGGCCTATCCCAGGCATGTTGCGATTGTGACTTCCCCGACAGGCGCGGCGATTCGCGATATGATGAATGTTTTAAGCCGACGAGCGCGAGGAATTCAAATCACCGTCATCCCAACTTTAGTGCAAGGCGCAGGTTCGGCTGAGCAAATCGTTAGCGCTTTAAAAAAATCTTGGACGATTCCTGGCGTTGACGTGATTATCATCGGTCGCGGCGGTGGCTCCATTGAAGACCTCTGGGCCTTTAACGATGAAACTCTGGCGCGCACGATTGTAGCCAGTCCTTTTCCAGTGATTTCTGCCGTCGGACATGAAATTGATTTTACGATTTCAGACTTTGTCGCGGATCTTCGAGCCCCGACACCCTCGGCGGCCGCCGAACTTGTGGCAAAAAGTTCCGATGAACTCATGCAGAAAGTTCTTCAACTGCGGCGACTTTTAGTGATCTCTAAAAAAAGGATGTTAGAAAGCTTTAAGCAAAAGTTAGCTTTATTAAGAAATGCTTTAGTTGACCCGCAAAAAAAATTACAAGAACTGACTCAGCGAAACGATGAGCTTTTATTGCGGCTAGATTTAGCTCGGAAAAATATTTTTGAAAGAAAACGACAACGTTTGGAACACAAGATGTCTTTGCTAGACAGTTTAAGCCCGTTACGAGTTGTCGATCGCGGTTACGCTTTAGTCACAAAAGACGAAGTTGTGATTAAAACTGCGAAAGATGTCAAAAAAGGGGATCAGTTAAATATTCGATTATCGCAAGGATCTTTGCAAGTCTCTGTTGAGGCTGTGAAAAAGGAGTAGAGAATGGACTTTGAAAAAAATTTGGTCCGCCTCGAAGAAATCGTAGGCAAAATGGAGCGGGGAGAATTGTCGTTGGATGATTCTTTGAAGCTTTTTGAAGAAGGTGTCAAACTTTCTAAGGAATGTCATCAGCGGTTGAATGAGGCTGAAAACAAGGTTCGCATTCTGATGGCCGTGGATGAAAAAGGCCAAGCCGTCACTCAGGAATTTAAACCTGAGGACGCCTGATTGAACGCTGAGCAAAACTTTCATAACTTATTTCAAAGTCGTCTTCATAAGATTGATGACTTTTTGACTCAGTACTTTGAGGCCATCGACCTGCCCGAGCAGTCTTCGCTACAGCAGTTTCGTGAATCTATGAAATATTCTATCAGCACCGGTGGAAAAAGATTTCGACCTGTCTTGGCGTTGCTGGTGGGTGAAATTTTTGACACTCCGGAAGATCGTATTTTACCGTGGGCTGCAGCCGTTGAATTTATTCATACCTACTCTTTAATTCATGATGACTTACCTTGCATGGATAACGATGACTTGCGCCGAGGAAAACCGACAAATCATAAAGTTTATGGCGAATCACTAGCTCTGCTTTCTGGCGATGCTCTTTTGACGGAAAGTTTTTTTCTTGTTTCAGAAGTGTATGCCGATCAACCAGAGCTAGCTCGTCGGCTGGTGAACCTTTTGGCATTAGCTTCAGGGGCTCGGGGTATGGTGGGCGGGCAAGTGCTGGATATGCACTTTGAAAAAAATCAGCCTTCTTTTGAGCAATTGCTGCTTGTTCATAAAATGAAAACGGCCCAGATGATTCAAGTTCCTTTGCAAGGGGCTGGTTGGATTTGTGGAGTTGAGGAAGCTAAAATTGATGTCTTGAGAAAATTTGGTGAAGTTCTGGGCTTAGCTTTTCAAGTGGCTGATGATATTTTGGATCATGATCAAGTGGGCCAAGATAACCGCAGCTTTACCAAACTGATTGGTTATAATGAAAGTAAAAGTTTGTTAAATGAACTCAGCGAAGAAGCTTTGTTTCAGCTAAAAAAAATCAATCCGCACACCAATCTTTTGCACCAAATGATCGAATTTAATTTATTAAGACGGGGCTAAAATGAATTTTCGAAAGCAGATCGGCCTCTTGGGTCTTATTTTAATTATTTCTAGTTGCAGCAGCCTTCGAATGCGAACTCAGCACGAAGAAATTCTGCCGTCGATTCCAACGGCACCTGGTGGAGTCGTTACTTTACCAGCCCCTGTGCCCAACTTGCCGTCTGATAATTCGACTCATTCCGCACCAGTGGCCCCGCCGCCCGCCATTCTTAAAGTGGCTTTTATTTTTGGCCCTGGCGGAGCTCGAACTTACGGAGTGATTGGATTTCTACAAGAAATGCAAAAATATCGAGTGCCCGTGCAAGCCGTCGGTGGGATTGAATGGGGGGCCGTTATTGCCGCCTTTTATTCCCTAAAAGGCTCTTTAAATGATGTCGAATGGCAGATGTCTAAAATTAAAAATGACGAAGTTATCAAGAAATCACTCGTGTCAGGCGCCCAGATGAACGATGTGGAAGCATTGAAGGGATTTTTTAACGACACCATTTCAAAATTCAGTGTCGAACAGGGAAAACTGCCCTTTGCCTGTCCGGCCTATAACATTTCAAAAAATCAAAATTACGTGATGAACAAAGGCCCCTTCACTCAACTTTTGCCTTACTGTCTGGCCTATCCACCCCTTTTTAAGCCCCATAACTCGAATATCAGTGCGATCCGCGAAGTGAAGGCCGTCGCAGATTATCTAAGGTCCCAGGGTGCTAATTACGTGGTGCTAGTGAACTCGTTGGGCCCCCCTGGGATGCAAAAAAATATTACAGGTCAAGTTGAGACCCCACAAAATCTATTTTGGAACGAAATTGCAGGCTTCTATTCGAAACCAATGCCGGGGGTCGACCAAATCGTAAATTTAAACCTAGACGCTTTTACGGTCTTCGATTTTGACCGAAAAAGAGATATCATTCAGAAAGGAGCCTCTAGTTCGGCTTCTTGGGTGCAGCAATTCGCCAATCGATTTGGCTTTTAAGAAAGACTGAATATGAGAAAACCAGCTGAAAAAATTGAGATTTTTAAAGAACGTCGGCGTCAACTGGGCACGCAGATTAAAGGCTCAGCCCTGATTTTAGCGGCTCACCCCGAGCACTTGCGAAATGATGATGTTCATTATCCCTATCGCCAAGATTCTAATCTTTATTATCTGACAGGCTTTGAAGAGCCTCAGTCGATTTTACTTTTTCGGCCGGGACACACACCAGAAACGGTGATGTTTGTCCGCAAAAAAGATTTAGAGCGTGAAACCTGGGACGGTTTTCGCTATGGGCCCGAGCTGACGGAAAAAGAATTTCAAATTGATAAAGTTTATTTAATTGATGAGTTCACGAAAATCGCTCCGCAGCTGTTAAAAGAAATCGATCAGTTGTATTACCGAATGTATAAAAACGCATGGTCCGATTCTTTGGTGCAAGAAACCTTAGAAGCTCTTCGGATTTCCCAAGGCCGAACAGGGCAGGGTTATATGACAGTGCATGACTCCCAGTTGCTTTTAGGAGAAATGCGATTGATCAAATCTGAATATGAACTCACAAACTTGCGCGAGGCCTGTGAAATCACGGCCCAAGGTCATATTGCAGCCATGAAGTTTACAAAACCCGGCGTCAACGAACGCCAGGTGCAAGGCGTGATCTCGCAGTCTTTTTATATGAAAGGCGCAGCTCGGGAAGGTTATAATTATATTGTTGCCGCTGGCGCTAGTAGCACGACGCTGCATTATAATTTTAATGATCAGCCCTGCAAAAACGGCGATGTTCTTCTGATCGATGCGGGTGCCGAGTACAATTATTACACGGGCGATGTGACCAGAACATTTCCAGTGAATGGAAAATTTTCTGAAGAACAAGCTTTGGTTTATCAAGCCGTCTTGAATGTTCAAGCAAAGATCATTGAAATAATTAAGCCGGGATTGATTTTTAAGACACTTCAAGAAACCACGATTAATATGCTGATCGAAAGTATGCTGACATTGGGCCTTCTTTCAGGTCGAAAAGATGATATCATGGCTTCGCAGGCCTATAAAAGATTTTACCCTCACGGCGTGAGTCACTGGCTGGGGATGGATGTTCACGACGCCGGTCTTTATGTAAAAAAAGGCGAATCAAGGCCCTTGGAAACTAATATGTGTTTTACCGTCGAGCCTGGTCTTTATATCAGGGTCGATGACGAAACGGTGCCTAAAAAATTTCGTGGTATTGGTGTGCGTATCGAAGATAATATTCGGGTGACGTCATCGGGTTGTGAAGTCATGACGTCGTCGGCCCCAAAAGAAATTTCTGATTTAGAAAAAATTGTTGGGACTGGAAACTAAAAGTTTATCGAGCCACATTCCACCATAAATCGTCAGCCTGGCCATACTTGACCAAGAATTGCCAAAGTTTTGCATCATAGTGCACATTCGAAGGAATTTCGGGTGGAAGGTCAGCGCGGTCTTTAAAGTATTCTGGGGCAGAAAATAAATTTATTTTAGAATGACCGACCAGGGAAAGAATTCTCGCATCTTTTGCTGGTAAAACATGCACATCCACGCACATCAGCTGGGTTGTGGGATCAACGATTCGCTCAAAGACCGAAACCAAAGTTCCACTACCGACTGGCAGCCAAAGCCTGCGCGGGACAAAGCCAATTTGATCAATGACCTTGGCCCATTGAATTCGAAGCGCTTCCTCAAAAGCATCGGTGAATGGATCACACTTGAATCCCAATGGAATTTTATAGGACCTTCGTGATTGGCAAGCCATTTCCGTCGCACGCTCTTCGGCTTCTTTTAAAGTGGCGTGCATCGAAATATTGGCACCGTAAGCCTCTGCCAGTTTTGTAAATTCATGTTTTTGACCAGCCAGTTTTTGCGTGGGATCACTCTCGCAAAAAAGCCGACAGTTCAATCCCAACTGCTGGCAAGTATAAGCCAAAGCAACCTGAGCAAAACCGGCAAAGGGACTGGCATAATAAAAGTCATCTTGGCCCTCTTTCACCAGTTTCTGCAAAAAAGGAGCACAAGCCCTTTGCTTACTACCGCCTGGCAAAAGATCGTCTCGAACAGCAAAAAATCTTTTGTTCTTATGAAAAATTTGATCAATTTTCACTTCTGGTGACATGAAAGTCTGATCAAAGTTATTTTTTTTAACAAGCTCAGTTGCAAACATAAAGCGATTCCTTTTTATCCTAATCGGATAGAAAATGGATGATTGTGTCCGGCGCCGATGGAAGTTTTACTTTGGATAGATCCATCTACGAACAAAGCTAAAAGATTTTCGTGAGTCAAACCTATCGAATGAGTGTGACCGGCGGTGCCTTCAATATCAAAAAACACCTGATCCGTCATTTTAGTCGCTCGAAGGGCCAGCAAGGCATCTTTTGGGCTTAAAACTAACTCATGTCCATGGTTATTTCCAATCGTGACATTTAAAACAACATCGCCTGACGATGTCGCCTCGGTCGCCTGGGCTGACGCTAATTTGGGTAATACAATTCCAATGCCAATCATTGATCCAACTTTTAAAAGGTCTCTTCGATTCATGGGCTGCCTCCTGGTTAATGAAGTTGCAAAATTGAACTTGCACTAGAATTAGTTCATTTCTGTGAAACCCATAAGGCAGCAATTTAAGAAACAGGTGTTTCTATATTTGAAACACCTGTTTTCCATAGGTGCCATAATTTGTCGAGGTCTAGATCAAGGTTTCTCGAGGTACATTCTAGCCCATAAATAGGTCTTAACCTTTGATTTGCGAATTGTCTTAAGCCCCTGCATTCGTCAAAATAAGAGCATGAGAACTATCGTAAATTTAATGACGCCAAATCCGAAAATGATTGGATCTGGAAGCACCTTAAAAGATGTGCTTCATTTATTTCTCGAAAATGGAATCACGTCCAGCCCAGTGATCAATCCATTGGGCGAGATTATGGGAATGCTTTCAGAGATCACCTTGTTAAAAGCTTTTATGCTGCACAAAACGAAATTTCAAAAAAGCGATAAAGTGGGGCATCATCTAGAGCTGTTGGATCCTGTGGCCTATGTTCAGGTGACAGCGACGTTAGCTGAAGTTTTAAAAGAGATGTTAGCAACACCCACGCATAGGATTTTGGTTAAAAACGAGAAAAATAAAGTGGTCGGTATTATCAGTCCAAAGGATTTAATGCGAGCCATGCTTGGCGAAGCGAATCCGAATCAAAATATTCGACAAAAGCTTTTAGAGGCTCAAGAGGCCTTGAAGGCAACTTCAAAAAAACTACAATCTTTAGAAAAAAGTTTAGAAGTTTATCAAAAAGCATTTCAAGAAACGCCCTATATGATGCACGCAGCGAATGGTGCCGGAGTCATCTTGATGGCGAATCGATGCGAACACGAAACCTTGGGTTACAAGGACGGCGAATTGATCGGAAAAAGCATCTATGATCTTTACCCCGTTTCAATGCATTCCGAAGTCCACAAAGGCCTTGAAATGGTCATCGAGACAGGCCGTCACCCCCTGACTTATACGACACTTTCAAAAAAAGATGGCTCTTTAATTCGCTGTGATGTCACAAGCTCATCGCTGGTCGACGCCGATGGAAAGTTTCAATCGACAATCACAGTTTTTAGAGCCATCGATTCCGAAGCTTTATTAAGAAGTCTGCACGGCGTGGTCGACGATGAAAATGGTCCGTTGGCTAGATACGTGATTCAGAAAAATGAAGACTAAGAGCGTCCTCTAATTAAAACGATGCTTCAGCCAACCTCTTTGGGTGGCTTCTGTGAAAAGCTCTTGTTCGCTTCGAAATAAACGATCATCAGGCACGGTGGACGTCACGGCTAGCTTGATATCGGTGGAAAGTTCTAGCAAAGCTAAATCTCCGAACGTATTGCCGGCGCTAAAAAAAGGTTTTTTTCCATTTGTTATTTTTAAAAGTGCATCGGCTTTGCCCTGACGATAAGTGATCAACCCTTTTTGACGATCGGTGATCAGACCGCCGTCAGATTCAGTTTCAATTCCTAACACCTGATCATGGCTTAAGCCTAATAATTTTGCCCCGGGCTCAACGGCCCACTTGACGGACGCGGTGACAATAAAGACCTTCACGCCAGCACTTGTAAAAATCTCAATCAATTTTTTTTGCTCTGGAAAAATGGGCAGAGGATTCACTTCTTGAACCGCTTTTAAAGCCCATTCCTGAACTTGGACCAAAGAATGACCCTTTAAAATTTGAGCCAGCCACAAGTAAGCCTCTTGGGGGCCCGCTGGGTTTTTTTTAAGTGCTTCGTAATGCTCCCAAGGATCTGTGGGTAATGACACAAGTTTATGTTGAATTAAATACTGAAAAAAAGTCTCGCCAAGATCTAGATCCCAAAGTGTTCCATCGGCATCAAAGGCCGCCACTGGCTGAGAATCCTGTTGCAGAATGCGGTCCATTGATTTATGTATCTGAGCCCAGAGATCCGAAGAATAATTTTTGTATTTCATGCTTCTGAGTATGAAATAAGAACCTTCAAAAGGGCAAAGATTTCATGAGTCTTTACTGTCGAGTCATCCAATTAAGCGACCTTCCAGAAATTTCTCAGTTTGAGCAAGAAAAGCTAGTCCAAACGATCGCCGATGAAAACGATCGAACTTTTCATAGTTGGAGTGCGCGCTGGCGGCCGGAAGCCCTCGAGCACTATTTGCCGATGGGTTGGAGTTTTTTGGCCCGGGACACGGAAACGGCCAGCCCAAATTCTAGCGAAGGCACCCTTGTTGGTTACTTTTTGGCGCAGCCTTTTTTATTTATGGAAGGCCAGACGCAATGTTTGTGGGTCGAGCATTTAAATTATTCTTCCTTGCAGGCCCGAGATGAATTGTGCGACCTAGCCTATCGTTTGTCGCGGGAAAAGCACTTTCAAAGGGTCCTGTTCCCTAATCTGCTTGGCATTGCAAATTCAATCACGACGATGAAAGCAGAGTCCTGGCAGCCCAGCGTTTTTAGTGTCAAGACCACCAAGTCTTAAAAAAGCTCTAAAAAATAATCTTCAAATGGGTTAATCTATTGGTCCATGAAGACATTTTCTTTTGAGCAGCGAAGTCAGTACTGGGACAATCTAGATCAAGCTGAATTTGATTTGTTAATTATTGGCGGCGGAATTAACGGTGCCGGAGTGGCTCGGGACGCAAGCTCGCGGGGTATGAAAGTGGCTGTCATTGAAGCCAATGACTTTGCCTCGGGGACATCCTCTAGATCTAGTAAATTAATTCATGGCGGAATCCGCTATCTAGAAAATATGGAATTTAAACTGGTTTTTGAAGCTCTAAACGAGCGCACTAAACTTTTTCAAATAGCGCCCCATTTAGTTCATCCCCTTAGATTTATGATTCCCCTTTATGAAGATAGCCGCGTCGGTATGTTTAAAATGGGTTTAGGGATGTGGCTTTATGACGCTTTGTCGTTATTTCAAGCGCCCGAAATGCATGAAAGACTTTCTTCAGATGAATCTTATCAAAGAATGCCCCTGCTTGAAAAAAATAAATTAAAAGGCTCTTACGTTTATTCAGATGCTTACATGGATGACGACAGATTGGTTCATGAAACTTTAAGATCAGCCCATGAAATGGGTGCTATCGCCCTGAATTATGTAAAAGCCGAAAAAGCCAATTTTGATCCCAGTGGCAGAATTCAAACCGTCCTTGTTAAAGATACATTCACGGGAAATGAAAAGTTAGTCAGAGCCAAGCACATCGTCGGTTCTGTGGGCCCGTGGACTGATATTTTGGGTGAAGATTTTTTCCCGCAGTGGAAAAAAGTCCTAAGACCAACAAAGGGAATTCATATTACAGTTTCTAAAGACCGCCTTCCCCTCAGCAGTGCGATTGTCATGGCAGCCGAAAAAAGTGATCGAATTGTTTTTGGCATTCCAAGACATGAAATGGTCATCATTGGAACGACGGATACGGATTTTAATCAAAATCCCGGAGAGGTTGTGGCGACGGTCGAAGACGTGAAATATCTTTTAGGAGTTGTGGCGCAATATTTTCCAGGAGCAAAACTAAAAGCTGAAGATATTATGGCCACCTATGCCGGGGTGCGGCCACTCGTGAATGATGGTTCGTCCATTGAAGGCAAGGTCAGCCGTGAACATACGATTTGGACTTTGTCAGACCGCCATATGACCTTTGTGGCCGGCGGAAAATACACCACGTATCGTTTGATGGCCCAAGAGGTTGTCGAGCAGGTTCTGAAATCTTTTTCAATGGAAGAAAAAAGCCAATTTCAGCGACCTCATACCGAACAACCCTTGTTGCCCGAAGTCAGTCCTGATTTATTTCAACAGGCGATCGCTGGCGCCAGTCACCTGGCAGAGACCTTTTTGCGAAATCCTGCTGAAGTTATGACTCTGTGCGAGCGATATGGAATGGAAGCCACTTCGATTTTAAGTCGCAATCCCTCTTATTATACTTATTGGCAGCTTGAGGCCGCGCAGGCGATTGAATTTACTATGTGTTTGAATTTAGTCGACTTTTATTCTCGCCGGGTGCCCTTGTTTTTAGCTCGTCAAGACCATGGGGCGCCTGTTTTAGAAGAGGTCACCCAGGTTTTTGCCGAAATGTTAGGATGGACTGCTGAAAAAATTGAGCATGAAAAATCCCAACTTCACGCCTACATGGCGCATGAGCTTTCTTGGCAGTCCAAGTTGTGAGCGCAGCGCTAAATATCTGCATTGACTCATGGTTTTACGCTCAATAGACTTTAGCCATACGAAGTCCTTAAAAAAGAGAGCTCAATGTCAATACTAGATAAATTTACCGACTATTTCACAAATGACATCGCGATTGATTTGGGTACGGCCAACACCCTTGTTTACGTGAAGGGCCGTGGAATCATTCTTGATGAACCTTCTGTCGTTGCCGTTCAAAAAAACTTTCGTGGTTTGCAGAATAAAGTTTTGGCCGTGGGAAAAGACGCTAAAGAAATGCTAGGTCGAACGCCTGGCAGTATCGTCGCCATTCGTCCCATCAAAGACGGTGTGATCGCAGACTTTGAAGTGACCCAAGCGATGCTAAAACATTTCATCAATAAATCTTTGGGTGAGAAAAAAAGCTTTATTCGGCCTCGAATTATTATTTGTGTTCCTTACGGAATCACTCAGGTTGAAAAACGGGCCGTAAAAGAAGCCGCTCAGTCCGCCGGAGCTCGAGAAGTTTATTTGATTGAAGAGCCCATGGCCGCAGCCATTGGTGCAGGCCTTCCCATCCGAGAGGCGAGCGGAAATATGGTCGTCGATATGGGCGGCGGCACGACAGGTGTTGCGGTGATTTCTTTAAGCGGTATCGTTTATTGTAAATCCATCAAGGTCGCTGGTGATAAATTTGATGAGGCGATTGTGAATTATGTTCGTCGTCAGTTTAATTTATTGATCGGCGAACGAACGGCTGAAAATATTAAAATTAATATTGGCAATGCTTATCCCTTTGAAGAAGAAAAAACAATGGAGATCAAGGGTCGGGACCTTGTTGCTGGAGCTCCAAAGACGATTGAAATCACAAGCTCTCAGGTCAATGATGCCTTGATGGATCCACTGTCTGAAATTGTTGATGCTGTCCGAACAGCTTTAGAAAAAACTCCTCCAGAGCTGGCTTCCGATATCGTTGATAACGGCATTGTTCTAACAGGTGGTGGTGCTTTATTAGCCAATCTTGATGTTCTTTTACGCGAAAGAACGGGTTTGCCAGTTTCTATTGCCGAAGATCCTTTAAGCTGTGTGGTGATGGGGTCTGGAAAAGTCTTAGACGACCCAGAGCTTTTAAGACAACTGACCGTAGACTAGTAGAGAACTTTTCATGGATGAAATCGATATCAGGGCTTTAGCGCTATTCTTTTTCTTCGCTCTCCTTGATGATCGCAAAGCCATCGAATGCTCGATTCAAGCCATGATTATTTGCCAGGACCGAAAAAAAAGAAATCCTAATATTAAAAATTCTGTGGCTGTGATTTATGCGACTTCAAAAATCTGGGATCAAGTGCATTTAAAATTTCAACGAGGGCTGCCCAACAGTTCTATGGAATCGGGTTGGCTTGTGCCCGCCGATCTTGATTTAGGATCATGGAGAGAGTTCCAAAAAAATGCCACGAATGACGAACTTCAAAGCGTGATTTGGTCTAAAGTTTTAAACTATTCAGACTTAGATATTTCAGAAGCCTTAGGTTTAACCATTGGAACTGTTCGTTACCGATTGGCCCGGGCGTATCGCAAATTAGGTGGAATGACCCATCAAGTGTCCGCACCTTTAGGAAAAGGGACACGGAATGTTTAGTGACGATCCAAAAAATATTTCCTGGTCAAAATTTGGCAAGCGTGAAGTTTCCAATTTTATGGGTCACGAAATGATATTTGATCTGATCACCCACTCCCTGGATCCCGAGCGTACAAAAGCGGTCGAAGAATTTGTGGCCTCATCAAAAGAGGCTCAGCAAGATATGATGAAAATGCTGAATGGTATTCAATACGCCGAGCGCCTTAGTGAAACTGTTGTTTCCGAAATAATTTTAGGTCAAATCAGCGAGCCTTCCACTTACCTAGCAGTGCTCCTTAAGAAAACTAAGTTTCAGTACTGGCCCACTAGCATCAAGTGGGCTCTGGAAGCCTTGGTTGTCATTACAGCAATGATTGTCATTAGCTTAATGATCCCTTGGGACCGAGTCGCAAAATTTCATCCTTTCCCAGACAGAAAAGAAACTATTCTTGCAGAAATTGATAAAACCCAACAGGTCGGCGATCCGGCTAAACTAAAAACAATCGAATTAAGTGAGCCTGCTGAGTTTACGGATGATGAAAAAAATAAACCTGAACCTGTTAAAAAGGCAAAAGATATTGCCGAGTCTTCAAATCAAGCGCCTGTGATTGTGGCAGATGTCCCAAAGCCCCTTCCAAAAACCAAAGCTGCTGAGGCCGAAGCCGTCGCTATTAAAAAAATTGGAGAAGGCGCCATTTTTCGGGGCCGAGTCGACGTGACAAATTTAGAGGTTGTCGGGCCTAAAATAGCAGAAAAAGTAATTGAATTGGGTGGAAGAAAAGCGGGAGAAGTGGAATTGGGCTGGCAAAAAACTCCCGGTGAAGCTTATTTTCACTTTACTTTACCCGAAGCTAAATATGAAGAGCTTCTGCAGTTTTTAGGGACCTACGGCCCTCCTAAAATTAAAAAAGAAAAGCATCCACGAGTCATGCCCGATGGAATTATACGTTTGATTGTCACTATCGACGAAGCAAAACCGTGAGAAAACTTCGAAAAACACCTAAAAGATCATTAAGAACGATCCTTATTGTATGGTTTCTTTTATTTTCGATTTTACCCCTTGGCTTCGTCACGGGTTATTCACTTTTGAAATTTGAAAAAGCAATTGATAATGAGCTGACCCAAAGGCTGTCGGGAAATGCCCGCGAGATCAGTGGCATATTAGCCGACTACCAATCAGGATTTCAGCAGAAGCGCGATAAATACATTC
This sequence comes from Pseudobdellovibrionaceae bacterium, assembly GCA_043779185.1. Classification (GTDB taxonomy): domain Bacteria; phylum Bdellovibrionota; class Bdellovibrionia; order Bdellovibrionales; family Bdellovibrionaceae; genus JAYWDA01. The sequence continues at coordinate 39,380 of JAYWEQ010000166.1, forward strand.
GCGATCCCAATTTATCTTACAGCTTAGTTATTAATGACGGCAGTGGCCTTAAGCAGATGGCTGCCCAATGGCTAAAATCTGATTTCTCAACAAGTTTGACATTTTTTAATCGCGAAGGTCGGTTACTAACAAGTGTTTTTAAAGATCAAAAGGGCGATATCCGATCTTTTCAACCAGTTCAGCAAGCCGTTTTTTTATCAGAAAAATATTTGGCCAATTTGAAATCTAACAAAGATATGGGATTGACTGAATTTGGTGAAAATCAAAAGATGTCTTTAATCCTCATTTCTAAAGTGCAAAATGCGGCTGGAAAAACCAGTGGTTACATCGAACAAATCTTGGACTTAGACCATGCGTTCTTTCAAAAAATTAAAGCTCGAATGAAACTTGAACTGATGGTCTTTAAGCAAGATGGTCAATTCGTCGTCGGTAGCCATTCGGAATTTAATCAATATCCCAAAGACTTTTTTAAATCGGTGATTTTTTCCCATAAAGATCCATTTTTTGATATTAAAATTCGCAATGAACCTTACGGTTTTGTTGTTTACCCGATTGAGTGGGGTCAAACAAACTTTTTCATTGCACCAGGGGCCTCCAAAGGGGATGTGAAAGCCGTTCTTAAGAAAGTGAATTATGCGTTTATATCAGTTGTCAGCGCTGTCGTTTTGCTGCTGATTATTACAATCTTTTTTACAAGTAGTTGGGTTTTAAAACCATTGTATGAGTTGGTCGAAGCTCTGCAATCCTTTGAAAGCCAAGAGCAAGTCATCACGATCCCAGTTAAAAACGACACAGAAATTGGCCTTCTCACTGAAAGCTTTAATCAAATGAGCTTGAAAATTTCGCAAGCTCGCCGAGATTTAAAAAAGAAAATTGACGAGCTAGAAGCCGCCAACAAAGATTTGCGCGAAACGCAAACCAAGCTTGTGCATTCAGCAAAAATGATCAGCTTGGGACAATTGGTGGCCGGTGTTGCCCATGAGCTAAATAACCC